>DATFDV010000230.1:0-21095 GCA_035251855.1 Burkholderiales bacterium | reverse complement strand
CGAGTCGGTGGTCGCCGAGAACGAAAAATCGCAGGTGCGCGGCCGCTCGGTGGTGGTGAAGAAGCTCAAGCCGCTGCCGATCGAGGCGGTGGTGCGCGGCTACATCATCGGCTCGGGCTGGAAGGACTACCAGAAGACCGGCCAGGTGTGCGGCATCGAGCTGCCCAAGGGACTGCGCCAGGCCGAGAAGCTGCCGCAGCCGATCTTCACCCCGGCGACCAAGGCCGAGACCGGGCACGACGAGAACATCCCGTACGCGATGGTTGAGAAGCTGATCGGCAAGGACCTCGCCGCCAAGGTGCGCGAGGTGAGCATCCGCCTGTACAAGGAAGCCGCCGACTACGCGGCGACGCGCGGCATCATCATCGCCGACACCAAGTTCGAATTCGGCCTGGACGAGAACAAGAACCTGGTGCTGATCGACGAAGTGCTGACCGCCGACTCGTCTCGCTTCTGGCCGGCCGATTCGTACCAGGTCGGCATCTCGCCGCCTTCGTTCGACAAGCAATACGTGCGCGACTATCTCGAGTCGCTCACCTGGGACAAGACCCCGCCGGCGCCGAAGCTGCCGGAAGACGTCATCTCCCGCACCTCGCAGAAGTACCGCGATGCGCTCGAGCGCCTCACCGGGAGAAAACTTTGATTGGCATCGTGATGGGGTCGACCTCGGACTGGGAAACCATGAAGGCGGCGGCCAAGGTGCTGGAGGAATTCGGCGTCCCTTACGAAGCCAAAGCCATGTCCGCGCACCGCACGCCCCACGCGGTCGCCGAGTGGGCCTCCGGCGCCCAGAAGAACGGCAAGAAGGCCATCATCGCCGCCGCCGGCGGCGCAGCGCACCTGGCAGGCGTAGTGGCCGCTCACACTACGCTGCCCGTGCTGGGAGTGCCGATGCCTTCCAAGCACCTTCAGGGGCTCGATTCGCTGCTCTCGACGGTGCAGATGCCCAAGGGAATTCCGGTAGCCACGTTCGCCATCGGCGAGGCCGGAGCCGCCAACGCAGCGCTTTTTGCCGTGGCCTTACTCGCCCTTTCCGACAAGGCGATCGCGGGCAAGCTGGACGAGTTCCGCCGCAAGCAGACCGAAGCGGTGCTCAAGGCCGCGCCGCTCAAGCTGTGACCGCCGAAGTCCGCCGCGCGGCGCAGATCCTGCGCGCCGGCGGACTCGTCGCCTTCCCCACCGAAACGGTTTACGGCCTCGGCGCCGATGCGGCCAGCGAGAAAGCCGTCGCCCGCCTGTATGCCGTCAAGGGGCGCCCGGCCGACCACCCGGTCATCGTGCATTTTCAGAAACTGCATCACGCGTTCCGCTGGGCGCGGGATGTCCCGTGGGCGGCGGCAGAGTTGGCGGAGCGCTTTTGGCCCGGCCCGCTCACCCTGATCCTGAAGCGATCGGCGCTGGCGAAGGACTTCGTCACGGGAGGCCAGGACACGGTCGGCCTGCGCGTACCTTCGCATCCGGTCGCACAGCAACTGCTGAAGGAATTCGCCGGCGCCATCGCTGCGCCTTCCGCCAACCGCTTCGGCAGGGTCTCGCCGACCACCCCGGCGCATGTGCGCGAGGATCTCGGCAAGGACGTCGACCTGGTGCTCGAAGGCGGGCCGAGCGAGGTCGGCATCGAATCGACCATCGTCGACTTGTCAGGCGCTACCCCCGTATTACTGCGTCCGGGACAGATTTCGAAGCAAGACCTCGAGTCCCTGATCGGGACGATCGCAGAGAAAGCCGCTTCCTCTCCTCGTCATTCCGGCGGCCTCGAGCGCCACTACGCGCCGCGCACGCCGGCGCGCATGGTGCCGGCCCACGCCCTGGACAAAGAGATTTCCAAAGGGAAAAGCGTGGCGGTACTCGCCTTCTCAAGGCCCGACGAGCGCGTCGACTTCTGGCTGCGCATGCCGCGCGAGCCGCAGGCGTATGCGCAGCGGCTGTACGCCGCGCTGCGCGAGCTCGATAGCGCGAACTGCGAGCAGATCCTGGTCGAGGCGCCGCCCAACGACCCGCAATGGGACGCGGTGCGCGACCGGCTTAAGCGGGCCTGCGAGCCGGGGTAAGATCGCCGCGGTGAGAGGCTCGGTCGCTCTGCTGGCGCTGCTCGCCGGCTGCTCCAACACCGCGTGGCAGCTCAGCGCGGGAACTCCGCATGTGCATTCGAACGTTCAGGTGCACGCCAGCAGCGGCCTCGCAACAGCCCTCGGACTCAGTATTCTTGCCGCCAGTGTTTACGAAGTGTCGAGAGGCGGACTCTCCTTTGCGAACGACACCTCGCGCCCGCCGGAGATGGACCCAAACCGCAAGATAAGCGAGCAGGATTGCAGCAAGCCTCTTGATTACACGCTAGGCAACATTCGCTGCAAGTAACGCCCGGCCCATGATTGCGCAGGAACTCGAAGTTTGTCTGCAGATGGCCTTCGTCACGGCACGTGAGGATCGGCACGAGTTCATCACGGTGGAGCATCTTCTGCTCGCCCTTCTCGAGAGCCCTACCGCTGTGAAAGCGCTCGAGGGCGTCTCCCCGAGCCCAGCGGGGTTGCGCAAAGCGCTCTCCGACCATATTGCCGCGAACGTGCCACACGTCCCGCCCGGACGAGACGTCGATACCCAGCCGACGCTCGGTTTCCAGCGCGTCATCCAGCGTGCGATTCTGCAAGTGCAGTCCTCAGGCAAGAAGGAGGTCACCGGCGCCGACGTGCTGGCCGCGATCTTCGGCGAGAATGACTCGCACGCGGCGCGGCTGCTGAAGCAGAGTGGCCTCGCGCCCTCGGGCCCGGTGACACGCAACAACCGCAACGAGCCGGTGACCGGCGAGCGCTTGCTGCTCGCGTTGCTCGATAACCGGAGCGCTACCCGAATATTGCGGGGTTGTGGAGTCAAGCTGAACAGCCTGCGCCGCGATCTTTTGCAGCGCCTCTCGGGGCAGCCTTCGCAGGCCGGTCGCGAGGCAGATCTCGAACCGGACGCGGCGGGTGCGGACGCGCTGGTCGCGATACTCGATGACAAGGACTCGCCCGCGGCACAGCTTTTGGCGCAGCATGGGATCACCCGTTTTGACGCTGTGTTTTATCTGACGCACGGCGTTGCGCCCGCCTCCGCGTCGTACGAAGCCGATCTTCCCGAAGGCGCGGAGCTGCAGGTGGTTCTGTACAACGACGATTACACGCCCATGCAATTCGTCGTTGATACGCTGCAGCAGTTCTTTTCGATGAGCGTTGAGGACGCGAAGGAAACGATGCTGGAGGTGCACCAGTTAGGCGCGGCAACCTGCGGCGTCTATGAGCGCTCTGCGGCGCTCGAGCTCATGAAAGCGGTGCTCGCTCATGCCCGGAAGCACGGCCACCCTCTCAACTGCACCGTGAAGTTAGCGCAATAACGTTAACTCGCGCGTTGCGGGCCCGGTCTACCGTTCTCGACGACGTAGGACCCCAGCGTCGTGCATGCCGCGTCGCGCGTCGCTACGCTTTCCATAGCCCGCAGGTCGGCTGTCATACGCTGTGGCGTGACCTCGGCGCGCACGTAGCCGCGGAAGCGGCTGTCGGCGAGCAGCATGTGCGGGTTGTCGGGCAGGTAGCGGGCGAGCCGGTCCTGCGACCACGCCTGCGAGGTGACCGAGGTGCCGACGAACTCGCTGGCGACCACCGGCGAGTCCGGATCGTCGAAGTCGAGCTTGAGCTGGTTGACGTTGAAGGAGTGCACGTCGCCGCCGAGGACTACCGGATTTGCGACCCGTTTCTCGGCGATCGTTTTCAAAAGGCGTTCGCGCGCGGCCGGGTAGCCATCCCATCCATCGGTCCAGGCGCGCCGGCCGGGGCCGGGCTTGGTATCGAACTGCGCCATGGGCGTGGTCTGGGCGAGCACGTTCCACGCGGCGCGCGATTCGCCGAGGTTGTGCTCGAGCCAGCGCTCCTGCGCGCGGCCGAGCATCGAGCGGCCGGTACGCGGCAGTCGCTTGCAGTGCTCGATGTCCAGGGTGTTCGAGCCGCCGGTGCGGCCCTTGCGCGGGCACGCCTGCCAGGAGCGGTACTGGCGGGTGTCGAGGATGTGGAAGCGCGCGAGCCGGCCCCAGTCGAGATGGGTGTGGAGGCGCAGATCCGGCCCTTTGGGCCGCATGCGCGCGGGTAGCGGCATGTTCTCGTAGTAGGCGCGGTAGGCTGCCGCGCGGCGCTCGAGGAATGCCGGGCGCTCCATGCCGTCCTCGGGCCGGTCGTCGGCGTAGTCGTTGTCGACCTCGTGGTCGTCCCAGGTCACGATCCACGGGCAGGCCGCGTGCGCCACCTGCAGATCGGGATCCGCGTGATAGAGCGCATAGCGGGCGCGGTAGTCGGCGAGCGTGTACGGCTCCGGCGTGCCGTGCTTGCGCACGTGGTCGCGGCCCCAGGTGGATTCGTAGATGTAGTCGCCCAGGAACGCCACCAGATCGGGTGCATCGGCGGCGATATGGCGGTAGGCGCTGAAATAGCCCTGCTCGTACTGCTGGCATGAGGCGAATGCAAAGCGCAGGCGCGGATTGGCGGCGTCCGCCGCCGGCGCGGTGCGCGTGCGGCCAATCGGGCTTTCGGCGCCGGCGGCCATGAAGCGATACCAGTACCAGCGGTCCGGGGCGAGCCCTTTGGCGTCGACGTGGATCGAATGCCCCCAGTCGGGCTCGGCCAGCGTTTCGCCCGATAGGACAGTGGACCGCATCGATTCGTCGCTGGCGATTTCCCAGCGCACCCGCACCGCCAGCAGATCGAGGTCTGCGGCGAGCCGGGTCCACAGCACCACGCCATCCGGCGACGGATAGCCGGAGGCCACGCCCAGCGAAAACGGGTGGGCTGCGAAACCGGGCAGGGCATACGCCGCGCCGAGCGCGCCAAGCGTCTTCAGGAAGCTGCGGCGGGTGTACATGCGAATAGAATAGCGCCCCTATGATCCATTTCGTGGTGCACGAAGAAGGCGATGGTGTCGGTGTGGTGGTCGTCGAAGGCGTGAAATCCGGCCAGCCGTTGAGCGGCTGGATCATGGAAGACGACAAGGACCTGCAGGTCACGGCGAAGAGCGAGATCCCCATCGGCCATAAGGTCGCGCTCAGGGACTACAAGCCCGGCGACACCGTGATCAAGTACGGCGTCGACATCGGCAAGGTGGTGCAGCCAATCAGCAAGGGCGAGCATCTGCACGTACATAACGTCAAGACCAAGCGTTGGTAGACATGAATCTCGCAAAATCGACTTTTTGGGGCTACAAGCGCGAAAACGGCCGCGTGGGCGTGCGCAACCACGTCGTCATCCTGCCGGTCGACGACCTCTCCAACGCCGCCGCCCAGGCGGTGGAGAACAACGTCAAGGGCACGATGGCGCTGCCGCACCCCTACGGCAGGCTGCAGTTCGGCGCGGACCTCGAGCTGCACTTCCGTACGCTGATCGGCACCGGCTCGAATCCGAACGTCGCCGCGGTCGTGGTGATCTGCATCGAGGAGGAATGGGGCAAGAAGGTCGCCGACGGCATCCGCGCGAGCGGCAAGCCGGTGGCGCATTTCGGCATCGAGCAGCACGGCGACCACGACACCATCATGCGGGCATCGAAGGCGGCGCGCGAATATCTGCAATGGGCGAGCGAGCTGCGCCGCGAGGAGCGCCCGCTCAAGGACCTCTGGGTCTCCACCAAATGCGGCGAATCCGACACCACCTCCGGCTGCGGCGCCAACCCCACGGTGGGCAACGCCTTCGACAAGCTCTATCCGCACGGCGTGACCCTGGTGTTCGGCGAGACCACCGAGCTCACCGGCGGCGAGCACCTCGTCGCCGCGCGCTGCCGCAACGATGAAGTTCGCAAGAAGTTCCAGTTCGTGTTCGATCGCTACCAGCAGGTGATCGACCGCCACAAGACCAGCGACCTGATGGACTCGCAGCCCACCAAGGGCAACATCGCCGGCGGCCTCACCACCATCGAGGAGAAGGCGCTCGGCAACATCCAGAAAATCGGCCGCCAGTGCAAGGTCGACGGCGTGCTCGACAAGGCCGAGATGCCGACCGGCCCTGGCCTGTGGTTCATGGACTCGTCCTCGGCCGCGGCCGAGATGGTGACGCTCTGCGCCGCCGCCGGCTATACGGTGCACTTCTTCCCCACCGGACAGGGCAACGTGATCGGCAACCCGATCCTGCCGGTGATCAAGCTGTGCGCCAATCCGCGCACCGTGCGCACGATGTCGGAGCACATCGATGTGGATGTCTCTGGTTTATTGAGAAAAGAACTAACCCCGGATCAAGCCGGCGACAAGCTGCTCGACAGCATGTTCCGCACCGCCAATGGCCGCCTCACGGCGGCCGAAGCCCTCGGCCATCGCGAGTTCGTCCTCACGCGGCTGTACGAGAGCGCCTAGCGGGGTTGAAGCCGAGCGGCGTGGTCGAGTACGCCATCGCCGCCAGTCACTGATGAAGATTTGCATAGTCTCCGACAGCCACGACCGTTCCGATCCTCTGGCGAGCGCGGTGCGCGAGGCCGCCGCGCGGGGGGCCGAAGCGGTGATCCATTGCGGCGACGTCATCGGCACGCAGACCCTGCGCGCGGCGATGAGCGTGGGGCTGCCGCTACACGTGATCCACGGCAACAACCTCGGCGACCCGGTCTCGCTTTCGCGCTGGGCGCGCGACAGCAACGGGACACTGCAGTACCACGGGCCCGACGCCCGCCTCGAGCTCGGCGGCCGCAGGATCTTCGTGGTCCACTACCCCGAGTACGGCTACGCCATGGCGTGCACCGGGGACTGGGACCTCGTCTGCTGCGGCCACTCCCACGTGGCCGGGGTGGAACAAGTCAAGAACGTGAAAGCCAGCACCACCTGGCTGGTCAACCCCGGCACGGTGGCCGGGCTCGCCGCGCCATGCACCTGGGTGCTGGGCGACCTCGCGGCGATGCGCTTCGAAAGGCATTCGCTGCCTCTATAGCCGCATAGCGGCTTTTTAGAACTCCTGCTGCCCGGCGGCTTCTAGAATCGGCGCGAGGAGGGGTCTCGATGTTCGCCATCAATCCGTTTGCCGCGCTGTCGGCCACCGTGCCGAGCGGGGTCATGCAGACCTACGTCGTGATCATGATCGTCCTGGTCGCAGCGGGGACGCTATTCGACATCGTGCACAAGGGGAGCGCGAAGTACTTCTTCAAGAATTTCAGAAAATCAAAGGGCAAGCCGCTCGGCGGCGGCGAACTGGTGGCGATCGGCGTCAAGACCGCGGTGGTCGACGTCCTCGCCTCCGGCGAATTCTGCAATGCGCGCCGGCGGATCGCGCACCTGCTGACGATGTACGGCTTCATCGCGCACCTCGTCGCCAGCGTGGTGATGGTGTTCAACCCCTCGGCCGGCGAGCCGTGGGCGCAGCTGTGGTGGATCGGCGGCCTGATGGTGCTGCTCGGCGGCTACTGGTTCTGGCTCTTCATCCGCGTCGACGTCGCGTCCGAGGGCAGCGCCCGGTTTCGCGTGATGCACGCGGACTTGTTCATCCTTTCGCTGCTGGCGAGCGTTACGCTCGGGCTGCTCTGGGCCTGGTCCCAGTCGATCGTGCTGTTCGGCCTTTACATCGTCGCGACGACGGTGCTGTTCGGCTCGGTGCCGTGGTCCAAATTCGCGCACATGTTCTTCAAGCCCGCGGCGGCATTCGAGAAGCGGGTTTCCGAGGCCAATGGCACGAACCAGAATCTGCCGACGCTGTCGCGCGACGATCCCGAGGCACGGGAACGGCACTCGATGGAGCTGTTGAAAGACGCCCCGATGGACATGGGGCTGGGCATCAAGCGCGAAGCACCGCGCCACTACTAGAAAAGGGAGCCAGCTCATGCCTACCTTCGTCTACATGACGAGGTGCGACGGATGCGGACATTGTGTCGACATCTGCCCCTCGGACATCATGCACATCGACAAGACGTACCGGCGCGCCTACAACATCGAGCCGAACATGTGCTGGGAGTGCTACTCCTGCGTGAAGGCGTGCCCGCAGAACGCGATCGACATGCGCGGCTACGCCGACTTCGCCCCGCTGGGCCACAGCGTTCGCGTGCAGCGCGACGAGAAGAAAGGCACCATCGCCTGGCGGATCAAGTTCCGCAACGGCACGGAAAAGAACTTCCTGTCGCCGATCACCACCAAGCCCTGGGGACAGGCGATCCCCAAGCTCGCGGATGTTCCCGCGCCCAGCCAGGAAATGCGCGACAGCCAGCTCTTGTACAACGAGCCGAAATGGATCCGCATGGATGACGGCGGTCTGCGCACGCTCGAGGCCGCAGGTCTCACGATGAAGAAAGGCGTCTACTACTGATGGCCGCCGAAACGATCATCGAAGACGGCATCGACATCTTGGTCGTCGGTGCGGGCCTTGGCGGCAGCGGTGCCGCCTGGGAAGCGCGGTTCTGGGGCCAGGACAAGAAGATCGTGATCGCCGAGAAGGCCAATATCGATCGCTCGGGCGCGGTGGCCCAGGGCCTGTACGCCATCAACTGCTATATGGGCACCCGCTGGGGCGAAAATAACCCGGAGGACCATGTCCGCTACGCTCGCATCGACCTGATGGGGCTGGTGCGGGAAGACCTGCTGTTCGATATGGCCCGTCACGTCGACTCGACGGTGCATCAGTTCGAGGAGTGGGGCTTGCCCATCATGAAGGACCCGAAAACCGGGCGCTACCTGCGTGAAGGGCGATGGCAGATCATGATCCACGGCGAGTCCTACAAGCCCATCGTCGCCGAGGCGGCGAAGAAATCGGCGGACAAGGTCTTCAACCGCATCTGCGTCACCCATCTCCTGATGGACGACAGCCGCGAGAACCGCGTCGCCGGTGCCGTCGGCTTCAACGTGCGCACCGGCAACTACCACGTCTTCAAGTCGAAGACCGTGGTCTGCGGCGCGGGCGGCGCTTCCAACATCTTCAAGCCGCGCTCGGTGGGCGAAGGCTCCGGCCGCACCTGGTATGCGCCCTGGTCGTCCGCGTCTGCCTACGGCCTGATGATCGATGCCGGCGCCAAGATGACGCAGATGGAGAATCGCATCGTGCTGGCGCGTTTCAAGGACGGTTACGGCCCGGTCGGCGCCTACTTCCTGCACCTGAAGACCTACACGCAAAACTGCCTGGGCGAGGAGTACGAGTCGAAGTGGTTCCCTGAACTTCAGAAACTGGTCGGCAAGGAATATCTCGATCCGGAAGTTTCGCACCTCACCCACCGGCCGATCCCGACCTGCCTGCGCAACCACTGCATCATCAGTGAAGTGAATGCCGGCCGCGGCCCGATTCACATGGTGACCATGCGCGCCTTCCAGGATCCGCATCTGGAAGAGGTCGGCTGGGAAAACTTCCTCGGCATGACCGTCGGCCAGGCGGTGCTGTGGGCCGCCACCGACGTGGATCCCAAGAACGAGAATCCCGAGCTGACCACCTCCGAGCCCTACGTCATGGGCTCGCACGCGACCTGTTCGGGTGCCTGGTGCTCGGGCCCCGAGGATATTTCCCCTCCCGAGTATTTCTGGGGCTACAACCGCATGACCACGATCGAAGGGCTGTTCGGCGCCGGCGACGCGGTCGGCGGCACGCCGCACGCCTTCTCGTCGGGGTCGTTCACCGAAGGCCGTCTCGCGGCGAAGGCGGCCTGCAAATACATCGACGACGGAAAGGCCGAGGGCATCGTCGTCTCCGAGGAGCAGATCAGCCGCCGCAAGGCGGAGATCTTCAAGCCCCTGGAGCATTACCGGGTCTACCGCAATGAGATCGTGGCGGGCGACGTCAACCCGCACTACATCAATCCCAAGCAGGGCCTGGAGCGTCTGCAGAAGCTGATGGACGAGTATTGCGGCGGCGTGACCGTCAGCTACATGACCAACGAGAAGCTCCTCAATATCGGCCTCAAGAAGCTCAAGGTGATGGAGGAAGACCTCGAGAGCCTGGCTGCCAGGGACATTCACGAGCTGCTGCGCGCGTGGGAGTTGAAGCACCGTCATCGCGCCGCCGAGTGCGTCACGCAGCACACGCTGTTCCGCAAGGAGACCCGCTGGCCGGGCTACTACTACCGGGGCGACGCCATGAAGGTGGACGACGCGAACTGGCACGTGCTGACGGTTTCGCGCCGCGATCCGAAGACCGGCGAATACACCATGGAGAAGGCACCCTGCTATCACCTGGTCTAGCGACCCCTTCCATTACCGAGAAAGCCGATGACGAGATCCTCGCCATGGCCCGGCCGCTGTGGCGCGACCTGGTCAAGGCGTCGAACGAGGGCAAGTACGGGGAATTCGCAAGGAACTTCTCCAGCGCCATGGCGCTTGCCATGAACCAGGTGGTCGCCGGCCACCAGTTCGCGAACAGCGAGCTGGCGAGGCACCTGTCCGAAGACTTCGAGCCGCTCGGCGTCATCCGCCGGGGCGAGCATGTGACGGTTCTTTACCGCCAGCGCAGCAACAAGAAGCCGGGCGAGTGGCTCGGCAGGCTGGTCCTCGGCTACGAGGATGGCAAGGTCAGGATCTTCGGTGCCACCATCTTCTGAAGTCATCCGCGACGGCAAGCTCGTCGAGCTGACCTACAAGGTGACCGACCGCAAATCGGGGCATGTCATCACCAGGGTGGAGTTCCCGCTGGGCTACGTGCATGGCCACAATGAAATCCTGGCGCCCTCCGTGCATCGGGAGCTCGAGGGGAAGTCGGCTGGCGACATCATCGAAGTGGTGATCGATGGCAACCAGATCTTCGGCCCGCGCGACGAGTCGCTGGTTTTTTCCGATCGCATCGAGAATGTCCCCGAGGAGTATCGTCAGGTCGGCACCTCCATCCTGATGGAGAGCGACAAGGGCCAGACGCGCAGTTTTCTGGTGACGCACCTGGACGACGAGACGCTGACGGTCGATGGCAACAATCCCCTCTGCGGCAGAGAGGTCGTGTTCACGCTCGAGATACTCGCAGTGCGGGACGCAACCGATGCAGAGACAAGGGCCGGCGGGGCGATCCATGCGGCCGTGGACATCGACCCGTCGCGCTTGAGACCGGTTTGAAAGGAAGGTGACGCATGAGCGATCCGCACCAGAAGCCGAAGCAGCCCCCCGCCAAGGTTCCCGACGGCAAGGCGCGTTTCTTCACCACCCGTCAGAAGCCGGCGAACGAAAAGGGCTTCGTCGGTTTCGAAACGGTCTGGGAACCGTTCCACAAGGAAGCCGAGTACAAGACGCCGAAGAAGCCGTAGCCGTCATCCCCGCGAAGGCGGGGGCCCCGTTTAGAATTGGCGCATGGCCGACCGCCGCCTGCAGGTGTTCCACGCAGTAGCCAAGCACCTTTCGTTCACCAAGGCCGCCGAGACGCTGTTCATGACCCAGCCGGCGGTCACCTTCCAGATCAAGCAGCTCGAGGAGCAGCTGAGCACGCGCCTCTTCGACCGCGCGCAGGGGCGCATCGCGCTTACCCCCGCCGGGCGGCTTGCGCTCGAGTACGCCGGGCGCATCCTCGCGCTGTCCGCCGAGCTCGAGATGCGCCTGAAGGAGATGGGCGGCCAGGCGGCCGGGCCGCTGCTCATCGGCGCGAGCATGACGATCGGCGAATACGTGCTGCCGCAGCTGATCGGCAAGTTCAAGGCGCGCTTTCCGGCCGTGGTGCCGACGCTGTTCGTCGGCAATTCGGAGGCGGTGCAAGAGCGCGTCGCCGAGCGCACGCTCGACCTAGGGTTCATCGAAGGCGACTCGCACCTCTCCTCGCTGCAAAGCGAGCTGTGCTGCGAGGACGAGCTGCAGGTGGTGTGCGCGCCGTCGCACCCGCTCGCGAAGGAGTCCTTCGCGCTGCCGGCGACGCTGGCGCTGCATGCCTACATCGGTCGCGAGCCGGGCTCCGGCACGCGCGAAGTCATCGACCGCTACCTGCAGCAGGCCGGCGTCTCGCCCGAGTCCATGAATCGCGTGGTCGAGCTCGGCAGTCCCGAGGCGCTGAAAGGCCTGGTGGCGACCGGGCTGGGCTTCGCCATCATGTCGCGGGTCATCGTGGCGAAGGAGCTGCAGCTCGGGCAGCTGGTGCAGGTGCCGCTGCAGCCCCGGCTGATCCGCAATTTCTCGGTGGTGTACCCGAAGGAGCGCTTCCATTCCAAGCTGGTGGCCGGCTTCCTCGCCTTCGCGAAGGAGCAGCTCGCCACTTCGCAGCGCCTCGCGGCTTAGGACAACTCCATCAGGAGTAGTGGGCTCGCAGGATCTCGAGCACTTCCGGCCGGGAGAATTCCGGCGGCACGTCGCGGCCTTCCTCCAGCCATTTGCGCAGCTGCGTGCCCGACACCTGCAGCTGGTCCTTCTCGCCATGCGGGCAGGTGCGCCCCGACGCCATGCCGGCGCAGCGGTAGCACCAGAACGTCACGCCCATCTTGAGCGGCCGGGTCTCGAGCGCGCCGGGCGGGATCTCGTCGAAGATGCGGTGCGCGTCGAACGGCCCGTAGTACTTGCCGACGCCGGCGTGGTCGCGCCCGACGATGAGGTGCGAGCAGCCGTAGTTTTGCCGGAAAAGCGCGTGCAGCAGGGCCTCGCGCGGTCCGGCGTAGCGCATGTCCAGAGGATAGCCGGCCTGCACTACGGTCCCGGGACGGAAATACTTTTCGATCAGCACCGCGATCACTTTCGTGCGCACCTCCGCCGGGATGTCACCCGCCTTGAGCTGACCGAGCAGCGAGTGCACCATCACCCCGTCGCAGACCTCGATCGCTACCTTGGCGAGGTACTCGTGCGAGCGGTGCATCGGATTGCGGGTCTGGAACGCGGCGACGCGCGACCAGCCGAGCCGCTCGAACGCGGCGCGCGTCTCGGCCGGGGCCATGAACAGCGCGCCGTACTGGGCCTTGAAGCCGCCATCGGACAGCACCTTCACCGGCCCGGCCAGGTTGAATGGCGGCTGCGCCATCACCATCGCCACGCCCGGATGCGCCGGGTCGCTGGTGCGGAACACCGCCTCGCATTCGCGCTTCTTGTCGATCTGGTAGCTCTCGAGCACCTTCATCGTGGCGAGCGCAGCGCCCCCATCGGGGTCCGTGAGCGCGATTTCGGTGCCGCCGGGAAGGCTTTTCTCCGAAGACAATGTGATCGGAATCGGCCAGAACAGGCCCGAAGCGGTGCGGTAGCGCTCGCAGACGCCTTCCCAGTCCGCGCGCGTCATGAAGCCCTCGAGCGGCGTGAAGCCGCCGATGCCGAGCATGACGAGATCGCCCTTCTCGCGCGAGCTGATGCGCATCGCGGGCAGCGTGCGTGCGCGGGCGGTCTCGGCGACGAGCGCTTCGCCCGTCAGCGCGAGCGGCCTGAGACTCCCCCCTCCATGAGGCGCAACCAGCGGCATGAGCTTGGGACCTATTGTGGGAACGCGCCGCCGATGCAGGCAAACCGATGTTCTTGATCCGCCGATAAGGCGCCCTGATAAGCTGGACCTGTACTACCAACGGATATCCTGACCACTTGGCAACTACCCTTAAAGTTTCGGTCTGGCGCGGCGGCAAGGACGGCGCGTTCCAGGCATTCGAGGTCCCGCGCGAGGCGAGCCAGACCATCCTCGACGTGGTCACCCACATCCAGCGCGCGCTCGACCCGACGCTCGCCTACCGCTTCGCCTGCCGTGTCGGCATGTGCGGCTCGTGCGCGATGATGGTGAACGGCGTGCCGCGCTGGACCTGCCGCACGCATGTGGACAAGGTTGCGAGCGGGGGAACATTGGAACTCGCTCCGTTGAGAAACCTGCCCATCATTCGCGATCTGGTCGCCGACATGCGCGAGTTCTTCGACAAATGGGCGCGCGCCAAGGGCGAGTTCCGCGGCGGCGCCACGCGAGAGGACGACTTCGCCCGAGTGCGGCCCGATTCGCCGCCGCGCGTGCAGGCCGACGCGGGCATCGAATGCATCGGCTGCGGCGTGTGCTACGCCGCCTGCGACGTGGTGACGTGGAACCCCGACTACCTCGGGCCGGCGGCTTTGAATCGCGCCTGGACCCTGATCAATGATGTCAGGGGAAAAGAGAACCTCGAGCGCCTGCGCGCCGTGTCGGGCGATGCCGGCTGCCACGCCTGCCACACCCACGTGAGCTGCACCGAGCGCTGCCCAAAGCACCTGTCGCCCACCGCCGCCATCGCCGGCCTGAAGCGAGAAGTGACCAAGGCCGTGCTGCACGGCGACCTGTGAGCTTCCGCGGCGAGGCGCGGCTCTGGATTGCCCAGCGTGCGAGCGCGGCGGTGCTCGCGGTGTGCGTAAGCGTCCACCTGGTGACCATCGTGTACGCCGTGCGCAGCGGCCTTAGCGCCGCCGAGATCCTCGAGCGCACGCGCGGCAGCGCCGCCTGGTTCGGTTTTTACTCGCTGTTCGTCCTCGCGGTGACGGTGCACGCTCCAATCGGCCTGCGCAGCGTGCTGGGCGAATGGGCCGGCTGGCGCGGGCGCTCGCGCGATTTGGTCCTGCTGCTGTTTGCCGCGCTCCTCGCCTGGCTCGGCATGCGCGCGGTGCTCGGCGTGTTCGCATGAGGCAGCATCCGTCGTACTGGGCGTTCATCGTGCATCGCGTCTCCGGCGTGGCGCTGGCGGCATTTCTGCCGCTGCATTTCTGGGCGCTCGGCAACGCGCTGCAGCTGGAGGACTTCCTGCGCTGGACCCAGCAGCCCCTGGTCAAGCTGAGCGAATGGCTGATCGTGGTCGCGCTCGCCGCGCATCTGGGCGGGGGCCTGCGCGTGCTCGCGCTCGAGTTTCTCCCCTGGCGCGACTGGCAAAAAAGCCTGGCCGCCGCGGCCGCGGCCCTGACGCTTGCTGTCGGGCTTGCGCTCGCTTTGGCGCTGTAGAATCGGACAAGGAGGTAACACCATGAGAAAAACCATTGCATTCCTTTTCGGCGCGCTGTTCGCAACGGCCGCCCTGGCGCAAGCCTGGCCGCAGAAGCCGGTGCGCTTCATCGTGCCGTTCCCGCCCGGTGGCGCGACCGACATCTCGGCGCGGCTCCTGGGCGAGCGGTTGTCCGAGATCTGGGGGCAGCAAGTCGTGATCGAGAACCGCGGCGGCGCGGGCGGAGGGGTTGGCGCGGCGGAGGCGGCGCGCGCCGCGCCCGACGGCTATACGCTTTTCTTCCCCTCGGGCTCGGTGATGACCGCCAACCAGCACATCTACGCCAAGATGAATTACGACCCGGAGAAGGACTTCGTGCCGGTGACCAACGTGGTGTCGGGCCCGCAGGTGCTGACGGTGCCGGCGAGCTCGCCGTTCAAGAGCGTCAAGGAGCTGATCGACCACGCCAGGGCGAACCCTGGCAAGTTGACGTTCGGCCACGCCGGCATCGGCTCGCAGACGCACCTCGCGGCCGAGAATTTCGTCTGGCAGGCGAAGATCGACGCCCTCGCCGTGCCCTATAAAGGCGAGGGTCCCGGGCTCGCCGCCCTGGTGGCCGGCGAGACCAACTTCTTCGTCGGCAACGTCGCCGCCTCGATCGGCCACATCAGCGGCGGGCGCCTGCGCGCGCTCGGCGTCACGAGCAAGACCGAGGCGCCCCAGCTGCCGGGCGTGCCGCCGATCGCCAAGACCGTGCCGGGATTCGAGAATACCGGCTGGTTCGGCCTGGTGACGCAGACCGGCACGCCCAACGAGATCATCCAGAAGGTCTACCGGGACACGAAGAAGGCGCTCGAGGACACCCGGATGAAGGCGCGTTTCTATGCGCTCGGCCTCGCGCCGGTGGGCAACTCGCCCGAGGAGATGGCGAAAGCGCTCAAGGAAGAGACCGCGCTGTGGGCGAAAGTGGTGAGCGAGAGAAAGATCTCCGTGAAGTGAAGATCGATCTCGCCCACATCGAAGAGGCTGCCAAGGAGCTGTACATCCGGGCGCTGAAGGAGCTGCCGCCGGATATCAAGCAGGGCTTCGAGCGGCTCGCCGGCGCCGAGACCGATGCGCGCGCCAAGCGCATGCTCGGCACCATGATCCGCAACATCGCGGTCGCCGAGGACACCGACAACCTGCTGTGCCAGGACACCGGCATCCCGGTCTACAACGTGTGGATCGGGCGCGGCATCGAGGTGGACGGCGCCGGGCTCAAGGAAGCGATCCGGCGCGGCTGCGCGCGCTCGACGAAGGAGTATTCGTTCCGCTCATCGATCGTGCATCCGACCACGCGGGTGAACGCGCAGGACTCGACCGGGCGGGGCGTGCCGGTGATCAACATCGATTTCTCGAAGGAAGAATCACTGGTCATCGAGATGATCCCAAAGGGCTCGGGCTCGGAGAACAACTCCTGGCTGCGCATGGCGATCCCGGCCGAAGGGGTCGATGCGATCAAGACCTTCGTCGTCGATTGCGTGCTCGAGGCCGGCGGCAAGACCTGCCCGCCGACGATCGTCGGCGTCGGGGTGGGCGGCACTGCCGATCTATGCGTGCATCTGGCGAAGGTTGCCGCCACGCGTCCGCTCGGCTCGCGCTGCGAGGACCCGGAGGGCGCCAAGCTCGAGTCGGCGCTGGGCGAGGCGGTCAACCTGCTCGGCGTCGGCCCGCAGGGCCTGGGCGGCGACTCCACGGCCTTCGCGGTGCATGTCGAGACCGCCGCCACGCACATCACCATGAACCCGGTGGCGGTCAACATGCAGTGCCACTCGGCGCGCCGCGCCCGCGCGACCTTCCGGCCTTCGGGGGTGGAATACGGTTTCTAGGCTGATGCTGTTCCTGCTCACCCTGGCGCCCCAGTTTCCCTCCCTCGCAGCAGAGCTCGAAGGGGTGAGCCTCGAGGACCGCATCCGCGTCGACGGCCGGGAGCTGCAGCTGAACGGCCTCGCCGTGCGTACGCGCTTCATCTTCCAGGTGTATGTTGCCGGCTTGTATCTGCCGGCCAAGGCGACAATGGCGAAGGCCGCCATCGAGTCCGAGGGGCCCAAGCGCATCATCCTGGTCATGCTGCGCGATGCCAGCGCGGAGCAGTTCGTGGACTCCATTGAAGCCGGCATGCGCGCGAACAACAGCGAGGCGCAGATCGCGGAAGTGAAGGCGCAGATGGACCAGCTGATGGCGATGATCCGCGCCGTGGGGCAGTCGAAGAAAGGGGCGCGCATCGTGCTCGACTACGCGCCTTCGGAGGGCGGCACCACGCTGTTCGTCGACGGCGTGGCGCAGGGCAAGCCGATGGCCGGCGAAGCTTTCTACCAGGTGCTGCTGCGGATCTGGCTCGGGGACTACCCGGTGCAGCGGGATCTCAAGGAAGCATTACTCGGACAATGAGTGGAGGTGGGCAATGAGAGCTGCGGTTGTGTTCCTCAGTCTGTTCTCCTTCGCGGCAACGGCGGCAGAGGTCGAGGGCGTAAAAATCGACGACAGGACGCGTGTCGGCAACGCCGAGCTCACGCTGAACGGCGCGGGCCTGCGCAAGCGGGTGTTTTTCAAGGTCTACGCCATGGGTCTGTATGTGCCGCAGAAGACCTCGAACGCCGCGGCCCTGCTCGAGCAGCCGGGACCCAAGCGCGTCTCGATCCGCATGCTGCGCGATGTCAGCGCCGACGCCTTCAACGAGGCGCTCGCCGAGGGCATCCGCGCCAACCACTCCGAGGCCGAAGCGAAGGCCCTCGAGCCGCGCGTCAACGAGCTCGGCGCGATCATTGCCGGCGTGGGCGAGGCGAAGAAGGGCATGGCGATCAACCTCGACTGGACCGGCGCGGAGACCCAGGTGCTGATCCAGGGCAAGCCGGTGGGCAAGCCGATCGCGGGGCAGGACTTCTACCGCGCGCTGCTGCGCGTCTGGCTCGGCGACAAGCCGGTGCAGGACGACCTCAAGAAGGCATTGCTGGGCGGCTGATGGCGCATCACGACTTCACCATACCGATCTCGGAGGCGCAGGCGCGCGCCCTTCGCGTCGACGACACCGTGACGCTGCACGGCACGCTGTACGGCATCCGCGATGCGACCCAGATCCACATGTTCGACCGCGGCCGGCGCACGCGCTTCGACATGGCCGGGCATGCGGTCATTCATACCGCTCCGAATGTAAAGCGAGTAGAAAAAAGCTCCACCAATCCTGCTGGCTACGCCCCCGTTTGCGTGGGCACGACCACCAGCGACCGGATGGAGCGGTTCACGCGGCCCCTCATGCAGCAGTACGGGGTGCGCCTGGTCATCGGCAAGGGCGGCCTGCGCGACGACTCCTTGAAAAGCTTTGGGGAGATGGGTGGGGCGTACCTGGCGATCATCGGCGGCACGGCGGCGCTGGAGACCACCTGGATCGAGGCGATCGAGGACGTCGACCTCGACGATCTGAATCCCGAGTCGCTGTGGAAGTTCCGCGTCAACGGGTTCGGCCCCCTGCTCGTTGCTATGGACAGCCACGGTGCGAGCCTGTATTCCCGAATCAGGACCGCAGCGCAGCAACGGCGTGCCCAGGCGCTGAAGCGTCTGGGCGTGCGGTAGAATTTCCCAAACCCATTAGGAGGAGTCGATGAATTCCATCGTGAGATTGCTTGCGCTCTGTTTGCTGCCTTTCGCAGCGCAGGCGCAAAACCTGTCCATTGCCACCGGCGGCACCGGCGGCGTCTATTACCCGCTCGGCGGCGGCATGGCGGCGGTGCTCTCCAAGTACGTGCAGGGCATGCAGGCCACTGCCGAGGTCACCGGCGGCTCGGTCGCCAACCTGCAGCTGATCGGCACCGGCAAGCCGTACCTCGCCATGACCATGGTCGACGCCGGGCTCGACGCCTACAAGGGCAAGGACAAATTCACCGGCAAGCCGGTCCCGGTGCGCACGCTGATGGTGATGTACCCGAACCGCATGCACGTGGTGTCGATCGAGGGCACCGGCGTCACCAAGATGTCCGACCTGAAGGGCAAGCGCGTCTCCACCGGCTCGGGCGGCAGCGCCACCGAGGTGATGGCGTTCCGCGTCATCGAGGCGGCCGGCCTGGACAAGGACCGCGACATGAAGCGCGAGCGCCTCGGCGTCGCCGAGTCGGTCAACGCCCTGAAGGACCGCAAGATCGACGCCTTCTTCTGGGTCGGCGGGCTGCCCACCGCGGCGGTCACCGACCTCGCCAACTCCCCCGGCGTGAAGATCAAGATGATCGACCACGCCAACCTGGTGCCGGCGATGAACAAGAAGTACGGCAACCTCTATGTGCAGGACACCATCGGCAAGGACGTCTACAAGGGCATGGAGAGCGACAACAAGCAGGCGACGGTGATGAACCTGCTGGTGGCGAACCAGAACATGGACGAGAAGACGGCCTACAACATCGTCAAGGCGGTGTTCGAGCATCGCGACGAGCTGATCCGCGTGCACAAGGAAGCGGAGAACTTCAAGCTCGAGAACCAGAAGACCGCGGCGGCCGGCGGCATTCCATGGCATCCGGGCGCGCTGCGCTACTACAAAGAGAAGGGCGTGAAGGTCGACTGAGCGCCCTGCTTCAAACCGAGAAAGCCCCGCCAAACGGGGCTTTTTCTTTATGAGCGAAGAGGCCCTTCACATCCACAAGCCGGCCGCGGAGGTAAGCGAGGAAGCGCTCGCCCGCGCCGAGGAGATGATCGAGCGCGAGGAGGGCGCGCAGAACCGCCTGGTCGGGTGGCTCGCCGCGCTGATTACCGCCACCGCGGTGGTGATGTCGCTGTTCCATCTCTACACCGCCTACGCCATCGTGCGCCCGGAGCACCTGCGCGCGACGCACGTCGCCTTCGTGCTGTTCCTCACCTTCATCGTGTTCCCCATCGGCCGGCGCTTCCGGCACCGCGTGATGTGGTGGGACTGGGCGATGGCGTTGGGCGGCGTTGCCACCGCGGCCTACCTGATCGCCGGCGGCGACGATTTCTTCGACCGCTCGATCCTGCCGAACGACTGGGACGTCGCCCTGGGCGTGCTGCTGATCGTGCTGGTACTGGAGGCCATGCGGCGGACCACTGGCTGGATCCTGCCGGTGATCACCGGCTGCTTCCTCGCCTACGCCTTCTTCGGCCCGTCGCTGCCGGCGCCCTGGACGCACAAGGGCTACGAGGTGCCGCGCCTGGTCGGCCACATGTACATGACGCTCGAGGGCATCTACGGCACCGCGGTCAACGTGTCCTCGACGCTGATCATCCTGTTCACCATCTTCGGCGCGTTCCTGCAGTTCTCGGGCGCCGGCAAGTTCTTCATCGACTTTTCCTTCTCGGCGATGGGCGGCAAGCCCACCAGCGCCGGCCGCACCGTGACGCTGGCTTCGTTTCTCCTCGGCGGGCCGTCGGGCTCGGGCGTGGCGACCACGGTGACGCTCGGCGCGGTGGCGGCGCCGATGCTGGCGAAGGTCGGCTACAGCAAGGAGGAGGCGGGCGGCCTGCTCGCCGCCGGCGGGCTGGGCGCCATCATCTCGCCGCCGGTGCTCGGCGCGGCGGCGTTCATCATCGCCGAGTTCCTCAGGATCTCCTACCTCGACGTGGTGCTGATGGCGGTCATTCCGACCGGCCTGTTCTACCTCACGCTGTTCATCATGGTGGAGATCGACGTACGCAAGTTCGGCATGCGCTCGGTGAACTTCGGGCAGGTCGAGAGCGCGTGGACGTTGGCCAGGCGCTACTGGTTCCACTTCCTTTCGTTGATTTCGATCGTCGCCTTCATGCTGATGGGGTTCTCGCCGGAGCTGTCGGTGTTCTGGGCCACGGTGGTGGCGCTCGCCACCAGCTTCCTGCGGCGCGACACCGCGCTGCTGACTTTTGAAAAGAGCCCTTTCTGGAAAAATCTGACCGATTCGGGCCTGATCAAGGCGCTGAAGGGCGGCTCGCTTTCCGTGCTCAACGTCGCCGCCACCTGCGCCGGCGCCGGCATCATCGTCGGCGTGGTCACGCTCACCGGCCTGGGGCTCAAGTTCAGCTCGATCGTCCTCGCCTACGCCGGCGGCTCGCTGCTGCTCACCGCGATCTATACCGCGCTGATCGTGTGGATCGTCGGCCTGGCGGTGCCGGTCACGGCGTCTTACATCATCTGCGCGGTGATCGCCGCGCCGGCGCTGATCGCCCTGAAGGTGCCGGAGTTCGCCGCGCACATGTTCATCTTCTACTACGCGGTGCTGTCGGAGGTTTCGCCGCCCACCGCGCTGTCGCCCTTCGCCGCCGCGGCGATCACCGGCGGCGGGCCTTACCGCACCACGCTGCAGTGCTGGAAATACACCACCCCCGCG
>DATFDV010000229.1:0-4252 GCA_035251855.1 Burkholderiales bacterium | reverse complement strand
GCGAGCACCATCGCGTTGCGGATGTCGTGCAGGGTGTCGATCGGCGGCACCGGGAAGTAGCCGCCCTTGATCGGTGCGCGGTGCCCCATGTTGCCCGACTCGTAGTCGGTGGCGGAGGACCACGGCGCCTCTTCGGACTTGATCTTCACGAAGCTGCCCGACATGTCGATGTTCCAGGTGACGCCGTCGAAGATGAAGAACTCCGGCTCCGGGCCGAAGTAGCACACGTCGCCCACGCCGGTCTGCTTGAGGTAGGCCTCGGCCTTCTTGGCGATCGAGCGCGGGTCGCGGTCGTAGGGCTTGCCGTCCTGCGGCTCGTATACATCGCAGGTGATGTTCAGCACCGGCTCGTCGGTGAACGGATCCATGCGCGCCGTGCTGGCGTCCGGCATCAGCAGCATGTCGGAGGCCTGGATGCCCTTCCAGCCGGCGATCGAGGAGCCGTCGAACGCGTGGCCCTCCTCGAACTTCTCCTTGGTGAAGTACTTCACCGGCACGGTGACGTGCTGCTCCTTGCCGCGCGTGTCGGTGAAGCGGAAGTCGACGAACTTCACCTCTTTGTCCTTGACGAGTTTCAATGCGTCATCGGGCGTCATCGCCATCTGAAAATCTCCTGAGCCGGTATTTGGTGGTTTAGGTGTAGGTGTAGGCTGGGCGGTTCAGCACGTTCCATGCCAAAACGCGGATGCTGATTTCCGGGGCATTTTACTCACGGACGCGCACCGTATCGGGGCAGAAGCGAGTTTATTGCACAATTAGAGGGCACATGGAAGACATCAAGAAAAGCGCGCGCGAGCGCGGCAAAAAGATGGGCCTCACTTACGCCGGGGCCCTGCTGCCGGCCGAGGCCCACCAGCTGATGCAGGCCGGGGCGAAGCTGGTCGACGTACGGACCAAGCCCGAGCTGGCGTACGTCGGCAAGATCCCGGGCAGCCTGGCGGTCGAATGGCAGACCTACCCCGGCGGTCGCGAGAACCCCGAGTTCCTCGCCGAGCTCGCCGCGGCGGTGCCGAAGGACCAGCCGGTGATGTTCCTCTGCCGCTCCGGCGCGCGCTCCAACGCCGCCGCCGAGGCCGCCACCCGCGCCGGCTGGAAAGAGGCCTACAACATCCTCGAAGGCTTCGAAGGCGACAAGGATGCGAACCAGCACCGCAACACCGTCGGCGGCTGGCGCAAGGCAGGCCTGCCTTGGACCCAAACCTGAAATCGGGGTCAGAGCCCGATTTCGGTTCGCGCGTTAGCGCGGAAATCGGGCTCTGACCCCGATTTCAGGGCGTCCAGCTCACCCAGCCGAAGTAAGCCGTCGCTAGCACGACGATGCCGAAGGCGATGCGGTACCAGGCGAACCAGCGGAAGTCGTGCGTGGCGACGTAGCGGATCAGCCAGCGGATCACCAGGAACGCCGAGATGAAGGACACGACCAGGCCGATGGCCCACATGCCGAGGTCGGTGGCGTAAAAAAGGTGGCGGTGCTTGAGCGCGTCGTAGGCGCCGGCGGCGATCAGGGTCGGCACGGCGAGGAAGAACGAGAACTCGGTCGCCGCCTGGCGCGACAGCCCGAACAGCATGCCGCCGATGATCGTCGCGCCGGAGCGCGAAGTGCCCGGGATAAGCGCGAAGCACTGCGCGAAACCGACCTTCAGCGCGTCGAGCCAGGTCATGTCGCGGGTGCTTTGAATTCTGACCGGCCTGGTCCCACGGTCGACCCAGAGGATGATCACACCGCCGATGATGAAGGCGAGCGCCACCGGCACCGGCTTGAACAGGTAGGTCTTGATCAAATTCCCGAAGGCGAGGCCCATGACGGCGGCGGGGATGAACGCGACGATCAGGTTGCGCCACAGCTGCAGGTCGACACGAAAAAACCGCGCGCGATATTCCCACAGCACCGCCAGCATCGCGCCGGTCTGGATGGCGATGTAGAAGACGTCGCGGCTGGGATGGTCGAAATCGAGGAGGTCGCCGGCGAGGATCAGGTGGCCGGTGCTCGACACCGGGAGGAACTCGGTCAGCCCTTCAACGATTCCGAGGATCAGTGCATCAAGAAGGTTTTTCAGTCAGGAATCTCGTGATGCTGGGCCAGTAGTTGGCGGCATTGTCGGTGCTGTTGTGACCCGCGCCCTCGAGGCCGATCCATTGCTTCGGCCCGCCCCAGGCGTCGTACAGCCGCTTCGCGTGCTCGGCGGGAATGATCTCATCGTGGCTCGCGACGATACACAGAAGCGGGGTTTTCATCTTGGGCGCGAGCGCGGCGGAATCGAAACGGTGCTTGAGCATCCAGTCGACCGGCAGGAATGGGTACACGCGCTTGCCCACTTCGACCAGGCTGTCGAAAGGCGCCACCAGGATCACGCCGGCCACGGGTCGTTGCGCAGCCAGCTGGACCGCGACGCCACTGCCGAGGCTGCGGCCGAAGACATAGATTCTCCCAGCTCCCTTGAAATGGTCGTACCACTGCAGCGCATCGGCAACCAGCGCCGTCTCCGACGGCGACCCGTCGCTCGAGCCGTAGCCGCGGTAATCGACCAGCAGCCACCCCACGCCGGGCGCGCGCCTCGCGGCGTCGTCCAGCATCCAGGACACTTCCTCCGCATTGCCGCCGAAATAGAGGATCAGCGGATCGCCTTTTACATGCCACGCGTGGAGGCGCGTGCCGTCGGCGGCGTGGATGAACAGGCTCTCGACTGCGGGCGACTGCGCGAGGGTCGCGCGCCGCGATTCGTCGAGGCGCTGCGGATGAAAGATCAGGCTGTCCTGCCCCAGGTACATGAGCAGCGGCAGGCCGATGACGACAAGCGCGATCAGCGTCACCACGGACTCAAGCACCTTTTTCAGGTCTTGGTGTACAGCTCGCTGCCTTTCCTGACGAACTCCACCGCCTTCTCCTGCATGCCCTTCTCGACGTACTCGCGCACGTCCTGCGTGATCTTCATCGAGCAGAAATGCGGCCCGCACATCGAGCAGAAGTGCGCCACCTTCATCGAGTCCTTCGGCAGGGTCTCGTCGTGGAAATCCTTCGCGGTGTCGGGGTCGAGGCCGAGGTTGAACTGGTCTTCCCAGCGGAACTCGAAGCGCGCCTTGGAGATCGCGTTGTCGCGGATCTGCGCGCCGGGATGCCCCTTGGCGAGGTCGGCGGCGTGCGCGGCGATCTTGTAGGCCATGATGCCGTCCTTCACGTCCTTCTTGTTCGGCAGGCCGAGGTGCTCCTTCGGCGTCACGTAGCAGAGCATCGCGGTGCCGTACCAGCCGATCTGCGCCGCGCCGATGGCGCTGGTGATGTGGTCGTAGCCCGGCGCGATGTCGGTGGTGAGCGGCCCCAGCGTGTAGAAGGGCGCCTCGTGGCACTCCTTCAGCTGCAGGTCCATGTTCTCCTTGATGAGCTGCATCGGCACATGGCCGGGCCCTTCGATCATCACCTGCACGTCGTGCTTCCAGGCGATCTTGGTGAGCTCGCCGAGCGTTCTCAATTCCGACAATTGGGCCTCATCGTTCGCGTCGTAACCGGATCCGGGACGCAACCCGTCTCCCAGGGAAAACGACACGTCGTAGGCCTTCATGATTTCGCAGATGTCTTCGAAGTGCGTGTAGAGGAAGCTCTCGCGGTGGTGGGCGAGGCACCACTTGGCCATGATCGAGCCGCCGCGCGAGACGATGCCGGTCATGCGCTTCGCGGTTAACGGGACATAACGAAGCAGCACCCCGGCATGGATGGTGAAGTAGTCGACGCCCTGTTCAGCTTGTTCGATGAGTGTGTCGCGGAAGATTTCCCAGGTAAGGTCCTCGGCTTTTCCGCCGGTTTTTTCCAAGGCTTGGTAGATCGGCACCGTGCCGATGGGCACCGGGCTGTTGCGGATGATCCATTCCCGGGTCTCGTGGATGTGCTTGCCGGTGGAGAGGTCCATCACCGTGTCGCCGCCCCAGCGGATCGCCCAGGTCATCTTCTCCACCTCCTCGGAAATTCCCGAGGAGACGGCGGAGTTGCCGATGTTGGCGTTCACCTTCACCAGGAAGTTGCGGCCGATGATCATCGGCTCGCTTTCCGGGTGGTTGATGTTCGCCGGGATGATGGCCCGGCCGCGCGCCACCTCGCTCCTCACGAATTCGGGGCTGATCCGCTCGGGGATGGCGGCGCCGAAGGATTCCCCCTTGTGCTGCGTCAGCAGCAGTTCCAGCATCTTCGCGCCGGTCTTGCCGGTCGCCTTCAGGCTCTCGATGTAGGCCTCGCGCTCGAGGTTCTCGCGCACCGCGATGA
>DATFDV010000228.1:0-6324 GCA_035251855.1 Burkholderiales bacterium | reverse complement strand
TCCCGATCTTCGCCAAGATCCAGCCGGCGATGCAGAAGCTCCTGTGCTTCAGCGCCGAGCGGCTGACCTACGCGCCGGGGCAGGTGATGTTCAACGCCGGCGACATGGGCGACGCCGCGTACATCATCATCGAGGGCACGGTGCAGATCAGCGTGCCCAGCCCGTCGGGGCCGATCGTCGTCAACACCCTCGGGCGCAACGACATCATCGGCGAGATCGCGATCTTCGGCGACGTGCCGCGCACCGCCACCGCCACCGCGCAGACCAGGCTCGAGACGCTGAAGATCTCGAAAGAGCTGTTCGGCAGGATCATCCGCGAAAACCCCGACGCCGCGATGGAGCTGATCCGCGTGCTCGCCGCGCGGCTGGCGAATACGACGGCTCAGCTTTCGCGGACGCTAAGCGGGACCCGACCCTGAATTAGCGTTCTGGGATCGGCCACGGCGTAGACCGTAAGCCGCTCGGTCTTGCCGCGCACGCGCACCTGGTGCTGCGGCGACTCATTGGACAACTGCGCGGGCTCGATGCCGGCCTGACGCAGCGCCTCGGCCGATACCACCAGCGTGCAGCCGAATGCCTTGGTCATGTCCTCGAAGCGCGCGGCGGTGTTCACCATGTCGCCGATCGCCGAATAGATCGGCGCGTCGGGCGGCCCGAGGGTGCCGACGATCGCCACGCCGGCATGGATGCCGATGCCGATGCGCAGCGGCGAGGGGAGGTCGACCGCCAGGCTGCGGTTCAGCTGCTCGATGCGCTCCTGCATCTGCGCCGCGCCCTCGAGCGCGGCGCGGCAGGCGGCGGGCAGCGCGCTTTGCAGGCCGTAGAGCGCGAGCAGGCCGTCGCCGCGGAACTGGGCGTAGTAGCCGCCGGTCGCGCGCAGCGCCGCGTGCATCTCGGCGAAGAACTGGTTCATGATGAACACCACGTCGTAGGGCAGGCGGCCTTCGGCGAGGTGCGTCGAGTCGCGCAGATCGACGAACACCGCCACGATCCGCCGCTCGCGGCCCAGCGACTCGCTCTGCGCGCGGCGTGCCGACGACGGCCCGGCGTTGGGCGGCAGCAGTGGCGCCACGGCCACGTCGCGCGTCGGCCGGCACTGGCAGGCGAGGCGAACGTTCGGCGGCGCCTGGATGCGGCCGAGCGCCTGCGCTTCCATGCGCCCCGCCGGCGGCAGGTGCTCGAGCCCGCCGCTTACCCGCACACGGCAGGTGGTGCAGCGCGCACGGCCGCCGCAGACCGACGCGTGCGGCAGGCCTTCGTCGCGGATCGCCTCCAGGATGCTGCGCCCGACCGGCGCGGTGATTACGCGGCCCGACACGTGTCGCACCTGGTAGGTGGCGCCGATGCGCGTGCGCAGCCAGCGCGCGAGCAGGGTGGCCGCCAGCGCGATCCAGAACGCCCATTCCAGGCCCGAGCGCCAGGCGGCCATGCGGGTACGCTCGGCGTCGCTCATGCCGGCGAGGTCCACGTTGTACTTCTGCATGCCGCCGACGCTCTCGACGCTCGGCCACAGGTAGAAGCCGGCGCTGGTGAAGCCCGCCAGCGCGATCGCCGGCAGCAGCAGGGCCACGGCGAAGGCGAGCGGCTCCAGGTTGCGATACCACTGCCGCACGCGCAGCCAGTAATGCAGGCCCGCGCAGGCATGCGCCCAGACGATGAGAAGCAGCAGCGACTGGCGCGCGATGCCCCAGTCGCTCGACCACAGCAGGCCGACGATGCGTTCGTAGTCGATGTTGTGGCCGAGCAGCATCCAGGTGAGGCGCGTGCCGACGACGTGGGCGATGAGCAGCGGCGGGATCGACAGGCCGAGGATCAGCTGCGCCGCCTCCCAGGCCGGCATGCGCAGCGTGCTGCGGCGGTACAAGCTGATCAACGCCAAGACAAAGTGGATCAGCAGCGCGCCATACAGCAGGACCGTGCCGGGCGGGCTGCGCCACCACAGGGCCAGCGCAACGCGCATGCGGTCCATCGCTTCGATGGAGACCACGCCGAGCGCGTGGTTCAGGAAATGGCCGACGACAAACAGGGCCACCACCAGGCCGGTGCTCAACCGCAGAAGGCGCATCTAGGCCTTGACGACGTTCGCCGCGGGCTCGAGGTAGCGGCCCCGGGTATCGACGATGAGCGAGGAATTCTTCAGGATCAGTTGGTAATCGAAGGCGTCGTGGTCGGTGGCGAGGAGGACGAGGTCCTGCCCGGCCAACAGGTCCGCGGTCAGCTTTACTCCATCTTTGGGCGTCTCAACATGCACGGCCCAGCGCAACACGGGCACGTGCGGGTCGCTGAATGCAAGTTTCGCGCCCTTCTCGGCGAGCAGCCGCATCAGCTCGAGCGCCGGCGATTCGCGCAGGTCGTCGACATTCTTCTTGTAGGCGACTCCCAGCACCAGGATGCGGCTGCCGCGCACGCTCTTGCCGCGCGCGTTGAGCGCGTCGGCCACCTTGCCGAGCACCCAGAGCGGCATCGCGGCGTTGATCTCGCCGGCGAGCTCGATGAAGCGCGTGTGCACGCCGTAAGCGCGCGCCTTCCACGTCAGGTAGAACGGGTCGATCGGGATGCAGTGCCCGCCTAGTCCCGGGCCCGGCCAGTACGGCACGAAGCCGAAGGGCTTGGTGGCCGCGGCGCGGATCACCTCGTGCACGTCGATGCCCATGCGGTCGCAGATGATCTTCATCTCGTTGGCGAGGCCGATGTTCACCGCGCGGTGCACGTTCTCGAGCAGCTTGACCATCTCCGCGGTGCGCGTGGAGCTCACCGCCACCACCTTGTCGATGGCCGCGCCATACAGCGCCATGCCGACTTCGACGCAATCCGACGTGGTGCCGCCGAGAATCTTCGGGATCGCATGAGTGGGGAAGCGCGCGTTGCCCGGATCTTCGCGCTCGGGCGAGAAGCAGACGAAAATGTCCTTGCCGACGGTGAGGCGCCGGCGGGCCACCCGAGGCAACACTTCCTCCTCGGTGGTTCCAGGGTAGGTCGTGCTCTCCAGCGAAACCAGCTGTCCGGCCCGCAGGTGCGGCGCCAATGCATCCACCGCCGCGCGCACGTGGCTAAGGTCGGGCTCGCGCTGCGCGGTGAGCGGCGTGGGCACGCAGATCAGGATGGCGTCGGCTTTTGCCGCCTCGGCAAATGCGTTCGTTGGATGGAAGTCGCGCTTGAGCGCGCTGGCGATCCGGTCGGGCCCGTAACGAGCGATATAGGTCTGTCCCTTCCCGAGCTGCGCAACGCGCTCGGCGTCGGTATCGATGCCGATGACGCGAAAACCGCATTCGGAAAAACGCAGCGCCAGCGGCAGGCCGACATAGCCCAGGCCGACGACCGCCACCACCGCCTTGCGGTCGCGGATTTTTTGGTGCAGCGCCTGCTTCATCCCTTCAATTGAAGGGATTTGTACTCGAGGAATTCCTCCAGCCCGTAGACGCCGGCTTCGCGGCCGTGGCCGGACTGCTTGAAGCCGCCGAAGGGCGCGTTCATGTTGAACGCACCGCCGTTGACGTCGACCTGCCCGGCGCGGATGCGGCGCGCCACGCGCTGCGCGCGCTGCTCATCCTTGGACCATACCGCGCCGGCCAGGCCGTACGGGCTGTCATTGGCGATGCGCACCGCCTCTTCCTCGTCGCGGTAGGGAATGATGGACAGCACCGGGCCGAAGATCTCCTCCTGCGCGATGGTCATGCTGTTCTTCACCTTGCCGAATACCGTGGGGCGCACGTAGTAGCCGCCGGCCGGCGCGCCCTCGGGCGGCTCGGCGCCGCCGGCGAGCAGCTCGGCTCCCTCCTGCACGCCCTTGCGGATATAGCCGCGCACGCGCTCCAGCTGCGCCGCCGAGCTGAGCGGGCCGAGCCGTGTGGTCTCGGCCAGCGGGTCGCCCACCGTGAACGATTTCGCCGCCTCTGCCGCCATCCGGGAAGCCTCGACGTATTTCGCCTCGGGCACCAGCATGCGCGTAAGCGCCGTGCAAGTCTGACCGGAGTTGAGATAGCAGCCGTTCACCGTACTTTTCACTGCCGCGGCCAGGTCGGCGTCGTCGAGGATCACCGAGGCGCTCTTGCCGCCAAGCTCGAGCGCGACCCTTTTCACCGATTGAGAGGCGAGCTCGGAGATTCGCTTGCCCGCGCGCGTCGAGCCGGTGAACGAGATCATGTCGACGCCGGGGTGCCGCACCAGCGCTTCTCCGGCCTGCGCGCCGGTGCCGGTGACGAGGTTGAATACGCCTTTGGGCAGCCCGGCCGCCTCGACGACCTCGGCGAGGACGAAGGCGTTGAACGGCGCGACCTCGGAGGGCTTGAGCACCACCGTGCAGCCGGCGGCGAGCGCCGCGGCGACCTTCAGCGTGATCTGGTGCAGCGGATAGTTCCACGGCGTGATCGCGCCCACCACCCCGACCGGCTCGCGCACCACCAGCGAATTCCCTACGCGATTCTCAAAAGAAAATTCTTTCAGCAATTTTGCATAATTCGCAAAATTCGCGATCGGCAGCCCCGCCTGGATGCGCGCCGACATCTTGAGCGGCATGCCGACTTCCTGCGCGATCAGGCGCGCGAGCTCATCGGCGCGGGCCTTGAGGCCGGCCGAAATCTTTTCGAGGAATTGCGCACGTTGCTCGGCCGATGTGGCGGACCACGCCTCCAGCGCGGAACGCGCTGCCGCCACCGCGCGCTCGACATCCTTGTCGTCGGCGAGCGGCACGCGGCCCATCACTTCGCCGTTGCCGGCGTTGTGCACGTCGATGGTTTGTTTGCCGGAAGGCGCCACCCAGGCGCCGTCGATGTAAAGCCGGTCTCGGAGGAGCATGGCGATATTCTAGCTATACTCAAGCGATGATCCGGAAGGCGAAAGCCGTTCTCTGTCGCGAGCACAACCAGCCGGTGGTGGTCGAGCAAATCTCGGTCGACGCGCCCAAGCGCGGCGAGGTCGCGGTGAGGCTCGGCGCGTGCGGCGTATGCCATTCCGACCTTTCGGCGATCACCGGCACCATCGCGCTGCCGCTGCCGCTGGTGCTCGGGCACGAGGGCGCCGGCGTGGTGGAGGAGGTCGGCGAGGGCGTCAGCGATCTCGCGCCGGGCGATCACGTGGTGTTCTCGTTCATCTACATGTGCGGCAAGTGCCGCTTCTGCGTCGCCGGCCGCCCGGTGCTGTGCCTGGAGCAGGGCAGGGCGCTGACCACGCCGCTGGAAGGCACGCCGCGCGTGCGCGACGCCAAGGACGCGCCGCTCGGCATCTTTTCCGGCTGCGGCTCGATGGCGCAATACGCCACCGTGTCGGCCGAGAACCTGATCAGGATCGATCCGAAGATCCCGCTCGACTGCGCCGCGCTGGTCGGCTGCGGCGTGACCACCGGCGTCGGCGCGGTGTTCAACACGGCGAAGGTCGAGCCCGGCTCGTCGGTGGCGGTGTTCGGCTGCGGCGGGGTCGGCCTGTCGGCCATCCAGGGCGCGGTCATCGCCGGCGCGCGACGCATCATTGCCATCGATACGCTCCAGCCGAAGCTCGAGATGGCGAAACGCTTTGGTGCCACGGACACTGTGCTGGCCACCAAGGACGAAGATGTTGCCAAAGCCCTGAAGAAGCTCACCGGCGGCGGTCCCGACTACGCGTTCGAATGCGTCGGCTCGGGTGAGCTGGCGGCGACGGCGTACCGCGCCATCCGGCGCGGCGGGCTTGCGGTGGTGGTCGGCGTGGCCAAGCCGAGCGACTCGACCGCGATCCGCACCATGACGCTTCCCTTCGAGGAGAAGACCATCACCGGCAGCTATTTCGGCTCGTGCGTGCCGCGCGTCGATTTTCCGCGCCTGCTTTCGCTCTACCTGGCCGGCCGGCTCAAGCTCGAAGAGCTGATCACCCGCCGCTACTCGATCGACGAGGCCCCGCAGGCGTTTGCCGACCTGCAAACCGGGAAGAACGCGCGCGGCGTGATCGTTTTCTGAGGATGGCCGAACGCATCTTGGTCGTCGACGACCAGCGCACCAACGCTGAAATGGTGTCGGGCCTGCTGCGCAACCTGGGCTACGACGTCGAGGTGGCGCTCGACGCCGAGGCCGCGCTCGCGCTGGTGCGCAGCAAGGGCACCGATCTGGTGATCTCGGACATCCTGATGCCGCGCATGGACGGCTACGAGTTCGTGCGGCAGCTGCGCGCCAATCCGGCCACCACGCTGCTGCCGGTGATCCTGGTGACCTCTGCCGACCCGCAGACCGAGCGCGTCAAGGGCATCGAGGTGGGCGCCGACGATTTCATCGCCAAGCCGGTCAACTGGGCGGAGCTGTTCGGCCGGGTCAAGCGCCTGCTGCAGGTGAAGGCGCTGCAGGACGAGATCAAGGAGCT
>DATFDV010000227.1:0-8154 GCA_035251855.1 Burkholderiales bacterium | reverse complement strand
GCCTTCTGCTCCTTGCCCCAGTGCGCCATCACGAAGGCGTCGTTGGTGGCCACGCACCAGATTTCGTTCACGCCTTTGCTCTTCAGCTGCTGGTTGTTCTGCAGGTAGCCCGGCACGTGCTTCGCCGAGCAGGTCGGGGTGTAGGCGCCGGGCAGGCCGAAGATCGCAATCTTCTTGCCTTTCACCGCGTCGGCGACGTTGACTTCCTTGGGCGGCATCGCGCACTGCGTGCCGGAATCGAACTCGGTGCTCTCCATCAGCTTGCCGTCGGGAAGGCGGTCGCCGACCTTGATAGCCATGGGGGATCTCCTGGATCGTCTTGGTGGGGGAGGGCAGATGATACCTTTACCGTCATGCGCGGGGGATCGGTGGTTTCGATGCTGCTGCTGGCTTGCGGCGCGGCTTGTGCCGCGCTCGGCCTGTTCGTGTTCTTCACCGAGCGCGGCGTGGCGAACGAGATCAAGGGCTTCGTGCTGCTGCTGATCGCCGGCGTGCTGCTGGTGGGCGGCTGCGTGCTGTGGGAGCTGCGCTCGATACGACGTGGACTGGAAAGAAGAGATCCGCCATAGGAACGAGGTCCGGCAGCGGCTGAAAAGGCTGGCCTGGCTGCTCGACAGCTCGATCCCGATTCCCGGCACGCGTCTGAGCGTCGGGATCGACGCCCTGATCGGGCTGGTGCCTTTTCTGGGTGACCTGGTCGGCGTGCTGCTTTCGAGCAGCATCCTGGTCGAGGCGGCGCGCATCGGCGTGAGCCGCAGCGTGCTCGCGCGCATGGCGCTCAACGTCGCGGTCGAAGGCTTCGCCGGCCTGGTGCCGCTCGCCGGCGACGTGTTCGACGCCGCGTGGAAAGCGAACCAGAGAAACGTGCGGCTCCTCGACCAGTGGCTCGACCAGCCGCGGCGGGCCGAGCGCTCGAGCTTTCTCCTCGTCGGCGGCATGGTCGCCGGATTGGTGATGCTTGTGGCGATTTGCCTACTGCTTGGGTTTCTTGCACTACGCTGGCTCATGGCTTGCTGCTAATCCCTCGATGCTGCACAAGGCAAAAGACCTGCAGGGCGATGCGATCCACGCCGAGGACGGCGAGGTGGGATCGGTCGACGACCTGTACTTCAACGATGAGGATTGGGACGTTCGCTACCTGTTGGTCAACACGATGCGCTGGATCCCGGGACGCCGGTACCTGGTGTCGCCGATTGCCATCGACCGCGAGCGGCCGCTCGAGGGCGACATCCGCATCGACCTGACGCGCGAGCAGATCAGCCGCTGCCCCACCAGCGCGGCGGGCAGCAACCTGCGCTCGAGCGCCGAGGTGATCGGCTACGGCATCGAGGCCACCGACGGCGAGGTCGGCAGCGTGGCCGACCTGGTGATCGACGACGAGACCTGGGAAATCACCGACGTGCTGGTGGACTCGCGCCACTGGCTGCCCGGCAAGCTGCTGCTCATCTCGCCGCAGGTCATCGAGCGCATCGACTGGCCGCGCAAGACGCTGCACCTGCGCCTCGCGCGCGAGGACATCCTGCAGGCGCCCGAGGTGCGGGTGTAGTAGCCTCGCCGCGATGTGGTGGCCGCGCATCGCGCTCATGCTTTCGATTCTCGCCGCGCTGCTCCTGGTGTTCTCCGGGCTCGGCGTGCGCGCCGGCCTGTGGCCGTTCCGCACCGGCTTCGGCATGTTCGCCGGCGCCATGCTCACTGGGATGGCGGCGATCGGCGCGGCGAGCATCGCGCTCGTGGTTCCGCGCTTGCGGCATCCGAAGCGCATGCTGATCGCAGCGCTCCTGCTCGGCGCGGCGAGCGCCGCGATGCCGCTCGAGCATCTGCGCCGCGTGAAGACGCTGCCCTACATCAACGACATCACCACCGATACGGAAAAGCCGCCGCAGTTCTTGCAGCCCAAGCGCTACCAGAGCCATTTCGCCGAGCTGCAGCAGCTCGGCTATCCCGGCCTGCAGCCGCTGCAGCTCGCGCTGCCGCCCGCGCAGGCGTTTGCGCGTGCCCTCGCCGCTGCGCGCGCGATGGGCCTCGAGGTGGTGGACGCCGATGCGAACGCCGGCCGCATCGAAGCGGTGGCGACCACGCGCTGGTTCGGCTTCAAGGACGACGTGGTGGTGCGCATCGCGCCGGCCGGCGCCGGCAGCCGCATCGACGTGCGCTCGAAGTCGCGTGTCGGCCGCAGCGACGTCGGCGCGAACGCCGCGCGCATTCAAGAATTCCTTACACGGGTCGGGTCCGAGCGCGGCGCGACGTATCATCCGCGCGGCAATGACCACCGAGTTCACGCTCACGCCGCACGCGGATTACCTGCACGTCGCGCTCGCGCCGGGGTATGAGCTGCGCGCGCAAGGCGCGACCGAGCTCATGAAATCGGTGTCCGATGTGTGCGCGCGCCACGGCCAGCGGCGCGTGCTGATCGAGGGAACCGTGGCGGCGCGGCGCATGGCCACCATGGATTCGTACGCCATCGGCGCGCTCGCCGGCAGCATGCTCGCCGGGGTATCGCTCGCCTGCTGCTTCTACGGCTATCAGCCCGACGACAAGTCGCAATTCTTCAAGGACGTCGCGCAGAACCGCGGCGTGCGGGTGGAGTTCTTCGCCGAGCGCGGCGAGGCACTGCGCTGGCTCGGCGTGCACCCTTCGTAGGCTTCCGTTCGCAGCTTTGGGCAAAAAGGGGTATTCTTCAGGCATCGTTTCAGGAAAACAGGGTAGTTCCATGAAACAAATAGTCTTTTTAGTGATGATGGTGTTCGCCGGTGCGGCCTTTGCGCAGGAGAAACCTCCCGCCAAGGAAGAAGCGACGAAGCCCGAGCCGATGAAGGAAGCAGCCAAGCCTGCGCCCACCAAGAGCGCGGCGGCGCGGAAGGCAGGGCGCCGGTGGAACGAGGACGCCCGTCACTGCCTCGAGAAGGGGTCGAACACCGAAGTCATCAAGTGCGCAGAAGAGTATCTCTAGACGGCGGACCTTTAGGTAGTTCGCGCGGGCCGGTCCCGGCCAAGTCCACCGCCACGTAGAAATCGCTTCCGCCGCGGCGCACCAGGAAGCCGAGCTTGCCGCCGTCGTGCTTTTCAAGCAGCCGATTGAACTCTTCTAGGCTTTGCGCTTTCTGCTGGTTGATGCCGTAGATCACGTCGCCCATCTTCAGGCCGGAGCGCTCGGCGAGGCCGCCGGCCTTGACCACCGCCAGGCCGAACGGCAGGCCGAGCGTCTTCAGCGTCGCCGATGGCAGCTCCTGCAGGCTGAGACCCGCTTCCGGGCTGTCGATGGTCACCAGCCTGACGCCCGCCTGGGGGCCGGGATCGCAGGCGCTTACCAGAAGCACCAGAACGAGTAGAGCGTATCGCCGCATCACTGTAGTCCGCTCCACGACCCTGCAAGCGCCGCGCCCGGTGCCGGAGCGCTGCTTGCTCCGCCTGGCTCACTGGCAGGCCGCCGTCCCGGCGCGCCCCGCCTGGCGGGTAAGAGCTTCTCCGTCATGAAACTTCTACAGGAAGGAACGCTTGTGATTCGAAAAATGCTGGTTCCCCTTGCCGCCCTGGCGCTCGGCGCTTGCGCCACCACGGATGCGCCCGAGCGCGAGATGGGCGCGGCGCGCGCCATGGTCTCGCAAGCGCGCCCCGTCGCCGCGCAGAATGCGCCGCAGGAGCTCGCCCAAGCGCAGCAGAAGCTCGCGCGCGCGGAAGCCGCCATGCAGCGCGGGCATCACGAGCACGCGCGGATCCTCGCCGAGCAGGCCGAGGCCGATGCCAAGCTCGCCTGGACCGTTGCCGAGAACGTGCGCGTGCAGCGCAGCGCGGCCGAAGCGCAGGACGGTACCCGCGCGCTGCGCGAAGAAATCGAAAGGAACGCCCAATGAGATTCAATCCCAAGCTGACCGTGCTGGCGTCTTTGATCGCTTCCGCCTGTGCCGTCTCGCCGCAGGCCACCCAGCAGCTCGAGGAAGCGCGCGCCGCCTATCGCACCGCGGCCGCCGACCCGGCGGTGCAGGCGAGCGCGCCGGCCGAGCTGAAAAGCGCCCAGGATGCGCTGCAGGACGCCGAGCGCATGGCGCAGAAGGGCGAGCCCAGCGAGCTGGTCGAGCACAACGCCTACCTCGCCGAGCAGCGCGCGCGCATCGCGCTGCGCACCGCCGACATCCGCCGCTCGGAGGCGAGCATCGCCGCCGCCGCCGAGGAGCGCCGCCGCCTCCAGGTGGAAGCGCGCGAGCGCGAGGCGGCCGCGGCGCGCGAGCAGGCGCGCCAGGCCGAGCTGCAGGCCCAGCAGGCCGAGATGGCGAGGAAGGAAGCCGAGGCGCGCGCCGCGCAGCTGGAGCACGCGCGCATCGAGAACGAGAAGCAAACCACCGCGCAGGCGGAGCTCGGCGCGGAGCTGAAGCGCCTGGAGAGCGAGCTTGCCGACATGCGGGCCAAGCAGACCGATCGGGGCTGGATCCTGACGCTGAAGAACGAGCTGCTGTTCGACGCGGGCGGCGCGACGCTCAAGCCCGGCGCGCAACGCGCGCTCGACAACCTCGCCCAGTTCCTGACCAAGTATCCCGACCGCGACATCGCCATCGAGGGCTTTACCGACAGCACCGGCACCAAGGAGCTGAACCAGCACCTCTCCGAGAAGCGGGCCTGGGCCGTGAAGGCAGCGCTGGTGGCGCGCGGCATCCAGTCCACGCGCATCGACGCGCGCGGCTATGGCCCGTCGTTCCCGGTGGCGTCGAACGGCACCCCGACCGGCCGGCAGCTCAACCGGCGGGTCGAGATCGTGATCGATCCTTCGTAACCGAAATCGGGGTCAGGTTCGCAATTCGTCTTTGCTTGCGCGAAGACGAATTGCGAACCTGACCCCGAATTCCTACCGATTTCCTAGCCGACTTCCACCGGCACGTAGACCGTCGCTTCGCCTCGCTTGACGAGGAGGGCGACGGTGTCGCCCTGCTTCTGCTCGCCGATCAGGCGCTCGAAGTCCTCCACGCTCTTGAAGCTCTCGCGCCCGACGCCGACGATCACGTCGCCGGGACGAAGCGGGGTGCGCGAGGCGTCGGCGTTCTCGACCACCAGGCCGTAGTCGATGCCCAGCGCCTTGCGCTGGGCCGGCGGCAGCTCGCTCACCACCAGGCCGAGACGGTTCGGCTTGACGGCCTTGTCGGGCGCCGCCGGCTTCGGCGCCTTGGATTCGGCCACCAGTTCCGCGGCGGTGAACTTCACTTCTTCGGCCTTGCCGTTGCGCCAGATCCTGAGCGTTGCGCTCTGCCCGGGCTTGGTCTCGGCCACCAGCCGCGGCAGCGTGTTCGGGTCCTTGAGCTTCTGGCCGTTGAAGCCGAGGACCACGTCGCCGGGCTTGAGCCCCGCCTTGTCGGCCGGGCTGCCGGGCTCGACGGTGGCGATGAGCGCGCCCTCGGGCTCCTTCAGCTGGAACGACTGCGCGAGCTCCTTGGTCATCGGCTGGATGCGCACCCCGAGGCGCCCGCGGGTCACCTTGCCCTCGGCGCGCAGCTGCTTGCCGACCTCGAGCGCGACCTCGATCGGGATCGCGAAGGACACGCCCATGTAGCCGCCGGTCTGGCTGTAGATCATCGAGTTGACGCCGACCACCTCGCCGGCGAGGTTGATCAGCGGCCCGCCGGAATTGCCCGGGTTCACCGCGACGTCGGTCTGGATGAACGGCACGTAGGTCTCGGCGGGCAACGCGCGCCCCGTCGCGCTGACGATGCCGGCGGTAATGGTGTTCTCGAAGCCGAACGGCGAGCCGATCGCCGCCACCCATTCGCCGGGCTGCAGCGCCCCGGACTTGCCGAGCTTCACCGTCGGCAGACCGGTGGCGTCGATCTTGAGCAGCGCGATGTCGGTGCGCTCGTCGGCGCCGATCACCTTGGCCTTGAACTCGCGCTTGGCGTCGGCCAGGCGCACCGTCACTTCGCCGTCGCCGGCGACGACGTGCGCGTTGGTCAGCACGTAGCCGTCCTGGCTGATGATGAAGCCCGAGCCCAGGCCTTGGCCGGGCCCGGGCCCCGGACCGCGCTCCGGCGAGTCGGGCATGAAGCGCCGGAAGAACTCGAGCAGCGGATCTTCGGGCGCCTGCGCCTGCGGCCCCTGCGGTCCCTGTGGACCTTGGGGACCTTGGGGACCTTGCGCCCCGGGCTGGCCGCGCTCGCTGCGGGCGGTCCTCGCCTCCCGCTTGGTGATGACGTTCACGACGGCGGGCCCCTGCTGCTTCATCAGGCTGGTGAAGTCCGGCAGGTTGGCGGTACGGCCTCCGGCTGCATTTTTTTTATCCTGCTGAGCGGGAACGGCGGTGGCGAAGGCGAGGAGGGCTACTAGCGCGAGTCGTCTCATGGTCCGGGCTTCTGCAAGCTTCGCGCCCGGCCCCGGAATTGCTTTCAGGAGCCCATCGACCCTCGCGAGGAGCTGTCATGATCTTCCGCATCGCCGCGCTCGGTATCGGAGCGCTCGCCATGTACTACTTCGACCCGGTTTCCGGCAATCGCCGCCGCGCGCTGCTGCGCGATCAGTTCGTGCACTACCGCAAGGAGGCGCGGGAATACGCCGGCGGCACCTACAAGGATTTGCGCAACCGCGCGCACGGCGTAGTTGCCGAGGCGCGCAGCGCGGTCGAGCGCCGCAGCGCGCGGCGCCAGCAGCCCGATCGCAGGGACCCGAACCGCTGGCCGGTGGACGTCGACCTTTCCTAGGCGCTGCTCCGCCTCCTTAAGCGGCGCTTAACGAAGCGCGGCGCATGCTGGCCGGGCGTGGTGCGGCGGGTGGTCTCCCCTGTTTCCCCTACGCGCACCCGCAGTACCACGCGCTGTCTCGTTAATCGGAGGATCGAATGCTTCGAAACGGCGTCCTGGCGCTGGCCGCGGCGGCCTTCGCCCTGAGCGGACCCTACGCCCACGCGCAGCAAGAGCAGTTCGTGCCGGCCAACTTCTACTGGGTCGGCCCCTACGCGCCTGGCGGCTCGGGCGTCTCCGGCGGCATGCTCGACTACTTCAAGATGATCAACGCGCGCGACGGCGGCATCAACGGCGTCAAGTTCACCTGGCAGAAGTGCGAGACCGAGTACAACAACGCGCGCGGCGTCGAATGCTACGAGCGCACCAAGAACAACGGGCCCACGGGCGCAACCCTGGTGCACCCGTTGTCCACCGGAATCACCTATTCGCTCATCGAGAAGGGCACCGCCGACCGCATCCCGATCGTGTCGATCGGCTACGGCCGCGCGGATGCCGCCTACGGGCCGGTCTTCCCTTATGTGTTTCCGCTCATCACCACCTACTGGGACCAGGCTGCGGCGATGGTGCGCTACATCGCCGACAAGGCAGGCGGCTTCGACAAGCTGCGCGGCAAGAAGATCGCGCTCATCTACCACGACTCGGCGTATGGCAAGGAGCCGATTCCGGTGCTGACCGACCTTGCGGGCAAATACGGCTACCAGCTTTCCACCATCGCGGTTCCGCATCCTGGCAACGAGCAGCAGTCGCAATGGCTGCAGGTGCGGCAGCTGCGGCCGGACTGGGTGATCCTGTGGGGCTGGGGCGTGATGAACCCCACCGCGCTCAAGGCCGCCGCGCGCGTTGGCTATCCGCGCAACCGCATGGTCGGGGTCTGGTGGTCGGGGGCCGAGGAGGACGTGATCCCCGCCGGCAAGGCCGCCGAGGGGTTCGTCGCCGCCGGCTTCAACGTGGCCGGCACCGACTACCCGGTGATCGAGGCGATCCGCAAGCACGTCTACGCCGCGGGCGACGGCGAGATGGAGGACCTCTCGCGCGTCGGCTCGATCTACTACAACCGCGGCGTGGTGTTCGGCATCATCACCGCCGAGGCGGTGCGCATCGCGCAGCAGCGCTTCGGCAAGGGCAAGCCGGTCAGCGGCGAGCAGGTGCAGTGGGCGCTCGAGCACCTCGACCTCGACGCGCAGCGCCTGAAGGCGCTCGGCGCCACCGGCTTCATGCCGCCGCTGGAGACCAGCTGCGCCGACCACGAGGGCTCGCGCGTGGTGCGCTTCATGCGCTGGGACGGCGTGCGCTGGAACATCATCACCGACTGGATGGCGCCGGCGCCCGAAGACGCGAAGCTGGTGCGCTCGAAGTACGAGCAATCGGCGCTGAAGTACGCCAAAGAAAAAGGCATTACCCCGCGGGCGTGTGCGCGCGGCTAGCCGGCTGAACGGCC
>DATFDV010000226.1:0-9120 GCA_035251855.1 Burkholderiales bacterium | reverse complement strand
CGGGCCTGCTGCGCGCGCTGCTGGCCGGTTTCGCGCGACTGGTGCTGCCGGTCGAGCGACTGGCGCGTTTCTCCCGGCAGGCTCTGGTTCGGCCGCTCGCGCGTGCCGGTTGCGCCGGCGGGCTGCTGCTGCGGCCGGTTGGCGCCGCCCTTGCTGACGTCGGACCAGCCTTCGCCCTTGCCGCCGTGCTGCTGCCAGTTGCCGCTGTCGTCGCGCCGGTACACGTTGCCGTCGCGCCCGGCGTACACGTTGTTGCTGCCCGAGCCTTTGGCTAGGGTCGTCTGCCCCACCTGTCTGGTCGTTCCAGTGTTGCCGCGCGGACCGGTCACGGTCTGGCTCTTGTTGCCCCAGCGGTTGTAGCTGTTGTCGATGTTGATATTGTTGTGGTGGCTGATGTACACGCCGCCCCCGCCGCCATAGCAGCAGGGGCTGTGCCAGCCGCCGCCGATCGCGAAGCCGATGAAGAAGCCGGTGGCGAAGCCCGCGCCGTAGCCGTAGGTGTAGTACGGCGGCGGATACCAGTAGGTGCCGACGTAGACCGGATACGGGTACCCGGTGCCGTAGACCACCACGCCATCGGTCGACATCACCGTGCCGTAGTAGCCCGGCGTGTAGCCGACGAACACCGTGGTCGGCGTGCTGCTGTACACGCGCACGTAGGTCACGTAGTGCACCGGCGAGCTCGGCGGAATGCTGTAGATCACCGCGGGCACCGCGGTCGCCACCGCGTACGGTCCCGCCGGTGCGGCGGCGATGAACCAGACGCCGTTCTGCACCATGTAGTACGCCTTCGGGTCGACGCGGATCACCGGCGCGGCGGTGTTGGGCGCGTAGCTGAGCGGCGTGCCGTCGATCGGCTTCCATTGCGGCGCGCCGCCGTCGAAGGCGACCGGCGTGGGCTGCGCGTCGCGCTGCACGTTAGCGGTCTGCGGGATCTGGTTGGCGATCGCCGCCTCATTCGCCTGCGGCGTGCCCGGCACCGACATCAGGACGTCGGCCATCGGATGGTCCGCCGGGATCCTGGCGAAATCCGCGGGCAGGCTCTTGGGCGGCACGAAGCTCCACGGCCCGGCCAGCGCTTTTGCGGTGAACCAGCGGCCCGAGATCAGCGCGTAGTAGGTCTGCGCGCCGAGCACCAGGAAGATGTCGTTCTGCGAGTTCGCCATGTAGAGGAGGTCGGTGCCGCGGATCGGCGAAAGCTTCGGCTCGCCTTTCGATTGCAGGAGCTCGGTGGGTTTGGTCGCCACGATGATCTGCGGCGTTACGCCCGCCTCGAAGACCGGCTTGCCGTCGGCATCCTTGCCGTCAAGCGGGTCGTACTGCTTGTCGAGCGCTGCGCGCGGGTTGTCGAGCGACGCCAGCATGATTGGCCCGGACTTCCAGGCGCCGTCCAGCGCTGGCGCCTGCCACCAGCGGCCGAGCGCTCGCAGGGAGTAGGTGGACGAGGACTTGTCGAAAAAGATCAGCGCGCTGGTATTGATGATGCGCTGCAGCCCGGGCGCATCCTTCACCTCGCGCAGCGCTGGCTCGCCGTCGATTACCACCAGCATGGACGGCGCGGTGCGGAACAGGATCTGCGGCGGGTCGTTCTTCACCGGCAGTCCCTTCTGCGAGCGCGCCTGCACGATCGCGAGATTGGCCTGCAGCGCCTGCGCCGACACCGGCCAGCTCTCCTTCGTCACCGAAGCGCGCAGCGTAGCGAGATACTTCTCGGCTTCCTCCGGGCTCGCGCCGGGAAAGCTCGACTTGGTGATGCGCACCGCGGAGAGCGTCGCCACGTCCGAGGACTTGTCGATCTCGGTGCGTGCGGAGAGCTCGAGCACGCCGTAGTGAGGTTCCTTGTCGTTGGGACGCTTGACCGATACCGCCGCGCGGCCCGAAAGGTTGCTCTCGGCCCAGCGCTCGACCTGCGGCTGGTACACGGTGATCACGGTGCCGTCGGCGGCCTTGGCCTCGCGCGGCCAGGCGACGTCTGGCGCTTGTGCGCGGCAGATTCCGCAGGCGGCCGCAAGTGCAAAAATGATCGCAATTCTCATGAGCGGTACCGGATCGCGATGCCAATAAGCTTGCGTGTCTCACCCGGCCGGATGGCATCGCGGATCACGTAAACGGCGTTGGCGCCCATCTTCCCGGCCTCTTCGCGCAACCGCTGCTCGACCTCGGCCACCGTTGGCGCCGGGTCCAGCGAGATGTCGAGCAGCACCTCGCCCAGCCGATCGTGGCGCTGCGCCGGCTCGGCGGGCAGCACCTGCACCGCGGCAGGCTCGACCGCAGGAAAGCGCTGCACGCCCACATACTGGGTCGTCGTCGCCTCGACATAGGCGCAGGAGGCCAACCAGGCCGCCAGGAGAACGCTCGCGGCGTGAGTCGAAAAGCGCATGGAATTAAGGTCTCACAGCGACCCGCAGGCGCCTATGGGACCAAAGGCCAATGGTGCGGTGCCCGCTGCGCCGGGCAAGCTACGCCTCTATGAAAAGCGCCGCGCTCCTCACCCTGCTGCTCATGCTTGCCGGCACCGCGCTGGCCCAGCCCGCCGGAACGCTGCAGCGGATCAAGGCGAACGGCGGCATCGCGCTCGGCTACGGCGTCGAAGCGCGCCCGTTTTCATTCCACGACTCCGCCGACAAGCCGATCGGCTACGGCGTCGAGCTGTGTACCCGGGTCGCCGCCGCATTGAAGGCGCAGCCGCGCTTCGTCCGGGTTTCGCGGGACGAGGGGTTGCGCGCGGTTGCAGAGGGCAAGGTCGACCTCCTGTGCGATGCGATCGTGCCCACGCCGGCTTCGCGCAAGGAAGTCTCGTATTCGATCCCGGTGTTCGCCAGCGGCATCGGCGCGGTGGTGCTCAAGAGCCGCTTCGAGCGCGTGAGCGACCTTGTGGCGGGGCGCGCGCCGCGCACCAGCCAGCCGTACACGTTCGCGATGATCGCCGGGTCGCGCGCCGAGCAAGCCGTCATCGAACGGCTGCGCGAGCGCCAGCTCGACGTGAAGGCGCTGGCGGTGAAGGACTTCCACGCCGGCATCGACGCGGTAACCGCGCAGCGCGCCGACGCCTTCTTTACCGACCGCGCGGCGCTGCTCGACACGGTGAAGCGCGGGCCGCGCGCGGGCGAGCTGCAGGTGCTCGAGCGCTATTTCACCCACGACGCGCTTGCCTTCGCGCTGGCGCGCGGCGACGAGGACTTCCGCCTCGCCGTCGACGAGGCGCTCAGCCGCTTCTTTCAGTCCGAGGAGTTTCGCGCCCTGTACGCCCGCTGGTTCGGCGAGCCCAGCGACGAGACCCTTTCGCTGTTCCGCCTAGGGACGCTGAGGCCTTAGGGACCTCTGTGGTCGTCCCCGCGAAGGCGGGGACCCCGTTAGGTTTTTATTTCTTGAGCTGCGAGCTGCCCAGGAGACGCCACTTCCCGTCCACCTGGCACAGGTCGAAGTTGTTGGTGGCTTTGCGGCCCTGCGCCTGGTTGAACACCTTGACCTCCTTGCAGGCCCGGCCGTTGGACTCGAAGTTGCGCAGCAGCGTGATCTCGCCGCCGTGCCGGTTCTTCGGGTTCTGCCACTTCAAGGTCTCGTTCTCCGCCGCGCCGTAAAGCACCTTGCGCGCGGTGTCGACGAACATGCGCAGGTCCTCGTCGTCGAAACGCTCGGCGACTGCGCCCTTGAGCAGGGCAGCGTATTGCGCCTGCGCCAGCGGGCTGGCCAGGGCGAGCAGCAGGCAGAGAATGATTTTCATGGGGATCTCCTAGAAGGATTCTTTCACGTAAACGTAAAGGCCGGTGGAATCGCGGCCGCGCGCCAGGTCGACGCTCAAATTGACGCGCGCCTTTTCCGCCGCCAGCCAGCGCGCGCCGACGCCGACGCTCGGCAGGTCGGTCTCGTCGCCCATCTCGCTGAAGGAGGGCGCCACCTTGCCCCAGCCGCCGAATACCACGCCGCCCCAGCGGCCACTGAGCGGAAAGCGATACTCCGCCTGCGCGGCCACCATGGCGCGGTCGCGATAGCGCCCGACCTCGTAGCCGCGCAGGTCGTTGTTCGCGCCGAACAGGCACAGGTCGAAGAGCGGCGTGCGATCCGACGCACGGCAGGCGAGCGCGCGCAGACCGACTACGCCGGGGCCGGCGCGGCGGTAGGCATTGCCGCTCACCTCGTAGGTCTGGTAGTCGAAGTCGCTGCCGAACGCCTGGTCGGCGAAGTTGGCGCGGAATTCGAGCAGCGCGCCGGCGGCCGGATTCATATCGTGGTCGCGCGTATCCAGGGTGGCGCGCGGGCCGAAGCCGGAGCTGGTGATGGTGATCGAGCCGGGAAGCACGGCGCTGATCGCCGGCGGGAGCAGCTCGTTACCTTCGAGCGCGGTCTCGACGCGCACTCCCCGATAGCGCAGCCCGAGAAACGTGCGCCGCGCGACCTGGAGCAGCAGCTCGGGAGCGAAGGCAAAGCCTTTCTGCACGATCGGCACCGAGGCGCCGTTCTGCCCGGCGTCGGCGCCGGCGCCGTAGAACCGATAGCGCAGGTCGACGTAGCCGAGAAAGCCGTCGAGGCGCAGCTCGTCGCCGCGCAGGCGCGTGGACTGCGCCGCGCCCATGCCCCAGCTGCCGCTCGACATCAGGCCGGCGGCGAGCACGGTATTGGAGAGCGGCGAGTCCTTGCCGAGATGGTAGAAGGGCATCACCACCACCGCCAGGCCGGTGCCGACGGTCGGATTGGAAATCGGGATCGGCGCGACCACCACGTCCTCGAAGATCCGCGTCTCGGCGATCTCGCGCTGCGGATCGACGCCCATGTCTTTGCTGAACAGAGCGGGGTCGCCCGCCAGCGCCGGTATGCCTGCGCATAAAAGCACCAAGATGAGAAGAGCCTTCATTTCCCGGGCTCCGGCAGCAACAGCTTGCCCGGCACTTTCGCCGTGTTGCCGAGGATGTCGAGCAGCCGCTGCGTCACGGCGCGCGGGCCGAGCGGCACCACGCGAGGCTCGCGGATGTCGCCGCTGACTGCGACCGGCAGGGCGGTGAGCGAGCCGCCGAAGATATCGCCGACGATCGGAATCGCGCCGGCGACGCGGTCGACGGTGGTCAGCAGGCCGACCAGCACCGCGAGATTCGAATGCGGGCCGAGCAGGTCGATGCGGCCGGTGGCGGCGAGGTTGATCGCGTCGCTGTCGAACGCGGCCTGGTCGACCAGGAAGGCGCCGTTCTCGAAGCGGCCGCGCGTGTGCATGCTGCGGTAGGCGAATCCTTCCTCGTTCATGCGCTGCACCGAACCGAGGTTGCGCACCGAGAGGATATTGCCGAGCAGCGCAAACTTCTTCACATGGCCCTGGCGCAGCTCGAGCTGCGCCGTGCCGGTGAGATCGCGCACCAGGTGCGGGCGCCGGCTGCGGATGCGCAGCTCGGCGGTGAGGTCGGCGTTGCCGGTAATCTGCAGCGTGCCGCCGGTCAGGCAGTGAAGCGATTTCTCGAACGGCTGGTCCTTCATCGCCAGGTGAATGTCGAGCAGCGGCCCGTCGGGGGTGACCTCGAGCTCGAGCGGAAACGACACCCCGCACATGCGCGCTTGCTTGACCTCGAGCCGCGCGCGTTGCGGCTCTAGCGACAGCACGCCGTCGAACGGCTCGACCCGGTAGCGGCCGTGCTCGATGAAGGCGGTGCGCACCTCGATGCGGCCGCGTACCGGCAGCGGCCAGAGCTGGGCTTTCTCCTCCCCCGGCACCTTGGCGCGCGGCGGTGGCAGCAGGCGTGCGAGATCCACGCCTGGCGATTCGAGCCGTGCCTCGATCAGGGGGTGAGCGTCGGTGCGCTGCACTGATCCCGAGAGGCGAAACCGCTGCTGTTCCCAGTCGAGCCGCGCCTCGGCAATGCGCACGCCAGCCGCATCCGCACTCAAGTCGATGGCCTCGACGATCGAGCGCTTGCCGGTGAGCCAGCCCAGGTCGAGCGCGTCCACGCGCAGATGCCCCTCGGCGACGCTGCGCGCAGGCTGCGCCCGGTCCATCGTGAACCGCAGCTCGCCACGGGCATTACCGGAAACTTCAGGCGGGCGCGTGCGGAGCATGGCAGCCAGGCTGCGGCCGTGCAGCGTGCCGGAGAACGCGCCCTCGATCTGCTTTGCGGCAACCGTCGCGCTCGCGCTCAAGTCGCTATCGGCGTCCTTGAGGGTGAAGCGTTTCAGCTCGAGCAGTCCAGGGCGTGAAGCGAGCCAGAGCGTTAGCGCGGGCCCGCCTTCGAACTCGAGGCGGGCCTCGAGCTCCACCGGGGCCTTGGGCGCCCATGCGATGCGCTGCGCCGCGAAGCGCAGCGGCGCGCGCGGCTCAAGGCGTGGCGCAACCTCGGCGCGCTCGAGAGCCCAGCGCAGGAGCTTTTCGCCGGTCAGGCCCTCGGCGAGCGATAGCTCCAATGCCGAGTTCTTCAGGGAAAAGCTGCCCGAGAGCGAAGCGCGCGCATCGAGCATCGCGGCGGACACGCCGGCGAAGCGCACCCGGTCGCGCGTGGCCTGCACCGATCCGCCATTGATGAGGACGGCAGCGGGCAGCATCTTCAATCCGGCGCTTGCCTTGTCCGGCTTCATCACCGCCTCGAAGTCAATGTCCTGTGGGCGGTCGAAGCGCAGCGCGAGGCGGTTCAGCATCACGTCCACGCTGCCCGACAGGGCAGCGATGTCGTCGAGCGGCGCCTGGGTGCGCAGCCATGGAAACCATTGCTCTAGCTTCAGCGTCGCCTTGCCGGAGGCTGCTGACAGGCGCATCGGAGCGGCGAGCTCGATCCGCGCGGCGGCATCGGCAAACGGCGAATCTCCGACCGCGCCTTTCGCCGCGGTGACATGCACATGCTTCTCGTCGAGTGTTACGCGGGCGGACTGCGCGGAAACCTTCCAGGGCAGGGCGGCGAGCTTGAGCGCCGCGCTCGATCTGGTGACGTCGATACGCGCGTGCCACGGCGGGCCGATGCGCGCATCGAGGCTCGCGGAAAGCCGGCCCTCGGCGGACTCGATCGCGTCAAGGGTCGGCAGCTTGCGCCGGGCGATGGCGAGCGCCTGCACCAGGTCGACGGCGTCGAGTTGCGCGACGAGCTGGCCCGCGGGCAGTACCAGCTTGCCCTTGGCGGTCCCCACCGTGCCGACGCCCACCTCGAAGTCCACGTCGATCACGGTTTTCGCGTCGGTGCGCAGCTGGGCGCGCACTCTGGACGCGGGAATGTCGGCATCCACGACCAGCCCATCGAGTTCGAGGCGAGCGCCTGCCGACAGGTCCGCGTAGTCGACCCGGCCTTCGACCGAAAGCCGCTTCCACCAACCGCTCGCCGCGCTCAGCTCAAAGTCCACGCCGCGCTCGCTGGTGCGCGCGCCGAGGTTCACCTGCGTGAAGCGGTCGATGGCCGCATCCTCGATGCGCAACCTCATGTCCGGCGCGAACTCGCGCAGCGCACGCACCGCGGGTTCCATGGCATGCCGATAAAGCTGCAGCGCGTCGGGCGTCTTCTCCCGCTCGCCGCCCTGGGCGTGGACTCGGATCTCGGCTTTGCGCAGCGTGACCGACGAGATCTGCGCGCTGCCGCGCAGCAGCGGCCAGAAGCGCAAGTCGACCGTCAGGCCTTCGGCGGCGACGCTGACTTTTGCAGGGATCTCGACGCGAAGCTGGCGCAGCTCGGCGTGCGGGAAGGGCAGCAGCTTCACCTCGAGCGCCTGCCACGTGACTTCGCCTTCGAGCACCTCGGCGAGGCGGCGCTGGATCTCGGCGCGCACCGCCGGCGTGTCGATCAACGCGGGAGCGAGCAGGACAAAGAGCGCAGCCGCAAGGACGAGCGCGCCCAGTCCGAAGAAGAGGACTTTTCTCAGCGTTGGCTGATTGTTCGGCGGCGCTGCGCGCGGCGCTATTGGACCTTGGTCCTACGAGTCGGACGGGACCATGTAACTGTTACCCCATAGGACCTTGGTCCAATTTCCCCACCGGCGCTGCTGCCCTAGGGTAGCTGCACTTGCAAGGGAGATCGGAATGAACAAGTCTGTCGATGTGGGCGTGCGCTCGTTTTTCTCCGCGGCCGAAGAGCGCAATGAGCGCTGGCGCGAGCTGCACCGCGTAGCGAAGGCGATGGCTGCCGGCGGCGGTCAGGCGCAGAACCAGGAAGCCAAGGCGCTGCTGACCCAGCTCGCCCCCTTTGAGGACCTCTGCGCCTATCCCGGCCCGAGCCTGATGGCGCGCGTGAACCAGCGCCTGAAGGAGGGCGATGGGGCGGGCCTCGCGCAGCTCACGCAGCGCATCAGCATCTCGCTGCTCTCCAACAGCTACCGCGACGATGCGCAAGCGTGGAAGTCCGACAAGGAAGACGAGGAGCCCCATCTTCCCGCGGTGCTGCCGCCGTCGATCGGCCGCGGGCAGGCGCGCAAGCCCTACTGCGAGGTGCTGGTGGTGACGCCGGGTGAGCGCTCGACCTGGGAAGCGACGCGCGAGGGCATGCGCAAGCTGCGCCGCGACGGCGACCAGTTCGTGATCGAGCCGGTGGTGGTCGGCAGCTTCGAGGACGCGGTGCTCGCGCTGCTCGTCAACTACAACATCCAGGCGGTGGTGATGTTCGACGGCTTCGGCTACGCGTCGCAAAACCCGCTGCCCGACCTGCGCGAGCTGGTCGGCGCGTACCTGCCGCAGGCCAGCACCGCGCGCGACGGCGATCTGGCGATGCTGCTGTCGCGTGCGCTGCACGCGATCCGGCCGGAGCTCGACGTCTACCTCTCCACCGATCGCGACGTCGCCAAGCTGGCCGGCGCCGACGAGGCGGCCGGGGTCCGGCGCGTGTTCTACGCCCTGGAGGAGATGCTCGAGCTGCACCTCGCGATCCTCGAGGGCATCAACGACCGTTACGAGACGCCGTACTTCGACAACCTCAAGAAATACGCGCAACGCCCGATCGGCACCTTCCACGCCCTGCCCATCGCGCGCGGCAAGTCGATCTTCAAGTCGAACTGGATCCGCGACATGGGCGAGTTCTACGGCGCCAACCTGTTCCTCGCCGAATCCTGCGCCACCACCGGGGGCCTGGACAGCCTGCTCGAGCCCACCGGCAACATCAAGATGGCGCAGGACAAGGCGGCGCGCGCCTTCGGCGGCGATCGCACTTACCTCGTCACCAACGGCACCTCGAC
>DATFDV010000225.1:0-2511 GCA_035251855.1 Burkholderiales bacterium | reverse complement strand
ACCTCTTCGCTCTGCGGCTCGATCGGCACGTCGCAGTCGGGGCAGTGCTGCGTGCCGAGCTTGACGAACAGCAGCCGCAGGAAGTGGTGCACTTCGGTGAGCGTGCCGACCGTCGACTTGCGCCCGCCGCGGCTGGTGCGCTGCTCGATTGCCACCGTCGGCGGGATGCCGAAGATCGCGTCGACGTCCGGGCGAGACGCCGCCTGCACGAACTGCCGCGCGTATGCATTCAGCGATTCGAGATAGCGCCGCTGGCCTTCGGCGAACAGGATGTCGAAGGCGAGGGTGGACTTGCCCGAGCCCGACACGCCGGTCACCACGGTGAATCTGCCGCGCGGGATCTCGACGTCGATGTTCTTCAGGTTGTGCTCGCGCGCCTTGTGGATGCGGATCGACGTGCCGAAAAAGGGGTCAGGACCCTTTTCCAGCGCGCTACGCGGAGCGACAGAAAAGGGTCCTGACCCCCTTTTCGGCTGGAAGGCTTCCTCGTACTCGCGCAGCGCTTTCCCCGTATGGGAGGTCGCATGCGCCATCACTGCCGTCGGTGTGCCTTCGCACACCAGCTCGCCGCCGGCGTCGCCGCCTTCCGGGCCGAGATCGATGATCCAGTCCGAGGCGCGCATCACGTCCAGGTTGTGCTCGATCACGACCACCGAATGTCCCGCGGCGAGAAGCTGCCGGAAGGCCCGCAGCAGCTTCGACACGTCGTCGAAGTGCAGGCCGGTGGTGGGCTCATCGAAGAGGAACAGCTTGTTGCCCTCGTCATCGGCGTCGGCCAGGTGCCCGGCCAGCTTCAGGCGCTGCGCCTCGCCGCCGGAGAGCGTCGGCACCGGCTGGCCCAGGCGCAGGTATTCCAGGCCGACGTCGATCAGCGGCTGCAGCCGGTCGAGCACCGCGTCGTGCTTGCGGAACGCGCGCGCCGCCTCGGCCACCGTGAGTTCCAGCACGTCGGCGATCGATCTGCCGTCGACCTTCACCTCGAGGATCTCGTCGCGGTAGCGCCGGCCGTCGCAATCCGGGCAGCGCAGGTAGACGTCCGAGAGGAACTGCATCTCGACATGCTCGAAGCCGCAGCCCGAGCAGGTCGGGCAGCGGCCTTTGCCCGAGTTGAAGCTGAAGGTGCCGGGCGTATAGGTTCTTTGCTTTGAAAGAAGAGCTTTTGCAAAAAGCGATCTGATTTCGTCGAAGGCGCCGACGTAGCTCGCCGGGTTCGAGCGCGTGGTCTTGCCGATCGGCGACTGGTCGACCATCACTACGCCGTCGACCCGGTTCGCGCCCTTCAGCGCGCGGTGCGCGCCGGGCGCCTCGGTGGGCTTGCCCTTCGACTTGAGCAGCGCGGCGTACAGGACGTCCTGCACCAGCGTCGACTTGCCCGAGCCCGACACGCCGCTGACGCACACCAGGCGCTGCAGCGGAATGCGCACATCGATGTTCTTCAGGTTGTGCTCGCTCGCGCCGTGGATCTCGATGAAGTCGCGCGGTTTCTCCGGCGTATGCGGCTCGGCGGCGCGCTTGCGCCCGGAGAGGTACTCGGCAGTGAGGGTTTTCTCCGCCCTCAGCTTTTCCGCCGGACCGAAGAACACAATCTCGCCGCCGCGCTCGCCAGGACCGGGGCCCATGTCGAGGATCCGATCCGCCGCGAACATGATCTGCGGGTCGTGCTCGACCACCACCAGCGTGTTGCCGGCGTCGCGCAGGCGCTTCATCACCTCGATCACCCGCCCCATGTCGCGCGGATGCAGGCCGATCGACGGCTCGTCGAGGACGAACAGCGTGTTGACCAGCGAGGTGCCGAGCGCGGTGGTGAGATTGATGCGTTGCACCTCGCCCCCCGAAAGCGTGCGCGACTGGCGGTCGAGGGTCAGGTAGCCCAGCCCGACGTCGCACAGGTAGCGCAGGCGCGTGCGGATTTCAGCGAGCAGTAGTTCACTTGCCTCGTCGGGCGCGGAAACCTCGTCAAAAAAGCCCCGTGTCTGCGAGATCGGCTGAAGCACCAGGTCGTGGATCGACTTGCCCTCGATCTTCCAGAGCAGGCCCTCGGGCTTCAGGCGTGTGCCGAGGCAGGCCAGGCACTCCGTATAGGCGCGGTATTTCGAGAGCAGCACCCGGATGTGCATCTTGTAGGCCTTGCTCTCCAGCCACTTGAAGAAGCGGCGCACGCCGTACCAGACGCCGGGCCAGGATTTGCGCCAGCTCACCCACTCCGCCTCGCCCTCCAGGACCCAGGCCTTGTGCTTTTCATCCAGCTGGTTCCACGGCACGTCCATCGGAATGCGCCGCTTCTTGCAGTACTTCTCGAGGTCGTCCTGGCACTCCTTGAAGCTGGCGGTCTGCCAGGTCCGGACCGCGCCGCCTTTCAGCGTCTTCGTTTCATCCGGCACTACGAGGCCAAAGTCGACGCCGATCACGCGGCCGAAGCCGCGGCACGACTCGCACGCGCCGAGCGGCGAGTTGAACGAGAACATCGCCGGCGTCGGGTCGGCGTAGTGGATGTCGCATTGCGCGCAATGC
>DATFDV010000224.1:0-7875 GCA_035251855.1 Burkholderiales bacterium | reverse complement strand
GTGAACAGGTTGGCGTTGTCCGGATCGAGCTTGCGGCCGACGTCGACCAGGTTTTCAAGCAGGGCCGAAAACAGCTCGCGCTCCTCGGCCGTCTGGCCAATGATTCCCGGCTTGCGCTCGCGCGGATGCACGTCGATCTCGCTGCGCGTGATGTTGATGTCACCGCAGAGGACCACTTCACGCCCCTGGGCGGTGATTTCGCGCGCCCAGGCGATGAGCCGCGTCATGAACGCGACCTTGGCCGGGTAGTCCTTGTTGCCGTTGGGTACGTAAACCGAAGCGAACACCTGGTTGCCGATGGCCGCCTGGACGATGCGCGATTCCATGTCGAACGCCGGGTGGCTGAAAGCTGGTTCCGTTGCAAAGCTGCTTTTCTTGACGTGCAGCGACACGCCTGAATAGGCGCGCATGCCGTGCCAGAAAGTGACGTAGTCGGCGACCCTGCACTGCTCGGGGATCTGGCCCGGCTCGGCTTTCAGCTCCTGGAGGCAGACCACGTCGGGCTGGTCCCGCGCCAGCCAGTCGCAGAACTGCGCCTGGCGCGCGCGGATGCCGTTCACGTTCCAAGTTGCGATTTTCAATTTATGGCATTGTATTCACAACATGCGCATCAGTGACCTTCCGGGTCCGCGCGGCCTGCCGCTGCTGGGCAACGCGCTGCAGATCGACAGCACCAGCCTGCACCTCACCGCCGAGAAATGGAGCCGCGCCTACGGCGAGGTATACCGTTTTCGCATCGGCCCCCGCCAGCTGGTGGTGCTGTCCAATCCGGAAACGATCGCCACCGCGCTGCGCGACCGCCCCGACGGCTTCCGGCGCACCACTCGAATGAGCCGGATCGCGAAGGACATGGGCTTCAACGGGGTGTTCACCGCGGGCGGCGAGGCCTGGCGCCGGCAGCGGCCGATGGTGATGGCGGGCTTCGACCCGGGCCGCATCAAGGCGTATTTTCCCGCGCTGGTGAAGGTCACTGAGCGCTTCGAGCGCCGCTGGCAGCGCGCCGCGGCGGGCGGAGAGACGATCGAGCTGCAGGCCGACCTCATGCGCTACACGGTGGATGTCACGGCGGGCCTCGCCTTCGGCGCCGACATCAACACCATCGAGTCCGACAGCGATGTGATCCAGCAGCATCTCGACAAGATCCTGCCGTCGCTCTTCAAGCGTCTGTTCGCGCCGTTTCCAACCTGGCGCTGGCTGAGAAACAGGAGCGTGGACAAGCATGTGGATGCGCTGCAAAGCGCGGTCACGCAATTCATCGCGCAGGCACGCGCGCGCATGGCGGCAAACCCGGCCTTGCGCACCCAGCCGGCCAACCTCATCGAGGCGATGATCGCCGCGCGCGATACCGAGGGCAGCGGCGTCGACGATGCCGACGTCGCCGGAAATGTCCTCACCATGCTGCTGGCCGGCGAGGACACGACGGCGAATACGCTGGCATGGATGATCTACCTCCTTTCCCGTCATCCCGAAGCGCTGCGCCGCGCGCGCGAGGAAGTGGCCGGAAAGAACCTTGCGAGGTACGAGGACGTCTCGGCGCTGCCGTACGTCGACGCGTGCATCAACGAGACCATGCGCCTGAAGCCGGTGGCGCCGATCCTGCTGCTCGAGCCGATCCGCGACACCAGGCTCGGCGGGGTCGAGCTGCCCGCAGGCACCGTGATCATGTGCCTGATGCGCGCCGGTGCGACCGACGAGCGGCGCTTCCCGGATGCGCAGGCATTCGAGCCGGAGCGCTGGCTGTCGGGGGCACCGGCAAGCTCGGCCAAGCGCGTGGCAATGCCTTTCGGCGCCGGCCCGCGCCTGTGCCCCGGGCGCTACCTGGCGATTCTCGAGATGAAGATGGTGATGGCGATGCTGCTGAGCGGGTTCGAGATCGAGAGCGTCAGCACGCCCGGCGGCGGCGAGGCGAAGGAGCACCTCGCGTTCACTATGTCGCCAACGGGTTTGAAGTTGCTGCTGAAAAATGCATCAGGCTAGCAGCGAAGGCGAAGGCTTCAGCTCTCCGCGCTCGATGCGAGTAACGATATTGGCGAGCTTGACGTGGCTCGGCGCGGCGATGCCGACCTCGGCGCCCTTGCGCGCGATGAAGCCGTTCATCGCGTCGATCTCGGTGCGGCGGCCCTTGAGGATGTCCTGCGCCATCGAGGGCCGCTGGATGTCGCCGCGCGGATTGGCATCGGCTTTCGGGATCATCGCGCTCTCCACTTCGGCCAGCGCAGCCGCGTCGCCTTCCGCCGCGCGCGCGAATTTCTCGGGCTCGAGGCCGCGCACCTTCTCGAGCGTGTAGCCCAGCGCCTGGCCGACGCGGATCGCCTCGCCGGCGAGCGCGATCTGGAAGCGGCGGATCCGGTCGTGGCGCAGGCAGTCGGGCGAGGTGAGGCCGCTTGCGGCGGTGACGCCGTTGCCCATCGCGTTCTGCACCAGCTTCGACCAGCGCTCGCCCCACAGGTTGGTGGTGGCCTTGGCGCTGTCGATGCCGCTGAACCACTTCACCAGCGCCTCCACCCGCGGCGTGATGCGGCCGTGCGGCTCGCCGATGCGGAAGATGGTGTACTTGTCGCCGCCCCTGGCCATCGTGCGGCGGATGCGGCCGGGCTCGTAGAGGTCGACCGAGATCATCGAGGCGACCGCGCCGACCGTGCGCCCCCAGCCGACCACGCCGGCGATGGTCTCCTCGTTCATGCAGTTCTGCAGCGAAACGACGAAGCCCTGCTCCGAAAGGTACGGCGCGATCAGCGCCGTCGCCCACAGCGTGTCGTAGGACTTCACCGCCACCATCGCCACGTCGACCGGTGTCTTCGCCAGGCCCTGGACTTCGGTGAGATGGATGATCTTCGGCCGGGTGGTGAACTGCTCTTCGGCGGTCAGCCCGTCGAGCTCGAGACCGCGCTTGCGGACCGTCTCGACGTGCTCGGGCCAGGCATCGATGAGCGTCACGTCATGGCCGAGGTGGGCGAGGGTGCCGCCGACATAGCCGCCGAGCGCGCCGGCGCCTACGACTGCAATTCGTTTTGGCATATAGTTGCCGGATGATAATCGAACCGCTCGCGGGAGCACTCGGCGCGGAGGTGCGTGGCGTTTCGCTTGTCGACTTGCGGGATGAAAAGGTCTGGCAGGAGATTCATAAAGCGTTCCTGCAGTATTCGGTGCTTGCCTTCCGCGACCAGAAGATCGAGCCCGCCGACCTGATGCGCATCGGCGGGCGCTTCGGCGAGCCGTGCTATTACCCGTTCGTCACCGGCCTGGAAGGCTTCCCGTTCATCTTCGAAGTGGTGAAGGAGGAGGCGGAGACGGTCAACTTCGGCGGCAACTGGCATTCCGATACCACCTACCTGGCGCAGCCGCCGCTGGCAACGCTCCTCTACGCGCTCGAGACGCCGGTGCACGGCGGCGACACGCTCTTCAGCAGCAGCTACGCTGCCTATGACGCGTTATCCGAAGGCATGCGCGCCGTGCTCGACAAGCTGGTGGGCGTCAACAGCGCGAGCCTCAAGCTCACCGGCGGGCGCCGCAAGATGCACTCGACCATCGGCAGCATGAAGGTGCACGACACCGAGAACGCCGACGAGTACGAGTCCGAGCATCCGGCGGTGCGCACGCACCCGGACACCGGCCGCAAGGCGCTCTACGTCAGCCGCAGCCACACCATCCGTTTTCGCGACATGAGCGAGGAGGAGAGCCGCCCGCTCATCGACTTCCTGCAGGTGCACCAGACCCGCCCGGAATTCACCTGCCGCCTGCGCTGGTCGCCGGGCACGCTGACCGTCTGGGACAACCGCTGCACGCAGCATTGCGCGGTGAACGACTATCACGGCCAGCGCCGCCGCATGCGGCGGTTGACCGTCGGAGCGCAAACTCCGGCTTAGCGTTCCTCGCTCGGCTGCGGAAACGCCATGCCGTGCGGCAGCTCGTCACGCGGCGGCGTGAGCGCTTCGGTGGTGCGCGGCGGAGCGCCTTTTTTGGGACGGCCGGGCCGGTAGGAGTACTGGAACGGCACCAGCGCCGGCGTGGCGGGCGGTTTCTCCATGAAGCGGCAGTCCGACTCGTTCGGCTCGCTCGCCATCGAGCCCACGCGCTTGCCGTCGAGGAACACGGTGTAGCGAAGCATGTGCGCCGAATGCGGGATGGGCTTCGCGATGACGCTGTACTTGCCTACGGAAAAGCGCCTGCCTTCGATAGTCGGTATCGCCATAGTTCCCCCAGTAATTGAAAAAGCCCGGTCGCCCGGGCTTTTTTCAGCTTTGCAGGCCGGTCAGACCTGCTTGATGTTCGTGGCGCGCGGCCCCTTGGGGCTCTGCTCCACTTCGTACTGCACCTTGTCCTGCTCCTTGAGCGTCTTGAAGCCGCTCGCCTGGATGGCGGAGAAGTGCACGAACAGATCCTTGCTGCCGTCGTCGGGGGTGATGAAGCCGAACCCCTTGGCGTCGTTGAACCACTTTACGGTACCTGTGCTCATTGTCTTCCTTGATTACGTTGGATAAGGCGAACTCGCCTGCGGACGATCAAGGAGGGAACGAACAGATGAGACGGTACGCACGCACTGCTTGAAATCCTGCGTGTACCGTTATACAGGCTTTTTGTTCGGGTCGGGATGAATGTTGTCGACCCAGTGCACTTCCTCTGGCTTCTCCACCACCGGGATATCGAGGTTCACCACCACCGGTTCCTGGCCGCTGCGGCATAGCACGCACGAGAGCGGCTCGGTGTCGCTTGCGTTGATCTCCTGGTGCGGAACGTAGGGCGGGACGTAGATGAAATCGCCCGGCCCGGCCTCGGCGACGAACTCGAGCTGCTCGCCCCAGCGCATGCGCGCCTTGCCGCTGACGACATAGATGACGCTCTCGACCGGCCCGTGGTGGTGGGCGCCGGTCTTCGCTTTCGGGTGGATGACCACCGTGCCGGCCCACAGCTTCTCGGCGCCGGCTCGCGCGTGGGTGATGGCGGCGGCGCGGTTCATGCCCGGGGTCTGCGGCGTGTTGATGTCGAGCTCGTTCGAGTGCACCACCCGAACGCCGTCGAACTTCCATTTCTTGGAATCGGCCATGTCTATCCCTCGCTATTTGGTCCAGGAGTCCCGCAGCGTGACGGTGCGGTTGAAGGTGAGCTCGTCGTAGTCGCCGATGAAGTAGCCGTGGCGCTCGAACTGGTATGCCTGCCGCGAGCGCGTGTCGCGAAGGGCAGGCTCGAGCTGGGCGTCGACCAGCTTGCGCGATTGCGGATTCAGGTCCTGGATGGCATCGCGCTCTTTACCGGGCTCGGCAACCCGGAACAGCCGGTCATAGAGCTTTACCTTGGCGGCGAAGGCGTGCTTCGCGCTCACCCAGTGGATGTTGCCCTTCACCTTGTAGTGGTCGGCGCCCGGTGAGCCGGAGCGTGAATCCGGGTGATAGGTGCAATGCAGGACCCCGTCCTTCATGCCGATGCATTTCACGACATAGCCGAAGCGCAAGCGCACTTCATTTCCCGGGAACAGGCGGAAGAAGCCCTTCTCGGGCGCTTCCTGGTAGTCCTCCTTCTCGATCCACAGCTCGCGCGAGAACGGCACCTGGCGCTTGCCCCAGTCCGGCTTCTGCGGATGGTTGGGCAACTCGACCAGCTCTTCCTTGTCCGCGGGATAGTTGTCGATCACCAGCTTGAGCGGCTCGAGCACCGCCATGCGGCGCGGCGCGACCTCGTTCAGATGCTCGCGCATGCAGTCTTCGAGAATCCCGAACTCGATGAGCTGGTTCGCCTTGGAGACGCCGATGCGATCGGCGAACAGGCGGAAGCCCTCGGGCGTATAGCCGCGGCGGCGGGCGCCGGCGAGGGTGGGCATGCGCGGGTCGTCCCAGCCGTCGACGTGGCGCTCGTCCACCAATTGAATGAGTTTTCGCTTGCTCAAGACCACATAGGTCAAATTGAGCCGGGCGAACTCGATCTGCTTGGGAAGCGTCGGCCCCGGCAGCAATCCGGCGTCGGCGACCTGCTGGTTGAACCAGTCGTAGAGCGGCCGGTGGTCCTCGAACTCGAGCGTGCAGAGCGAATGGCTGACGTGCTCGATGCAATCGGACAGGCCGTGCGCCCAGTCGTAAGTGGGATAGATGCACCACTTGTCGCCGGTGCGGTGGTGGTGGGCATGGCGGATGCGGTACATCACCGGGTCGCGCAGATTCAGGTTCGGCGAGCGCATGTCGATCTTCGCGCGCAGCACGTGCATGCCGTCCGGGTACTGGCCCTCGCGCATGCCGCGGAAGAGCGCGAGGTTCTCCTCGACGGTGCGGTCGCGCCACGGCGAGTCCTTGCCCGGCTCGGTGAAGTTGCCCCGCGCGGCGCTCATCTGCTCCGCGCTCTGGCTGTCGACGTAGGCCTTGCCGGCCTTGATCAGCGCCTCGGCGAATTCGTACAGCCGGCCGAAGTAGTCGGAGGCGTAGTGGTCGGTCTCGCCCCAGTCGAAGCCGAGCCACTTCACGCCTTCCTTGATGGCGTCGACGTACTCCTGCTCCTCCTTCTCCGGGTTGGTGTCGTCGAAGCGCAGGTTGCAGGCGCCGCGGTACTGCTCGGCGATGCCGAAGTTGAGGCAGATCGACTTGACGTGCCCGAAGTGCAGGTAGCCGTTGGGCTCCGGCGGAAAGCGCGTCTGCACCTTCCGGTAGGTTCCCGCCGCCAGGTCGGCGTCGATGACCTGGCGAATGAAATTGCTGGACGAGGGCGCCTGCGGCGTCCGGGCGGGCTTGTTCATCGGGGGCCTATGAGGACAACGCCGGCATTTTATCGGCTGGCCCAGTCCCGGGGGAAACCGCGACGCCAGCGAGGATACTCAAGGAAACAGCCAGTTAGTGCGGCATATTGCTGGTAATTCTAGGGCGGCGAGGAGTAGGATCGCACCTAGGAGCGTCTTAGTTTACGTAACGATAGGGAGCCAACAATGATCAAGCGTATCTCGTTCGCCGCACTCGCCTTCGCCGCCGGCCTTTCCGGCTGCGCCACCACCGCTGAGGAACCGCAGAGCACGAGCGCTACGGCGCCGTCCTCGACGAGCAGCAGCCCGTCGTCGACCGGCACCGCCGCGCGTTCGGGCGTAGGGCCGGGGACCGCGGTGCCGCCGAGCAGGTTCGGTACCGGCAGCGGCAATGTCAGCCCCGACCTCAAGCGCAGCGTCTACTTCGAGTTCGACAAGTACGACGTCAAGCCGGAATACCGCGGGCTGGTGGAAGCCAACGCGCGCTGGCTGAAGGCCAACCCGAAGGCGCGCCTGGTAATCGAAGGCAACGCCGACGAGCAGGGCAGCCGCGAGTACAACCTCGCGCTTGGCCAGAAGCGCGCCGAATCGGTCAGCAAGATGATGACGCTGCTCGGCGTCCGCGCGGAGCAGGTCGAGGCGATCAGCTACGGCGAGGAGCGTCCGCGCTCCGACGGCCACGACGAGAAAGCCTGGTCGCAAAACCGCCGCAGCGACTTCGCGCAGCGGTAGCCAAATCGGGGTCAGAGCCCGAATTAAATCTTCAGGTAAAGCCGAATTCGGGCTCTGACCCCGATTTGGCTTAGTTCGGCAGGCCGAGCAGCCGCGCCGGGTTCTTCCGCATCATCAGGTCGATGTCGGCCTCGGAGATGTTCTCCTTGCGCATGGCGGCGATCGCCGCCTCGATGCCGTCGGGATGCGTCATGTTGGCGCTCTGGCCGAGGTCCGACGAGACGATCAGGCTCTTGGCGCCGATCTCCTGGATGGCATGGGCGACGTGCTTGGCGTTGACCTGCGTCCAGTGCGTGAGGAAGGCGAGCGGGGCGTTCGGTCCGGCGAGGAACTGAAGGAAGCACACCTCGATCAGCGCGCCCATGTCGGCGACCTGCTTGGCTTGCGCCATGCTCAGGCCCGGCACGTTGGTGAAGCCGTGGGTA
>DATFDV010000223.1:0-2379 GCA_035251855.1 Burkholderiales bacterium | reverse complement strand
CCGAAGGTCGCGTCGCTGACGTCGATTTCAGAGCCTTTCGGCCCGCCATTCACCAATTTGAGCTTCATGCGTTGCGCCCTCGGCTCACTTCTTCGGGGCCACGGCGACGCGCTTGCGCCGGCCCTGCGCCGCGGACTTCACCGACGGCCGCACCACGACACGGCCGCCCGGGGCCCCGGGAACGGAACCGCTGACCAGCAGCAGGTTGCGCTCGACGTCCACCTGGACGACCTTCAGGTTTTCTTCCGTGCGGTTCGCATTGCCCATGCGGCCCGCCATGCGCTTGCCCGGGAACACGCGGCCCGGGGTCTGGCGCTGGCCGATCGAGCCCGGCGCGCGGTGCACGACCGAGGCGCCGTGGCTCGCCATGCCGCCGGCGAAGCCGTGGCGCTTCATGACGCCCGCATAGCCCTTGCCGATGGTCGTGCCGGCGACATCCACGAGCTGGCCTTCCTTGAACAGGTCGACCTTGAGTTCGGTGCCGGTCTTGAAGTCCGCGCCCTCGCCCTCGGCGAGCCGGAACTCGACCAGCTTCTCGCCCGGCAGCACGCCGGGCTTCGCGTAATGGGCGGCGACCGGCTGGGTGAGCCGCGACGCGCGACGCGTGCCGAAAGTGACCTGGATGGCGCGGTAGCCGTCGGCCTTCGAGTCCTTGACCTGCACGATACGGTTCGGCAGGGCCTCGATGACCGTCACCGGCAGGGAATCGCCTGCGTCGGTGAAAACCCGAGTCATGCCGGCCTTGCGGCCGACCAGACCTATGGTCATGATTTATATCCTTTTTTCACCGCACCGGCTGCAATTGGCCGATGCTGTCCCGTCTAAAAAAGCCGCCCAGTATAGCGGCCCGAAAAATCAGTTCAACTTGATCTTCACTTCCACGCCGGCCGGCAATTCCAGGCGCATCAGGGCGTCCACGGTCTTGTCGGTCGGGTTCAGGATGTCCATGAGCCGCTTGTGCGTGCGGATCTCGAACTGGTCGCGCGCGTCCTTGTCGCCGTGCGGCGAAACCAGCACGGTCAGGCGCTCGATCTTGGTCGGCAGCGGCACGGGCCCGCGCACGGTCGCGCCGGTGCGGCGCGCCGTCTCGACGATTTCGCGCGCCGACGTGTCGATCAGCTTGTGATCGAACGCCTTCAGGCGGATGCGGATGTTCTGACTGGTCGCCATGGCGAGTTCCTTACTTGACGATCTTGGAGACCACGCCGGCGCCGACCGTACGGCCGCCCTCGCGGATTGCGAACCTGAGGCCCTCTTCCATCGCGATCGGCGCGATCAGCTCCACCACCATCTTGATGTTGTCGCCCGGCATGACCATCTCGACCCCGGCCGGCAGCTCGATGTTGCCGGTCACGTCGGTGGTGCGGAAATAGAACTGCGGCCGATAGCCCTTGAAGAACGGCGTGTGCCGGCCGCCCTCCTCCTTGGTCAGCACGTACACCTCGCACTCGAACTGGGTGTGCGGGTTGATGCTGCCCGGCTTCGCCAGCACCTGGCCGCGCTCCACTTCCTCGCGCTTGGTGCCGCGCAACAGCACGCCCACGTTGTCCCCGGCCTGGCCCTCGTCCAGGAGCTTCCTGAACATCTCCACCCCCGTGCAGGTGGTCTTGGTGGTCGGCTTGAGACCGACGATCTCGATCTCGTCGTTGACCTTGACGATGCCGCGCTCGATGCGCCCGGTGACCACCGTGCCGCGTCCCGAGATCGAGAACACGTCCTCGATCGGCATCAGGAACGGCTTGTCGATCACCCGCACCGGGGTCGGGATGTAGCGGTCCATCTCCGCCACCAGCTTGACCACCGAGTCGGCGCCCAGCTCACCCGCCGCGCCTTCCAGCGCCTTCAAGGCCGAACCGCGCACGATCGGGGTGTCGTCGCCCGGGAACTGGTACTTGGAGAGCAGCTCGCGCACTTCCATCTCCACCAGCTCGATCAGCTCGGCGTCGTCCACCATGTCGCACTTGTTCAGGAACACCACGATGTACGGCACCCCCACCTGGCGCGCCAGCAGGATGTGCTCGCGGGTCTGCGGCATCGGCCCGTCAGCGGCAGAGACGACCAGGATCGCGCCGTCCATCTGCGCCGCGCCCGTGATCATGTTCTTCACGTAGTCCGCATGCCCCGGACAATCCACGTGCGCGTAATGCCGCGCCTGCGACTGGTACTCCACATGCGCGGTCGCAATCGTGATCCCGCGCGCCTTCTCCTCCGGCGCCTTGTCAATCTGGTCGTAGGCCGTGAACTCGCCGCCATTCTTCTCCGCCATCACCTTGGTCAACGCCGCCGTCAGCGTCGTCTTCCCGTGATCCACGTGCCCAATCGTCCCCACGTTCACGTGCGGCTTGGAGCGTACGAATTTTTCCTTAGCCACGACACACC
>DATFDV010000222.1:0-2814 GCA_035251855.1 Burkholderiales bacterium | reverse complement strand
AGGCCGCTGCCGCCCTTCTGCCGGGTGGCGGTCGAGTCGGCCTGCGTGAAGCGCCCGAAGATGCGGCCGCGGAAGCCTTCCGGGATGCCGCCGCCGCGGTCGCTGATCGCCAGGCGCACCTTGGCCCCCGCGTCCTCGGTGGTGATCTCGACCACGCCGCCGTCGGGCGAGAACTTGGCGGCATTGGATAGCAGGTTGGTCATCACCTGCAGCAGCCGCTTGCGGTCGGCGAATAGTTTGCGCTGCGGGTCGCCGCGCCAGTCGAAGCGCACGTTGAAGCGCTCGGCGAAGGCCTTGTTGAGCACGATGGCCTCCTCCACCAGGGCGTCGACCGGGATCAGCTCCGGCGCGAGCGCGAGCTTGCCCGACTCGATCTTCTCGATGTCGAGGATGTCGTTGATCAGGTCGAGCAGGCGCTGGCCGTTGCGCTCGGCCACCTCGGTGAGCTCGCCGACCTCGCGCTCGACCTCGCCCATCACGCCGCTGTTGATCAGCTGCAGCGAGCCGATGATCGAGGTGAGCGGGGTGCGCAGCTCGTGGCTCAGCGTGGAGGTGAATTCCTTCTTCATGCGCTCGGCCTCGAGCTGCGCGGTGACGTCGCGGCCCTGGGCGATGACCGCGATCACCTCCTGGCGGAAATTGACCAGCGGCGTCACCGTCCAGTCACAGATCAGGTCGATGCCGTCGCGCCGCGGATTGCGGATCTTGAGTCCCGACATCGACTCGCGCGTGCTCAGCAGCTCCTGCCAGGCGCGGTCGAACTCGGCGTGGAACTCGGCGCGCACCAGCTTCTTCACGCTGCCGCCGATCAGCTCCGCCGCCGCGTAGCCGAACAGCATCTCGGCGGCGTGGTTGACCTCGCTCACCGTGCCGTCGGGCCGCAGCTCGAGCACCGCGATCGGCGCGCGCTCGGCGAACAGGGCGAGCTTGCGGCCGCTCGCCTCGACCTGGCGCCGCGCCTCTTCGTAGGCCCGGCGCAGCCGGTAGCCCGACTCGAATACGCGGGTCAGGCGGTAGGCGATCACCACGTTGATCGCATAGAAGAGCGGCACCAGCAGCGCGATCTCGACGAACAGGCGGTTGCCGAAGGTGAGCAGCACGTAGAAGAACGGCAGCAGGATGCCGGCGGCGTAGAGCGCGAAAATCGGCCAGGACGCGGCGTACACCGGGATGCCGACCGAGGCCATGCCGGCAAACAGGAAGGCGAGGAACACCTGCTGCTCGTCGGACAGCGAACGGAAGAACACGCCGCCGGCGAGGCCCCAGCTCGCGCCGTTGCCGAGCGCCGCGATGGCCAGCCAGCGCAGCCAGTCGCGCGCGGACGCGACCTTGTCGGCGCTCCGGTAGTAGGCATACAGCAACAGGCTGGCCGCGGCGCTGAAGGTGACCACCACGGCCCACCAGATCAGCACCAGCTCCTTCAGCCAGCGGCCCTGCAGCTCGAAGGTGGCAATGGCGCCGGCGATGAAGGTCGCCCCGATGGCGATCGGCATCTGCCGGTAGAGCTGGGCCACCCGGTCGGCGAGCACGTGCTGTGGATCCGAGCGGTCGCGGATTTCGGCCTCGACCGCCTTGGTCGAAACCTCGAGGCTGTCGGCAGTGCCGTTCGCGGTGGTGGAAGGGTTCATGCGGCGCAGCAGGGGGCTGCGCCATTCTAGGACAAACGCCGACGCGTTATCCCCGCGTCCGCCTTTGTAAGAATCTAAAAGCTTTTGCTATTTCGAATGACGCCGACCGCGATGCCTTCGATCACCAGCGTGTCGCGGCGCAAATCGACCTCGATCGGCGCGAACTCCGGGTTCTCGGCCTCGAGGGCCACCATGCTGCCGCGCCGACGCAGGCGCTTGACGGTGACCTCGTCGGCCAGCCGCGCCACTACGATCTGGCCGGTACGCGCCTCCTGTGTTCGGTGCACCGCGAGCAGGTCGCCTTCGAGGATGCCGGCGTCGCGCATCGACATGCCGCGCACGCGCAACAGGTAGTCGGCGCGCGGCGTGAAGAGATTCGGATCGACCTGGTAGCGGCCCTGCACGTGCTCCTCGGCGAGGATCGGGCTGCCCGCGGCAACGCGTCCGACCACCGGCAGGTCGAGCAGCCGCCCGCGGCCGGCGGGGCGGTCATCCAGCACGCGGATGCCGCGCGAAGCGCCCGATTCGATATTGATCGCGCCTTTCTTCTCGAGCGCACGCAGGTGCTGCTCGGCGGCGTTGACCGAGCGAAAGCCCATGCGCTCGGCAATCTCGGCGCGCGTCGGCGGGTAGCCGGAGACTTCCGTCAGCTCGCGCACCAGGCGGAGGATCTCTGCTTGTCGATCGGTAAGGGCTTCCATTAGTGGCAATATATACAGTATGCGCAGGATTGTCCATTTGGACATGGACGCGTTCTATGCGTCGGTCGAGCAGCGCGACGATCCGGCGCTGCGTGGCAAGCCGGTGGCGGTCGGCGGCCGCCCGGACCAGCGCGGCGTGGTCGCGGCGGCAAGCTATGAAGCGCGCACCTTCGGCGTGCGCTCGGCGATGCCCATGGCGCGCGCCGTGCGCCTTTGTCCGGCGCTGGTCATCGTGCATCCGGACTTCGAGCGTTACCGCCAGGTCTCGCGCCAGGTGATGGAGCTGCTACGAGCGTGCACGCCGCTCGTCGAGCCGCTGTCGCTCGACGAGGCCTACCTCGACGTCACCGAGAACAACTGGAACGAGCCGCTGGCGACGAACGTGGCGAAGCGCCTGAAGCATGAAATCCGCGAGGCTACGCAGCTCACCGCCTCCGCCGGCGTGGCGCCGAACAAGTTTCTCGCCAAGATTGCCTCGGGGTATC
>DATFDV010000221.1:0-8710 GCA_035251855.1 Burkholderiales bacterium | reverse complement strand
GCTGATGGACATCATGATGCCGGAGATGGACGGCATCACCACCATCAAGGAGATCCGCAAGCTGCCGAAGGGCGGCGACCTGCCGATCATCGCCGTGACCGCGAAGGCGATGAAGGGCGACCGCGAGAAGTGCATCGAGGCCGGGGCGTGGGACTACCTGTCCAAGCCGGTCGACCGCCTGCACCTGCTCGCGGTGCTGCGCGGCTGGTTACACCGCTGAACAAGGGGTCAATGCAAGAACAACAAAAATCCGACATCCTGATCGTCGATGACCTGCCCGAAAAGCTGCTGGTCTTCAAGACGATCCTGGAGGAGCTGGACCAGAACCTGATCCTGGTGCGCTCGGGCTCCGAGGCGCTGCGCGAGATCCTGCAGCGCGAGTTCGCGGTAATCCTGCTCGACGTCAACATGCCCGACATCGACGGCCTGGAGACCGCGCGCCTGATCCGGCAGTACAAGAAGTCGGCGCACACGCCGATCATCTTCATCACCGCCTACGCCGACGAGATGCAGACGGCGCAGGGCTACTCGCTCGGCGCGGTGGACTACATCCTCTCGCCGGTGATCCCCGAGGTGCTGCGCAGCAAGGTGCGGGTGTTCGTCGACCTGTACCAGATGCAGCAGCGCACCAAGGCGATGGCCGGCGAGCAGGTGGCGCGCGCGAGAGCAGAAGCCGCAAGAAACGCGGCTGAAGAAACGACGAGGCGCTCCAACTTCCTGGCGCGCGCGAGCCACGAGCTGGGCGCCTCGCTCGATCTCGAGCCGGGCATGCGCCGGCTGCTCGACCTGGTGGTGCCGCAGATGGCCGACGCCGCCGCGCTGGTGGTGGACGGCGAAACCGACCGGCCGCTCATTTTTCTCAAGGAAGGCTCGATCCGCGCGGTGGCGGACTACGCCGCCCTCCCCGCAGCCCTGCGCAGCGCGCTGCAGCGCGTGGTGCGCGAAGGCCTGCCGCACGAGGGCGAAACCGTGTGCTATCCGCTGCGTGCCGGCGAGCGCACCATCGGTGCGCTCGCCTTGTTCTTTGAAGAATCGTCCCACCGCCTGCTGCCGCAGGACCTGGTGATGCTGCAGGAGCTGGTGGGCCGCGCCGCCATCGCGCTCGAGAACGCGCGCCTCTACAGCTCGCTCGAGCGCGAGATCGTGCGCTCGCGCCAGGCCGAGGAGCGGCTGCAGGACTCGAACCAGCGCAAGGACGAGTTCCTCGCCATGCTCTCGCACGAGCTGCGCAACCCGCTGGCGCCGATCCGCAACGCGGTCGAGGTGATCCGGCGCCTGGCGCCGCCCGACCCCAAGCTGACCATGGCGCGCGACGTGGTCGACCGCCAGGTGAGCCTGCTGGCGCGGCTGGTGGAGGAGCTGCTCGACGTATCGCGCATCAGCCAGGGCAAGATCTCGCTCAAGAAGGAGCCGATCGAGCTCTCGCGCATCATCTCGCACAGCGTCGAGACTGCGCGCCCGCTGATCGACGCCCGCGCGCAGACCCTCACCGTGTCGGCGCCGCCGGCGCCGGTGTGGCTGTCGGCGGACTTCGCGCGCCTCTCGCAGGTGGTGGCCAACCTGCTGAACAACGCCGCCAAGTACACCGCCGAGGGCGGGCGCATCGAGCTGGTTGCCGATGCGGCCGAAGGCGAGGCGCAGATCAGCGTGCGCGACAACGGCACCGGCATCGAGGCGGCGCTGCTGCCCAAGGTGTTCGACCTGTTCGTGCAGGGCGACCGCTCGCTCGACCGCGGCCAGGGCGGCCTCGGCATCGGCCTGACGCTGGTCAAGCGGCTGGTCGAGCTGCACCAGGGCACGGTCGGCGTGGCGAGCGACGGGGCTGGCCGCGGCTCGACCTTCACCGTGACCCTGCCGTGCATCAGTGCGGTCGAGCCGCAGCGCGCGGCGCCGACGGCGGTGGCGGCCCTCAAGTCCTCTTCCGAGGTCTACGGGCGACGCGTGCTGGTGGTCGACGACAACGTCGACGCCGCCGAGAGCACCGCGGCGTTCCTGCGCCTGGAGGGCCACGAGGTGAAGGCGGTGCACGACGGGCTGCAGGCGCTCGCCTCGCTCAAGGTGTTCGACCCCCACGTGGTGGTGCTCGACATCGGCCTGCCCGGGCTGGACGGCTACGCGGTGGCGCGCCAGCTGCGCGAGCGCGGCGACACCAGTCACGTGCTGCTCATCGCGCTCACCGGCTACGGGCAAAAGGAAGACCGTGCCCGCGCCGCCGCCGCCGGCTTCGACTACCACTATGTGAAGCCGGCTGACCCGCGCGAGATCCAGGCGGCAATCGAGCGCGGCCGCAACACCGCGGGCGAGCCCACGCTGGAAGCGCACCGCATCAGCGGCGACGCCTGACCATGCTGTCGGGCATCGCCTTACACCGCTATCAGGTTGCAATCGACGCCCCGTCGATGCAGCCTTGAGCCCATGGAGACCATGCCAGCACCGCTGGACGCGGTGATCGCCAACGAACAGCTCAACCGCCGGCGCCCGCGGCAGCGCCAGCCTGACGGCCTGGAACAGGCCCTGGAGCGCCTGCGCCGCGACCTCGCGACCTCGCCGCGGCGCATCCTGCAGAACCTGAGCGACACGGCGCTCGAGCTGTGCCAGGCGCATTCGGCCGGCGTCAGCCTGCTCGAGAGCGAGGGGGAGCGCCAGTTCTTCCGCTGGCACGCGGTGTCGGGGAAATGGGCGCCGCTGGTCTGGACCACGCTGCCGCGCGAGTTCAGCCCGTGCGGCACGGTGCTCGACCGCAACGCGCCGCAGCTGATGATCGATCCCGAGCGCTATTTCACGCCGCTCGCCCAGGTACCGCCGAAGGTCACCGAGGCCCTGCTGCTGCCGTTCTCGGTCAACGGCGAGCTGGTCGGTACGGTGTGGGCGGTGTCGCACGACCGCACCCGCTGCTTCGACAGCGAGGACCGGCGCGTGCTGGCGCACCTTTCCGAATTCGCGGCGCGCGCCTACCGGCAGCTCTCCACGCTCAGCGCGGAGGATGTGGTGCACCTTTCGCGGCTCAGCGCCGGCCGCGCGCAGAAGCCGCTGCGCGCCCCGCTGCAGCGGCGCATCCTGGTGGTGGACGACAACGTCGACGCCGCCAACTCGCTGGCGGTGCTGCTGCGCGGCATGGGGCACGAGGTGTTCGTCGCGCATGAGGGCCGTGCCGCGCTCGCCGACCTGTCGCGCATCCGGCCCGACATCGCGCTGCTCGACATCGCCATGCCGGACATGAGCGGCTACGAGCTGGCGCGCCAGATCCGCAGCCGCGCCGGCCCGGCGATGCGCATCGTCGCCCTCAGCGGCTTCGGCCTGGCCGAGGACCGCGCGCGCGCCCTGGAGGCCGGCTTCGACCAGCACATGGTCAAGCCCGCCGACCCGGCGTTCCTCAAGAGTCTGCTCGGCTAGCTCAGAACACCAGCATCCCGAGCATCACGCCGAACACCAGCACGATCAGGAACACCACCACGGCGATGAAGAACAGCACCTTCGCCAGCGTGCGGGTGGTCGAAGCCACCCCGGTGAAGCCGAAATAGCCGGCAATCACCGAGATGATGAAGAAGATGATCGCCCACTTGAGCATGCGCCTGCGCCTCCTTGGCGGGCGCTAGCCGAGCAAGCCGCGTGCCGAAGAGCACCAGCCGGCGCGGGAAGCGCCGACCGGCATGGGGCAAGCTCGGCCTCATCCTGCTCGGGGCGGCGGCGCTCGCCGCGGTGTGGCGCTGGACGCCGCTTGCCGAGATCGTCACCGCCGAGCGCATCGTCGGCTGGACGCGCACCGTGCGCGAGACCTGGTGGGCGCCGATCGTGCTGATCCTCGCGTATGTCCCGGCGGCGTTCGTGCTGCTGCCGCGGCCGCTGATTACGCTGGTCTCGGTGATGACCTTCGGCGTGCTGTGGGGCCTGGTCTACGCCACCTCCGGGGTGCTCAGCGCCGCGCTCGTCACCTATTACGCCGGACGCCTGCTGCCGGAGGAAACGCTGCGGCGCCTCGCCGGCGACGCCCTCGAGTCCGTAGGCAAGCTGCTGCGCGAGCACGGCATCGTCGCCGTGTTCGGCTCCAACATGCTGCCCACGCCGCCCTTTGTGGTGCAGAACATGATCGCCGGTGCGGTCAGCATTCCTCTATGGAAGTTTGTGCTCGGCACCTTCCTCTCGCTGCTGCCGGCGATGCTCGCCTGGACCGTGTTCGGCGACCAGATCAACGCCGCCCTGGAGGACAGCTCAAAGGTGAGCTGGTGGCTGATCGGCGGCGCGCTGGTCCTGCTGGTCGGCTTTACCTTGGTTGCTCGGCACTTTCTGGCGAAGCGTTTTCAATCCGCCTAGTCTCGCGCGCGAAGCGCACCAGGGCGAGGGCGAGGGCGAGGACCAGCGGGCCGACGATGATGCCGATCGGCCCGAACGCCGCGACGCCGCCGAGCACGCCGATGAACACGGTGAGCGCGCCGACCTCGGCGCGCCCGGACACCAGCCACGGGCGCAGGAAATTGTCCATGGTGGTGATGAAGCCGCCCCAGGCGAGCAGGATCAGCGCCGCGGTCCACCGATCCTGCGCCGCGAGCACGATCACTGCCGGCACCCAGACCACCGGCGTGCCGGCCATCGGAATCAGCGCGGCGAGCGCCGCGAGCACGCCGAACACCACCGGCGAGGGCAGCCCGACCGCGGCGAAGCCGCCGCCGACCATCACGCCCTGCACGATGGCCGTCACCCCGCTGCCGTAGACCAGCGCGCGCGTCACCGAGGCGAGATGCTCGAACAGGCGCGACTTCTCGCTTTCGTCCATCGGCACGAGGTCGCGCAGCGCACGCGCAGCGTGCGCGCCGTCGCGGATGGCGAAGAACAGGATGAACATCATCAGCACGAAGCCGATCACCGTGCCGAGCGCGCCGAGGAACGCAGCGCGGCCGAGCGTGCCCAGGCCCTTGAGGATCGCCTGCGCCGCCTGCACCGCCCAGGCCTGGATCTGCGCGAGCGACACGCCGGCGGTCTCCTGCAGCCAGGCGAGCGCGGGGCCGATCACCGGCGTGGTTTCGAGATCCGAGATCCCGGTGCCCTTGTGCTCGGTGGCCAGCTCCTGGGCGTAGCGCGCGAGCTCGGTCACCTGCGCGGCGAACGCCGCGCCGAGCGCGCCGAGCGGGCCGATGACGATCACGAAGGTGAGCAGCACGAGAAGCGCCGCCGAGGCGGCGGCACGCCCGCGCAGCTTGCGCGTCAGCCAACGGTGCAGCGGGTGCAGCAAAAAGGCGATGAACAGGGCCCAGGCGATCGGCTGCGCCAGCGGCGAGAGCACCTGGTAGAGTAGGTAGGCCAGCAGCGCCGCGGTGAGCAGGGCGAACGTGCGCGCGTAGAACATCACAGCACCTCGTTGAACAGGTAGAGCGCATTGTCCTGCAAACGATGCCACACGCCGCGGCGCCGCCAGCCCTCGGCGCTGAGCTCGACGCAGTAGCGTGCGTCGGCCTCGAAGATCTCCTCCAGGCGCCGCGCCAGCGCGGCGTCGAGGAAGCCGACGGTGATCTCGTCGTTGGTCTCGAACGAACGGTCGTCGAAATTGCTCGAGCCCACCGCGCACCAGGCGCCGTCGATGGTGATCACCTTCTGGTGCAGCAGCGTGCGGCCGTATTCGAGGATGCGCACGCCGCCGTCGAGGAGCGCCTGAAAGTTGCGGTGCGCGGCGTGCTGCACGATCGCCATGTCCGAGGCCGCCGCCGACGGCACCATGATGCGCACGTCCACGCCGCGGCGCACCGCGGCGGCCAGGGCGCCGACCGCGTCGGGCTCGGGGATGAAGTAGGGGTTCTGGATGCGGATGCGCTTGCGCGCGCAGCAGATCACGGCGTGGTGCAGGATCTTGCCCGCCGGCGCCGAGCCTTCGGGCTTGACACTGGCCAGGTGCGCGGTGACCTCGCCCGCCTTCTCCAGCGGCGGGAACACCTCGTCGCCGGCGAACAGCTTGCCGGTCACCTCGACCCAGTTCTCGCTGAACACCGACTGCACCGCGTGCACCACCGGGCCGGTGAGCCGCACCGAGAGGTCGCGCACGTGCTGGCGGTCCTCGGCGTCGCCGAGCCATTCGTCGACGATGCAGTGGCCGCCGACCCAGGCGACGCGCCCGTCGAGGATCGCGAGCTTGCGGTGGTCGCGCTCGGCGAACACGCCGATGTTGCGCAGCGTGCGCGGGTGGTACATCGCCAGCCGGCAGCCGGCGTCCTTCATCAGCCGCTGCGCGGCCTGGCCCATCTTGCGGCAGCCTTGCGCGTCGAGCACCAGGCGCACCTGCAAACCCTCGCGCGCCCGCGCCGCGAAGGCCTCGGCCATGCGCCGGCCCAGCGCGCCTTCCTTCCAGAGGAAGGTCTCGAAGTGCACGGTATGCCGCGCAGCGGCGATGTCGGCGAGCAGCGCATCGAAGAACGCGCCGTTCTGCACCACCTCGACCGCGTTGCCGGGAATCGGGATGCCCAGCGCCATGCCCGAGAGCGAGGGGATGAGCGCCTCGAGCGGCTGATCGGTGTCGAGCTCGAGGTGCGGGTCCTTGTGCCGCTTGATCGACCAGATGGCGAGGCCCAGCAGCGCCACCACGCCGAGCAGCAGCGCGATCAGGCCGCCGGCCACGCCGTCAGCGCCCAGGGCGGGCGTTCTTGTCGACGATCGCGCCCAGGATGATGATGAAGCCCAGCACGCGCAGCACGTAGATCACGCTGGCGGGCTCGATTACCACCACCAGCGCCGCGGCGAGCCCCTGGTTGAGGGCGAACAGCACGAAAGCGACGGCGAACGCGAGGAACAGCCGATCCTGGGTCTTGCGCCAGAAGCTGAAGAAAAAACCCGCTGCCACGAGGAAGCCGAGGGTGACCGCGCCGGAGAGGAAGTCGATCATCGCCTTAGTCGGACTCGAAGATGAAGCCGTAGAGAAGGAACAGCAGGCCGATGAGCGCGGCGGCCAGCCGCCAGGGCCGCAGGTCGATGCTGTCGGGAAACACGATCAGGTCGAAGAACAGCAGCAGATTGTTGAGCGTGAGGAACACGAAGCACAGCCCGCTCCACAGCAGCAGGCTCATGCCGCTGCGCGCGTAGCCGCGGAACAGGAGCACGGTGCAGGCGAGGCAGGTGAGCGCCGCGAGCGCCAGCAGGATGAAGGTGAAGGTGATCATCGCTAGCTCTTTCTCACGCGGAAGGCGTCGGCGAACGAGCGGATTTTGCTATCGCGCAGCGCGTAGATGATGCGGATCAGGGTCACCGGGCGCTCCTCGTAGGCCTTGGCGAGCCTCTCGACATGGCCTTTCAGCGCCTCGCTGGCCGGCCGGTACTGGTAGGCCTGGTCGACCCCGGCCATGGCGAGGCCGTTGGCGTGCAGCGCCTGGAGGATTTTGGCCGCCTCGGGCTCGGCCATCGCCGGCACCCGCTCGGCGGCCTCCTTGGCCCGGAAGGCGGCGGCGGGCTCGCCGGCCAGCAGGAGGAGCAGCTCCGCCGCCTGCACGCTGGGCACGCAGCCGTGCAGGAATCGGCAGAATTCGTCCGAGAAATCCGCATCTTCCATGACACGCTTCTAGCATAAAGCGGTTCCCGCGGTCTGTCGGTGCGCAACGACACCCGGCCAATGTGACACGACTGTTAAATCAGGGTCCGGCGATATGCCCCGCATGCGCCGCGACATAGCATGACCTCGCCCCAACACATAACAGGAGACGTCATGGGCGGGTCCATTCTGGTGGTCGAAGACGAAGCCGCGGTGCGCGATCTGCTCGCCGCCAATCTGCAGCGCGCGGGGTACAAGGTGATGTGCGCGGGGGACGTGCCACAGGCCGAGGCGCTGGTGCGCGACACCCGCCCCGACCTGGTGCTCCTCGACTGGGTGCTGCCCGGGATCCCTGGCCTGACCTTCGCGCGCCGGCTGCGCTCCGACCAGCGCACCAAGGACATCTCCATCGTGCTGCTCACGGCGCGCGCCGAGGAGCAGGACAAGGTGACCGCGCTGGAAAGCGGCTGCGACGATTACGTGACCAAGCCCTTTTCAGCCCGCGAGCTGCTGGCAAGGATCAAAGCCGTCATGCGCCGCCGCGCGCCGCAGCTCGCCGACGATGTGGTCGAGATCGCCGGCCTGCGCATCGACCCGGCGGCGCACCAGGTGAGCGCCGGCGACAAGTCGATCGACCTGTGGACCACCGAGCTGCGCCTGCTGCATTTCTTCATGACCCATCCCGGCCGCGTGTTCTCGCGCGCCCGGCTGCTCGACGAGGTCTGGGGCGAGCACGTGTTCGTGGAGGAGCGCACGGTGGACGTGCACATCCGGCGGCTGCGCCAGGCGCTGACGCCCAGCGGGCACGACAAGCTGATCGAGACGGTGCGTGGTACGGGCTACCGCTTCAAGCCCGACTTCAATACCGCGAACCTGGCCGCCTAGTTACTCGACGGTAACGGATTTCGCGAGATTCCTTGGCTTGTCCACGTCGTTCCCCCGAAGGAGCGCGGCGTGGTATGCCAGCAGCTGAAGCGGCACGGTGCTGACGATCGGGGAGAGGATCCCCGGCGCATCCTGCATCCGCACCACATGGATGCCGTCGGTTTCCTCGAAGTCCTCGGTGGCGAGCACGTAGAGCTCGCCGCCGCGGGCGCGCACCTCCTGGAGGTTCGACTTGAGCTTGTCGAGCAGCGCGTCCTTCGGCGCGATCGCCACCACCGGCATCGCCGCGTCCACCAGCGCGAGCGGCCCGTGCTTGAGCTC
>DATFDV010000220.1:0-11342 GCA_035251855.1 Burkholderiales bacterium | reverse complement strand
GCGTACACGCGCCGCGCCTTGGCGAGGTCCACCACCTTCTTCGCCGCCAGCGGAAAAATGCCGAGCAGCAGCAAAGCGCCGAGCAGCTGCCAGGACAGGATGTCGCGCCCCGACTCCAGGCGCGCGAGCTGCGTGCCGGCGTTCACGTAGATCACGGTGGCGGGGAACATCGCCAGCTGGCTGACCCAGTAGAAGGTCCCGGTGCGGATCGGGGTCAGGCCCATCGCCAGATTGATCAGGAAGTAGGGGAACGCCGGCACGAGGCGCAGGGTGAAGAGGTAGAACGCGCCCTCCCGCTCGACGCCCCGGTTCAGCGCCTGCAGCCGCGCGCCGAAGCGCTGCTGCACCCAGTCGCGCAGCACGAAGCGCGCGGCGAGCATGGCGACGGTGGCGCCTATCGCCGAGGCGAACGACACCAGCAGCACGCCGAGCCCGATGCCGAAGATGGCGCCCGCGAGGACCGTCATGATCGAAGCGGCCGGCAGCGAGAGCGAGGTGAAGGCGACGTAGAGCGCGAAGAAGCCGAGCGCGGTGGCCCAGGGATGCGCGTCGCGCCAGCCTTCGAGCGCGGCCTGCTGCGCCTTCAGGTTGTCGAAGGAGAAATAGCGATGGCCGCCGGCGCTGAAGAACGCGATGGCCGCGGCCGCGAAAACCAGGGCGACGAGAAGCCGTGTGCGGCTCAAGCGGCCAGCGCGCCGCCGCAGGACGATCCCTGCCCGGCGGTGCAGCCGTAGCAGTGGTCGCGCACCGCGATCGGATTGCCGGCGAGGTCGCGCCCGATCAGCTCGGCCAGCCTTGGATGCTTTTGTTCTCTTGTGCTCAAGGGCAAGCCCAGCATCTGGTTGAAGTCGCAGTCGTAGACGTAGCCCTGCCAGTCCACCGACAGCAGCGTGCGGCACATCACGGTCTGCAGGTTCTCGTCGCGATGCGCCTGGTGCAGCAGCCGCATGTAGTCGTTGAATTGCCCCTTCGAGATCAGGGTCGAGCCGAAACGCTGGATCGGCATGTTGGCGAGCGCGTAGAGCCGCGTGAAGACCACGCCATGCGTCTCGCCGAGGATCCGCCGGTAGTCGGCCTCCAGCTTTTCCTGCGCCGGCGGCAGCGACGGTCCTTGCGGGTTGTAAACCAGGTTGAGCGGCAGGCGGCTGCCGTACCCGGCGCCGTTCAGGCGCTTGAGCGCCCGGATGCTCTTTTCGTAGACGCCCTTGCCGCGCTGCCGGTCGACCAGCTCCTCGGTATAGCAAGGCAGCGAGGCGGTGATCTCCACTTCATGGCGGCTCAGGAAAGCGGCCAGATCCTCCTGCCCCGGCTCCTCGAGGATCGTGAGGTTGCAGCGGTCGATGACATGCACGCCCAGCTCGCGCGCGCGCGCCACCAGCTCGCGGAACTGCGGATGCAGCTCAGGCGCGCCGCCGGTGAGGTCCAGGCTCTTGACGCAGGACAGCTTGGTGAACGCCAGGACGTCGGCGAGCGTTTCGCGCGACATCATTTCGGTGCGCGTCGGCCCGGCGTTGACGTGGCAGTGCAGGCAGCTCTGGTTGCACTTGTAGCCCAGGTTGACCTGGAGCGTCTCGAGGCGGGCGCGGCGCACCGCCGGAAAGCCGTACTGCCGCATCAATGGCAGGGTCGCGTGCATGCTGCTTGGTCGAGGCTGACCCCCCGAGCTTACAGGAGGGGTGAGCCTCCGGAGCTTACAGGACGTTGGCCGCGCCCTGCGATTGCTCGTCGAGCAGCCCGAGGAGCCGCTGGCTGGTGGCGCGCAGGCGCTGCGACAGCATCAGCACCAGCTCCATCAGGATCTTGGCGCCGAGCAGCGGCTGCTCGACGATGATGCGCGCCAGGCTCTCGCGGTCGAGCACCGCGATCAGCGTGGTCTCGGCGGCGAGGCAGGTGGCGAAGCGCGGCTCGCCGTCGATCATCGACATCTCGCCGAGCGTGCGGCCGGCCTCGACCGAGGCGAGCAGCTGCTGGCTGTTCCAGCGGTCGCGCTTGTGTACCTCGACCCTGCCCTCGAGCACCATCAGCATGAAATCGCCGCCGTCGCCCTCGCGGATGATCTCGGCCGACGCCTCGGCGCGGTAGACGTCCATGAAATGCGCCAGCAGCTGGACCTCGGCGGGAGAGAAGTTCTCGAGCAGCGGGCACTTCGGGATGAGCGCGTGCATCTGGCTCGCGAACTGGGTCGCGTCGCCGAGGTGCTCGAGGTGCGCGAGCTGTTGCGGGCGGTCCGACATGGGCGCGCCGATTATGCCCAATCGCACCTATCTATGCTTACGCCGCTCCCTCACCGACGCCGCCAGAGCATCGAGCAGCCTTACCGAATCGTCCCAACCGAGACAGCCGTCTGTAATACTTTGTCCGAAGGTCAGGGACTTGCCCGCCTGCAGGTCCTGCCGGCCCTCGACCAGGTGCGACTCGACCATTACGCCGACGATGCGCCGCTCGCCGCCCGCGATCTGCCGCCCGACGTCCGCAGCGACCGCGCTTTGGCGCCGGAAATCCTTCGACGCATTGGCGTGCGAGCAGTCGATCATCAGGCGCTCGGCGAGCTTCGCCTTGGCGAGCTCCGCGCATGCCGCCTGCACCGCGGCGCCGTCGTAGTTCGGCGCCTTCCCGCCGCGCAGGATGATGTGGCAGTCGTCGTTGCCGCGCGTCTCGACGATCGAGACCTGGCCGCTCTTGTGTACGGAAAGGAAATGGTGCTTCTGCCGCGCCGCCAGCAGCGCGTCGACCGCGATGCGCACGTTGCCGTCGGTGCCGTTCTTGAACCCGACCGGCGCCGACAGCCCGGAAGCGAGCTCGCGGTGCACCTGGCTCTCGGTGGTGCGCGCGCCGATCGCGCCCCAGGACACGAGATCGCCGATGTACTGCGGCGAGATCACGTCGAGGAACTCGCAGCCGGCCGGCACGCCGGCCTGGTTGATGCGCACCAGCAGGTCGCGCGCGATGCGCAGCCCCTCGTTGATGCGGAAGCTGCCGTTCAGGTACGGATCGTTGATCAGGCCCTTCCAGCCCACGGTGGTGCGCGGCTTCTCGAAGTACACGCGCATCACGATCTCGAGATCGTCGGCGTGGCGCCTTCTCTCGTCCTTCAGCTTCTTCGCGTACTCCAGCGCCGCCGCGGGATCGTGGATCGAGCACGGCCCGATCACCACCAGCAGCCGGTCGGCGCGGCCGTGCAGGATCTGGCGAAGCCGGGCGCGCGTCTCGGCGATCAGCCCCTCCGCCGCACTTCCCTGGATCGGGAAAAACCGGATCAGGTGCTCCGGCGGCGGCAGCGGGACGACGTTGTCGATGCGCTCGTCGTCGGTGAGCGAGGTTTTGTCGGTCGTCGGTTCGTTCATGGGTGCCTCGGCAAAAAAAAACCGCCAGGCTTTGGGGCGCTGGCGGTTTTCTGGATTCTCGGGCTTAGCTTAGCCGGTTCCCTCCGCCAGCAGGCGCGGGAAATAAAAGGAGCCAAAGAAGAACCGGTGCGTCACGGCTTCGGATTCTGCCATAAAACCATCTGGGTGCACCTGAAGAGGGCGATCTTGGCCCCGGTGGCCTCGTTGGTGACCACCGCGTCCCAGACCTGGGTGGTGCGGCCGAGGTGGACCGGGGTGGCGCGGCAGGCGATGAAACCGTCGCGCGCGGTGCCGAGGAAATTGCTCTTCAGCTCGATGGTAGTGAAGCCCTTCGCGCCTTCGGGCAAGGCGGCGACGCAGCCGTAGCCGCAGCTGGTGTCGGCCAGCGCGATCACCGAGGCGGCGTGCAGGAAGCCGTTGGGCGCCATCACCTCGCGCCGCACTGCCATGCGGCTGTGCACCACCTCGCGCGAAACCGTGACGATTTCCACACCGACCAGCCCCGGAAGGTAGCCGTTGCCGAAACTTTTGAAGTCGCGCTGCGTTGATGTAGTCATGGATCGACGGACGTGATTGGCACTCTACACGGCTCGGTGCCAGGCGCGCCGTTTGCTAGGTCGGAAGCATCATGCTAGCGTTTTCATTCGGGGTGACTGTAGCAGCGAAAAAAAAGGAAGGTAGGTGACAATGTCGGCCAATGTCTCCATACCCATCGCGGGCTTCAAGGACGTCTACGATGTCCCCGCGGTCGAGAAAGCGCTGAACGAGCTTTCGCCGACCGCCAACGAAGCGCTGCGCACGCTCTACGAGAAGATGCTTCGCCTGGGCGGGCAGCGCTTCACGGTCAAGCCCTCGGCGCTGCCGGCGATGGAGCGCCTGTTCGAAGAGCTGCCCAACTTCACCGAGGTGCTCGCCGACATCCGCAAGCACCTGGCCTTGTGCATCGACTCCAATGACTCGGTCGAGCTGCCGCCGATGCTGCTGCTGGGCGAGCCGGGCATCGGCAAGACCCACTTCGCGCGCAAGGTGGCCGAGATGCTCGGCACCGGCTTCGGCTTCGTGCCGATGAGCTCGCTCACCGCCGGTTGGGTGCTGTCGGGCGCCTCGTCGCAGTGGAAGAACGCCAAGCCCGGCAAGGTGTTCGACACTTTCCTGAACGGCGACTACGCCAACCCGGTGATCGTGGTGGACGAGCTGGACAAGGCGAGCTCCGACGGGCAATACGATCCGCTCGGCGCGCTCTACGAGCTGCTGGAATCCAAGACCGCGACGCGCTTCATCGACGAGTTCGTCGAGCTGCCGATCGACGCCTCGGGCGCGGTATGGCTGGCCACCGCCAACGACCCGGCGCGCATCCCCGAGCCGCTGCTCGACCGCCTGACGGTCTACGAAATCGAAGCGCCCGACGCCGCCGGCGCGCGCGCCATCGCGCTCTCGATCTACAGCGACATCCGCAACTCGCACGACTGGGGGCGGCGCTTCCCCGAGACGCCTTGCGACTCGGCGCTGGACCGGCTGGCCTCGCTCGGCCCGCGCGAGATGCGCCGCGCGCTGCAGGCGGCTTTCGGCAATGCCAAGCTCGACGGGCGCAGCGAGCTAAGCGCCGACGACATCCAGGACGGCCGCGCCAGGAAACAGAGGATCGGGTTTTAGAAGTAGGCCAGTAGTCGCCCGCAGGCGATTACCGAAATCCAAAGGACGAGCGAAAGCCCGCCGGCGAGGCGTGCCGACGGCGGCGGCGGCAGCTTGCGCATCTCCTCGGTGTCCCAGACGTCCGCGGTGCGGAAGGTGATGGTGTGGAACAGCGCCGCGTTGAGGCCGCCGGCCATGATCAGCAGCATCTTGAGGATGAATACTTCGCTGTCGATGAACTCGGTGGCGTGCGCGGTGAACATCAGCAGGCCGCTGGGGATGATGAGGACGAAGGCAGCCGCGCTCCAGGGCAGGACATGGCGCGCGAGCTGTTTTACCGAAATGCCCCTGGAGAAGCCCAGCAGGCGCAGGTCGAACACCGCGATCGAGCCGAACAGCAGGCCGATGCCGACCAGGTGCACCGTCTCGACCGACGGGTAGAGCCACAGCCACTGCCGCATCGCCTGCCCGAGGCCGGAGGCCTCGAGCGCGCCGAGCGCTCCGCCCGGCGCGGGACTCATCGAAGTTCGATGGTTTTGCCGTTGATGGTGATCCGCTCGGCCCGCATTTCCTCGGGCTTGTTCCGGTTCGGATAGCCCTCGACCGTGGCACTCGCGCCCGGCTTGAGCCACTCCTTCTGCAGCCCGCGGTTCTCCATGCGCGAGGGCGGCGCGAGCACCACGCTCCAGGTTTTCCCTGCCGCGGCCCCTTCTCCCTTGGCCTCGAAGCGGATATGCCCGTGCGGATGCTCGTAGCCCGACTCGACGATCTTGCCGGTCAGCTTGAGACCCTTGGCGCTGTCGTACTCGCTCCAGCCATGGTGTCCCGACACCGCCAACGGCGCGGCCAGCATGCCTGCCAGAAATAGTCGTTTCATACGCGTTGCTCCACCCAGGATTTCACCGACTGCAAAGCGCCCGGCAGCCCGGCCGGGTCGGTGCCGCCGGCCTGCGCCATGTCGGGCCGGCCGCCGCCCTTGCCGCCGACCTGCTGCGCCACGTAATTGACCAGCTCGCCGGCCTTGAGTTTCGAGGTGAGGTCGGCGGTGACGCCGGCGATCAGCGCCACCTTGCCGTCGTGCACGGCGCCGAGCACGATCGCCGCCGACTTGAGGCGGTCCTTGAGCTTGTCCATGGTTTCGCGCAGGGTCTTGGCGTCCGCGCCGTCGAGCGTGGCCACCAGAACCTTGGCGCCTTTCACGTCCACGGCCTGCGAGGCGAGGTCGGTGCCCTGGCCCATGGCGAGCTTCGAGCGTGCCCGCGCCAGCTCCTTCTCGAGCGCTTTTTTCTCTTCCAGCAGGCTCTTCACCGCCTTCTCCACCATCCCGCGACCGGGCTGCGCCCGCAATTCGCGCGCCACTTCCTGAAACTCCTGCAGCTGGCTATCGATCATGGCGAGCGCATTAGGACCGGTGGTGGCCTCGACGCGCCGGATACCGGCGGCGACTCCGCCCTCGGACGTGATCTTGAACACGCCGATGTCCCCGGTGCGCGCAACGTGCGTGCCGCCGCAAAATTCGCGCGAGCTGCCGATCTCCAGCACCCGTACCTCGTCACCGTACTTTTCGCCGAACAGCATCACCGCGCCGGACTTCTTCGCCTGCTCGATGGGCATCACCTGCGCGCGCGTCGGCGCATTTTGCAGGATCTCGGCGTTCACCCGCGACTCCACCTCGTGTATCTGCTGCGCGGTCATCGGCTTGTCGTGCGAGAAATCGAAGCGCGTTTTCTCGGCGTCGACCAGCGAGCCTTTCTGCTGCACGTGCGGCCCCAGCACTTCGCGCAACGCCTTGTGCATGAGGTGCGTGACCGAGTGATTGCGCATGGTGCTGGCGCGCAGCGCGCAGTTGACGCGCGCCTCGACCCGGTCGCCGACTTTCAGCGTGCCGGTCTTCAGCGTCCCTTGGTGTCCGTGCACGTCGGCGCGGATCTTCTGGGTATCGGCGACTTCGAACGTACCGCTGGTGCCCACCAGCTCGCCGCGATCGCCCACCTGGCCGCCGGCCTCCGCGTAGAACGGGGTCTCGTCGAGCACCACCGTGCCATGATCGCCGCTCTTCAACGACTCCACGCGCGCGCCCTCGCGATACAGCGCGACGACCTTGGCCGGATGGGTCTGCGTCTCGTAGCCGCGAAACTCGGTCTTCGCCCCGGCGTAATCCAGGCCGGCGTCCATGGCGAACTTCGATGCCGCGCGCGCCTTGGCGCGCTGCTCCTGCATCGCGGTGTCGTAGGCCGACACGTCGACCGGAATGCCCTGCTCGCGGCAAAGGTCCTGCGTCAGGTCGAACGGAAAGCCGTAGGTGTCGTAGAGCGTGAAGGCGGTGCGCCCGTCGAACGGAATCGACGACTCCTTGAGATACAGCACCCGCACGTTGTCGTACTCCTTGCCGCGGCTGACCTTGTCCAGCAGATCTTCCGGCGTCTTGTCCGAGGCGCCATGGAACACCAGATACATGCGCGCCGGCTTGCCGCTTTGCGCGGAATATCGCTCCAGTTCACCCACCAGCTTTTTGACAAGATCGTCCGAGTTGGTGACCGAGCCGGATTCCTTCACCCTGACCAGCAGGTCTTCGCCCGCCTTGTGGAACACGCCGTCGTCGTAGCTGACGAAGTCGCGCACGAAGTGATCGCGGATGTAGCTGATCGCGCGAGCTTCAGTTTTGGCGCCCGCCTCGAACAGCTTCATGCCGTTCTCGAGCGTCTTGGCGAACTGCTCCTCCTCGGTCTTGAGCGTATCGGCGACGCGCTCCCTTGCCTGACGCAATTCCGGATAGGCGTCGCCCATCGCCCGGTCGAGCGCCTCGACCAGCTTGTGGAAGAACGCCTGCTTCTGGCCGAGCTGGTAGCCGTGGCGGACCGCGCGCCGGATGATCCGGCGCAGCACGTAGCCGCGGCCCTCATTGCCGGGAATCACGCCGTCCACCACCAGGAACGCGCAGGCGCGGATGTGGTCGGCGATCACGTTGAGCGACGGATTCTTCAGGTTCTTCTGCCCGGTCTCGCGCGCCGCGGCCTTGATCAGGTCCTGGAACAGGTCGATCTCGTAATTCGAGTGCACGTGCTGCAGGACGGCGGCGATGCGCTCGAGGCCCATGCCGGTGTCGACCGAGGGCTTGGGCAGCGGATGCATCACGCCCTTCTCGTCGCGGTTGAACTGCATGAACACCAGGTTCCAGATCTCGATGTAGCGGTCACCATCGGCATCGGGCGCTCCCGGGGGCCCGCCTTCTACGCCGGGGCCATGGTCATAGAAAATCTCGCTGCACGGCCCGCAAGGGCCGGTGTCGGCCATCTGCCAGAAGTTGTCCGACTGGTATTTCGGCCCGCCCGGCTTGTCGCCGATGCGCACGCAGCGCTCCGGCGGCACGCCGATCAACTTGGTCCACAGCTCGTAGGCCTCGTCGTCGGTGTGATAGACCGTGGTCCACAGCCGAGCCGGATCGAGCTTGTACACCTTGGTCAACAGCTCCCAGGCGAACTGGATCGCGTCCCTCTTGAAATAGTCGCCGAAGGAGAAGTTGCCCAGCATCTCGAAGAAGGTGTGATGACGCGCGGTGTAGCCGACGTTCTCGAGGTCGTTGTGCTTGCCGCCGGCGCGCACCGAGCGCTGCGACGTGGTGGCGCGCGTATACGGGCGCTTGTCCTTGCCGAGGAACACGTCCTTGAACTGCACCATGCCCGAGTTGACGAACAGCAGCGTCGGGTCGTTCTGCGGCACCAGCGGGCTGGAGGGCACGATGGTGTGGCCCTTGGAGCGGAAGTACTCGAGGAAGCTCGAGCGGATTTCGTTCGATTTCACTCGGAGATTCTACTGCACCGCGGAAAAGCCCGGGACGCCGGCCGGCCGCCCGGGAAACCCGCCGCTATGCCTATGCGTTGATGCGCCCGTACTTCAAGAGCCGGGCGCGCACCGCTCCCATGGTGCGCTCGTGCGCCGCGGCGAGCTCCTGCAGCGCGCGGCCGCCGTCGAAGGCCGCGAGCAGCTTGCGGTCCTCTTCCTCGCTCCAGGGCTCGCCGGTCTTGGGCGGCATCTGCTGCCGGCGCCGCTCGAAGCGCTCGATGCGCTCGAGCGCCGCGGCCGCTTCGTACAGTGCCCTCACGACCTGCGGGCGCTGGTAAGCGCTATCGGGCGTGAACACTTCGCCGCTCTCCGGATCGACCCCGTTCGCCAGCGAGCGGACGATCGCCAATGCTTGTGCCTGATCCATTTCGTCACCTCCTTTCCACGCAATCTGCGTAGGTTAAGAACGTCGCCGAAAGCGAAGCGTTTACGTACGCGGCGCAGATCGATCAGAAAAAGACGAGGCGATAAGCGGCGACCATCACCCACTTGGGCTAGCCCGTTCGAGCGCCGACTAGCGATCCTCGAAGCGCAATAATCGTCTGACCACTTCGAAAGAAAAACCGCGGCTCTGAAGAAAGCGAGCGCGCTTGGCGTGCTCTTCTCGCGACGTGGCGGGCGTGCCGTACTTGCGCGCGAGGATCTCTTTCGCCTTCGCCACGTCGTCGAGCTCGGCCACGGTGCGCTCGGTGGTCTCTTTCGATACGCCTTTGCTATTCAGGTCGTGGCGAATCCTGGCGGCGCCGTACTTGCGCGCGAGCTGGCGCGTGCGCGCCTCGGCAAAGCGCTGGTTGGAGAGCTGCTTCCGGCTCTCCAGCTCGCGTAAAAGTCCTTCAAGGATCTCGCTCGACTCGGCGTAGGGCGCGAGCTTGCGGGCCAGCTCGTCGCGCGAGTGCTCGCGCCGCACCAGGTGCCTTAGCGCACGCGCCCTCAGTTCCGCCAGCGAGTCCGGTTGGACTTTCAGGCCGCTCGGCGCCTTCGGTCGGGGAAAAAGAGTTCCCAGCTGCGCGCGTTCCCCACTAGGAGCCCGATCCCCTCGCTCGACGGCTTGTCGCACGGGCTGGCGCCGAACAGTGCCGCCAGCTCGGTGGCACGCGGCGAAAAAAACGCCGTCACCCGGTTTGCCTTCCGATCGTGCCGCGCGAACACCGCCATGCTCGACGGCTGACCCGAGGCTGCATACAGCGGCGGGAACAGCTGCTGGATCCTGAGCGACGGCGCTGACGCCCCGACGCCGTCGCCGAGGGTCTTGCAGTACCAGGTTTCCACGGCTACCCGCGCTTGCGCGTCGGCAGCTTCTCGACTTTGCCGTTGCCGGCCTCTTCTGCCTCCGCCACAGCGGCCGGCGCGGCCTTCTGCACCCCCGCCTTCTCGCGGATCTTGCCCTCGATTTCCTTGGCGAGCGCGGGGTTCTCCTTGAGGAAGTCGCGCGAGTTGTCCTTGCCCTGGCCGAGGCGGTCGCCGTTGTAGATGTACCAGGCGCCGGACTTCTCCAGCACGCCGTGCAGCACGCCGATCTCCAGCACCTCGCCTTCGCGCGAGATGCCCTCGCCGTACAGGATGTCGAACTCGGCCTGGCGGAACGGCGGCGCCACCTTGTTCTTCACGATCTTGACGCGCGTCTCGGACCCGACCACCTCGTCGCCCTTCTTGATCGAGCCGATGCGGCGGATGTCGATGCGCACCGAGGCATAGAACTTGAGCGCGTTGCCGCCGGTGGTGGTCTCGGGATTGCCGAACATGACGCCGATTTTCATGCGGATCTGATTGATGAAGATCACCAGGGTGTTGGTGCGCTTGATGTTGGCGGTCAGCTTGCGCAGCGCCTGGCTCATCAGGCGCGCCTGCAGGCCCATCTGCGGCTCGCCCATCTCGCCCTCGATCTCGGCCTTGGGCGTGAGCGCGGCCACCGAGTCGACCACGATCACGTCGACCGCGCCGGAACGCACCAGCATGTCGGCGATCTCGAGCGCCTGCTCGCCGGTGTCCGGCTGCGAGATCAGCAGGTCGGCGGTCTTGACGCCGAGCTTGGCGGCGTAGGAAATGTCGAGCGCGTTCTCGGCGTCGATGAAGGCGGCGGTGCCGCCGAGCTTCTGCATCTCGGCGATGACCTGCAGGGTCAGCGTGGTCTTGCCCGAGGACTCCGGGCCATAGATCTCGACCACCCGGCCGCGCGGCAGGCCGCCGACGCCGAGCCCGAGATCAAGGCCGAGCGAGCCGGTCGACACCACCTCGATGTCCTTGATCGCGGCGTCGTCCATCTTCATGATCGAGCCCTTGCCGTACTGCTTCTCGATCTGCGAAAGCGCCGCGGCTAATGCCTTAGACTTGTTGTCATCCATGCTGTACCTCTTGTTTTAGGTTGGCATCTACGGCAGCTGGGCTGGGCCAACACCGAGTACTGTATAAACGCTCAGTATTGTGGGCCGGTTGACCGGCCCCTGTCAATCTCAAGAAAACCCATTAGGAGACAAGACGATGGCGAAAGTTGCGTTCCTTGGACTCGGCGTCATGGGCTATCCC
>DATFDV010000219.1:0-11279 GCA_035251855.1 Burkholderiales bacterium | reverse complement strand
TCGATCGGCATGTTCGTGCACCCGAACTACGACCAGCGCATCGAGTGCGTGCCGACCTGCCTCGCGCCAGCGGAGAAGCCGCGGTTCGAGACCATTACTGCGGGCGAGCACATCAAGCAGAAGATCGAGCGCAGCCATGCGGCGGCGTAGCGAACATAATTTGGAGGAAAGCGAAGAATCGTCGTCCCCGCGAAGGCGGGGACCCCGTTTAAGAAAAAAATTGGGCCCCCGCCTTCGCGGGGGCGACGAATTTGGGGCTTTATTTGCCAGCCAGCGCGATGCACTCGATCTCGATCTTCATCCCCGCGGAGAGCTGCACGCCGCAGACGGTGCGCGCCGGCGGGTCGGTGGGAAAGAACTGCTTGAACACCGCGTTCATGTTCTCGAACTCGAGCATGTCGTAGATGAGCACGTTGAGCTTCACCACGCGCTCGAGCGAGGAGCCGGCGGATTCGAGCAGGTGACGCATGTTGGCGAGCGTCTGGCGTGTCTCGTGCGCCATGCTGCCGGGGCTGCGCTCGCCGCTCTGCGGGTCGGTCGAGAGCATGCCGGAGAGGAAGATGAAGTCGCCGGCGCGCACGCCCGGGCTGTGCGGCAGGTTGAAGTTGCGCGAGACGTTGAGCCGCTCGTTCTTCGGCTCGATGATTTCGCGGTTCACAGGCATGGGCTTGCTCCTCGGTCAGACCAGGGCGACGGCGTCGAGCTGGACCTTGAACGCGTCGATGATGCGCACGCTCCAGACGGTGCGCGCAGGCGGGCCTTGCGGCACGTACTGGCGGTAGACCCGGTTCAGCGCGTCGTACTCGATGCGGTCGTAGATCATCGCGCGCACCTGGACCAGCCGCTCGAGCGAGGAGCCCGCCGCCTCGAGCACCAGCTTCAGGTTCTGGAAAGCGCGGTGCGCTTCGCTGGTCAGCGTGCCGTTCAGCCGCTCGCCGCTCTGCGGATCGACCGCCACCACGCCGGAGACATAGATGAAGTCGCCGGCGCGGATCGCCGCGCTCTGCACCCAGCCGTACCCCGCGGCCATGTCGAGGCCGGGGCGGGGAGGGGGCACGACGATGCGTTTCATGGGGGTTGATCCCAATTCTAAAGGCCTGTTCGCCCGCATCACGCTGCCCCTTGCCATCTTCGGGCTGATCAACCAGGCGGCGCGCACGGTGATGGCGGTGATCGGCCCGGTGCTGGCGGTGGAGTTCGCGCTGTCGGCGAGCGAGCTCGGGCTGCTCGCCGCCTGCATGCTCGGTGCCTACGCGCTGGTGCAGCTGCCCGGCGGCATGGCGCTCGACCGCATCGGCGCGCGCAACGTGCAGGCGGCGCTGGGCCTCATCACCGCCGCCGGATTCGCGCTCTTCGCGCTCGCCGAGAGCCTCGCCACGCTTGTGCTCGCCCGCGTGATCCTCGGCGTCGGTATCTCGGCCGGGCTGATGGCGATCATCAAGGCCAATGCGCAATGGTTCGCGCCGGCGAAGGTCGCCCTGGTCACCGGGATCGCGGTTTCCATCGGCGGCCTGGGCAGCGTGCTGTCCACCGGTCCGGTGGCGGCCGCGCTGCCGACGCTCGGCTGGCGCGGCGTCCTGTGGGTGCTGTGCGGCCTGTCTGCGGCCACGGCGCTGTGGATTGTGCTCTCCGTGCCACAACGCGGAGGACGCAAGTCTGATTTCAAGACCGAGCTCGGCGTGATGGGCTCGATCCTGCGCTCGCCGGTCTTCTGGCGCTTCGGCCCGGCGGTGGCGATGCTCTCGGTGCTCAACTTCGCCTACCTCGGCCTGTGGGCCGGGCCGTGGCTGCGCGACGTGGCGGGCTACGACAGCCAGGCCAGCGCGCATATCCTGCTCGCCTACACGCTGACCATGATGGCCGGCGCGTTTGTCGTCGGCGCGGCGACGAGTCGCGCCAAGGCGCTCGGGCTTTCGCCGATGCTGGTCACGCTCGCCTGCACCGCCGGGCAGGTCGGCGCGCAGATCGGCCTGGCGCTGCAGCCGACCGCGCCGCTCGTCGTCGGCGGGTTATGGATGCTGTTCGGTTTTTGCGTCGCCGGCGCCACTGCGGGCTACATCACGGTCGGCCAGATGTTTCCGCCCGAGCAGACCGCGCGCGTGGCGACCGCGGTCAACACGCTGACGCTGGCCGCCGCGTTCGTGCTGCAAGCCGCCATCGGCTGGGTGCTCGATTTCTGGCCGCGCACCGGCTCGGGCGGCTGGGATCCGCGGGGCTATTCGGCCGCCCTCGCGTTCTCGCTCCTGCTGCAGCTTTTCATCGCGGGCCGGCTGATCGGAGGAAAACGCTAGAGCCTGGCGCGCGGGGTCGGCTAATATTCGCCGCAGGAGGAATTCATGATCCAGAAACTGCTCACCACGCTGTTTGCCGCCGCGATGCTCGCCGCCGGCCCTGCCTACGCGCAGGACAAGTACCCGAGCAAGCGCCTCACCTGGACCATCGCCTTCGGGCCAGGCGGGGGCAACGACATCATGTCGCGCACCATCATCTCGATCCTGGACAAGTACAAGCTCTACCCCGGGCAGATCGTGGCGGAGAACCGCCCCGGCGGCAGCGGCGCCAAGGGCTGGGGCTACGTCTTCAGCCAGAAGGGCGATCCCTACCATATCACCAGCACCAGCGGCAGCTTCATCACCACGCCGCTGCAGGCCAATACCCCGTGGCAGCCGCACAGCTTCACCCCGATCGCGCTGCTCGCCACCGACGACATGCTGATGATGGTGAACAAGGACAACAAGGCGAAGAGCCTGAAGGAGTTCATCGCGGCGGCGAAGGCGAAGGCGCCCTCGATCGGCGGCATCGGCACGGTGAACATCGACTTCATCGTGCCCAAGCTGGTCTCGGAGAAGGCGGGCTTCAAGTTCGAGTACGTGTCGTTCAACAAGCAGGGCGAGCTGATCACGGCGCTGCTTTCCGGGGCGCTCGACGCGGCGATGTCCAATCCCGGCGAGGTGCTGGGCCTGATCCAGTCGGGCGACATGCGCCCGATCGCCTACAGCGGCAGCAGCACGCCCAAGGCGCTCGGCAACGTGCCGACCTTCGCATCGCTGGGCTACGACATCGGCATCGCGCTGCCGCGCGGCCTGGTGCTGCCGCCCGATGTGCCGAAGGAGGCCCAGCAGTGGTGGATCGCCACCATGAAGAAGGTGGTGGTGACGCCCGAGTGGAAGGCGTACATCGAGAAGAACGTGCTCACCGAGAACGTGCTTTATGCCGAGGACTTCCGCGGCTTCCTCAAGAAGACGCAGAGCACGTTCGGCGACATCCTGAGGAAGCAGGGCGCGATCAAGTAGGAAATCCGGCCCCCTCTCCGATGCGGGCGGGTTTCCTCGGCGCGCTGCTGCTTGTCGCCGGCGGCTACAGCTACGTAGCGTTCGCCGAGCTGACCTACCTGTCCTCGGCGGGCCGGCTCGGTCCGGGCTTCTTCCCGCGCATCATCGGCGCGGCCCTGGTCGCGCTCTGCGCGTACAGCCTCTACGCGGACCGCGGGCTCGCGCCCGAGCCGCGGTCGCCGTTCTGGCGCACCACGGCCGCGATGGTGGGCCTCTCGGCCGCGTTCGTGCTCATGCTGGAGGTGATCGGCGGGCTGCTCTCGATGATGGCCTTCATGGCGGCCACGCTCGCGCTGCTCAACCGCGGCCGCCATCTGCAGAACGCGCTCGTCGCCCTGGTCCTGCCGATCGCGTTTTACCTGCTGTTCCGGGTTTGGCTCAACGCCGCGATCCCGCGCGGGATGCTGCCGCTGCCGTTCTAGGTGGACCTCTTCGACAACCTGCTGCTCGGCCTGTCGGTGGCGGTGTCGCCGATCAACCTGGCCTGGCTGTTCGTCGGCGTGATGCTCGGCATGATCGTGGGCATCATTCCCGGCTTCGGCCCCTCCGCGGCGCTCGCCGTGCTGCTGCCGGTGACCTTCGGCATGGAGCCCACCAGCGCGGTGATCATGCTGGCGGCGATCTACTACGGCTCGCAGTATGGCGGCACCATCACCTCGATCCTGCTCAACACGCCCGGCGAATCCTCGGCGGTGGCGAGCACCTTCGACGGCTACCCGCTCGCGCAGCAGGGGCGCGCCGGCCCGGCGCTGGTCATGCAGGCCGTCGCCTCCTTCGTCGGCGGCACGCTCGGCGTGGTGCTGATCACGCTGCTCGCGCCGCCCTTCACGCAGCTCGCGCGCGGCTTCGGGCCGCCGGAATTCTTCCTGCTGGTGATGGCCGGCATGCTGACCCTCATCGTCATGATCGGCGGCAACTGGCGCTACGGCGCGATCTCCGCGCTCGTCGGCTTCGCGCTCGGCACCGTCGGCGTCGACCTCGAGACCGGCAACAGCCGCTTCATCTTCGGCTCCGCGCAGCTGATCGAGGGTATCGACTTCATTCCGATCGCGATCGGCCTGTTCGGCCTGGGCGAGCTCTACCACGCGTTCTACACCGGGCTGCACGTGAGCGGCACCGGCAGCATCGTGCAGTACCAGAGGGAGCGGCGCTTCTGGCCGGAGCGGCGCGACTTCGCCGAGTCGGGCGGCGCGCTCGCGCGCGGCTCGCTCCTCGGCTTCGTCATCGGCGTGATCCCGGGCGCCGGCGCGACCGTAGCCTCGCTCATGTCTTATTCGGTGGAGAAGTCCGCGTCGCGCACGCCCGAGAAGTTCGGCAAGGGCGCCATGGCGGGCCTGGTCGGCCCCGAGGCCGCGAACAACGCCGCCTCGTCGGGAGCGATGGTGCCGCTCCTGACCCTCGGCATCCCCGGCTCGGGCGCGACCGCGGTGCTGCTCGCCGCGTTCATCCTCTGGGGGCTCACGCCCGGGCCGCTGCTGATGGGGCAGAAGCCCGAGTTCGCCTGGGGGCTGATCGCGAGCATGTACCTCGGAAACGTGGCGCTGCTTGCGCTCAACGTGTTCGCGATCCCGATCTTCGTGCAGCTCGTGCGCCTGCCCTACCGCATCCTCGCGCCCGCGGTGATGCTCGTCTGCACCATCGGCACCTACAGCGTGAACGGCAGCGTCGTCGAGACCGTGTTCATGCTCCTCGCCGGCATCGTCGGCTTCTTCATGAAGCAGCTCGGCTTCTCCCCCGCCGCGCTGGTCCTCGCGCTCGTCCTCGGCCCGCTCGCCGAGCAGTCGCTGCGCCAGAGCCTCACCATCTCGCGCGGCTCTTTCGCCATCTTCCTCGACCGCCCGATGTCGCTCTGGATCATCGGGATCACCATCGCGATCCTGGCGCTGGGCGTCGTCATGCGGCGCCTGCGCGCCCTGTAGATGGGGCTCGAAATCGCAATCCGCCGCTTCGGCGGCCCGGAAGTGCTCGAGGCGCGCGACGTGCCGCCCGAAGCGCCGGGCAAGGGACAGATCCGCATCCGCCACCGGGCGATCGGCGTGAATTTCACCGATGTGCACGGCAGGCGCGGCGACTATGCGCCGCTGCACGCGATGCCGATGCCGCTGGTGCTCGGCCTGGAAGCCGCCGGCGTGGTCGAAGCGGTGGGCGAGGGCGTCGAGCGGTTTCGCGCCGGCGACCGCGTCGCCTATGCCTCGGGACCGATCGGCGCGTATCGCGCGGTGCGCAATTTTCCCGCGGACCGGTGCGTCGCCCTGCCGCCAGGCGTGTCGGATCAGGAGGCGGCCGCGCTCCTGCTGAAGGGCCTCACCCTGCAGACGCTGCTGCGGCGCGTGTTTCGCGTGCCGCCCGGCGCCTGGGTGGTGTTTCACTCGGCGGCCGGCGGCGTGGGCTCGCTCGCCGGCCAGTGGCTGCGCTCGATCGGCGCCCACGCCATCGGCACGGTGGGCTCCGAAAGCAAGGTGGCGGCGGCGCGCGCCGCGGGATACGAAGAGGTGCTGGTGCGCGGTCGCGACGACTGGTCGGCGCGCGCCCGCGAGCTCTCGGGCGGCGGCGTGGCGGCGGTCTACGACTCGGTCGGGCGCGACACTTGGCAGGGCTCGCTCGCCTGCCTCGCGCCGCGCGGCCATTTCGTCTGCTTCGGCAATTCATCCGGCCTGGCCCCGGCCTTCCAGGTGAACGAGCTGCGTGACCGCGGCAGCCTCATCCTCACCTGGGTGCGCTTCAGCGATTACACCGCCACGGCGCCCGAGCTTCAGGCCGCGGCGCAGGAGCTCTTCGAGATGCTGGCGAGCGGCGCGCTGCGCGCGCCGCAGCCGCAGTGCCTGCCGCTCGAGCGCGCGGCCGAGGCACATCGCCTGCTCGAGAGCGGACAGACAACAGGGCCACTGGTACTGCTGCCCTAGCTGCCGCGGGCGGCGGCTACCGCCGCTTCATACGAAGGCGTACCCGGAGCCGGAATCGTCCAAAAGTAGACACTGCGCGTTCCGACCTTGAGCGTCTGCTGCGGCTTCCAGGTTCCCATGTCGAAGGCATGGGAAACGACGCGCGTACCCGGCTTGACCTCTTTCAACAGCTTCGGCAACAGCTTGAGGTTCAAGGTGGGCAGCAGATAAAGCGTGATCACGGTCGCATCGCTCAGGTCGGTTTCGAACAGGTCTGCGTTGACGAAGCGCACGCGGTCGCCGACGCGCGCCTTGCTCAGGTTCTCGTTCGCTTCTTTGATGCGCTCGGGATTGATGTCGATGCCGATGCCACGGGCGATGCGGTACTTTTGCGCCGCGGTGATCGGAATGCGGCCATCACCCGACCCGAGGTCGTACAGCACGTCGCCTTTGCCGACCTTGGCGACCTTCAGCATCGCCTCGACGACGTCCTGCGGCGTCGGCACGAAGACCACGTCCGGGGCGCGCAGTTCCTTCTGCGGCGCGGCTGCAGGCGCTTGCGGCGCTTGCTGAGCGGCGGTCTGCGCTGCGGCCGAGAGCGCAATAAGCACGAGAATCGAAGCGGATACGGCAGCTCGCCACATGGAGGTGTCCTAATCGAAGATGAAGTCTCGGAAGCTAAACCGTCTGGCCGCCATCGACAACCATGGCGTACCCCAGGACCAAAGCGGGCTTCATCTACGCTTCTGGAACACGTCCTTCGCCACGGGCAGGGCGGAGAAGACGTTTGGCCAGCCTACGTAGAAGGCGAGGTGCGTCAGCGCCTCGGACGCCTGCGCCTGCGTAAGGCCGTTGTCCATTGCGAGGTTAAGGTGGCTCGAAAGCTGCGGCCCCTGGCCCAAAGCGATCAACGAGCTGATGGTAACCAGGCTGCGATCCCGCGGGGCCAGGTCCGGGCGCAGCCACAGATCCAGGAAAAGAACCTCGGTCGTGTACTGCACGACGCCGGGAGACACGTTGCCAAACTGCTCGCCGACGCGCTTTGCACGATCCGCCTCCCATTTCTCGTTTGGCGCAAGCAATTCGGGCGACACCTGGGCCAGCTGTTCTTTTCGTACCCCGCGCTTTGTGAACACCTCCTTGGTGACGGCCACTGCCGACATCGCGTTGCCCCTGCCTGAATAGAACGCGAGATGGGTGATGAGCTCGGAGATTTCCGCCGGCTTGACGCCGTTGTCGAGCGCGACATTCAGGTAGTGCGGCATTTCTTCCGTGTGGTTGCGCGCGACCAGCGCCGCCAGTGTCACGATGCTGCGGTCGCGCGGCGAAAGGCCGGGCCGCTTCCATACCTCGCCGAGCAAACGCTCCTGCGTGTACTTCTCCAGAGCGGGGGCCACCGATCGCGCGTCCTGGGCGTGCACCGCCCATGAGCCAACGGCGCCGTATTGCTCGTCGGTGACCTTTTCCATCCATTCCACGTTCTTGCCGTCGCGCGTGCCGCTAAGGGCGAGATGTGTCATTCCCGTCGTCGGCGAGGCGCCGTGCCAATGCTTGACGCCGGGAGGACACCAGACGTGATCGCCCGCGCGGACCTCCACGATCGGCCCAGCCCATTCCTGTGTGCGGCCTACGCCGTGCGTGACGATGAAACGCTGACCGGCGGGGTGCGTATGCCAGTTCGACCGTGCGCCTGGCTCGAACGTCACATAGCCGCCGGAGTAGGGGGCGGATTCGTTAGCGCTGAACAGCGGGTCCACGCGTACGTTGCCGGTGAAATATTCGGCGGGGCCTTTCGCCGAAGGCAGGGCGCCGGCGCGCGTCACGGTTTGCGATTTCTGGTCCTGTGCTGCTGCGTGTTCCAGCTGTGAGCTTGCCGCAGCGAGTAGAGCAAGCGATCCGGTCGCTGCGATGAGCCGTCTCATTTGTCCAGCGCCTTCTGTGCGAGGAACTTGGACATCAGGTCCGCGACCTCGAGATTGTTCAGATCCGAGAAAGGAAAGTGCGTGTTGCCGCGCAGGCCGGCTTCGGGGAGGTGGACGACGCTCGCGTCGCCGCCGCGCCGGTTGACGGCGTCTGCCCAAAGCCGGGCCATCGCCAGGCGCACCCGCCACTGATCCTGGCCCGGATTCGCGTGCGGCTGCGCAGGGATGTTGTCGCCGTAGTAGATGACGATCGGAATCCTCGTCAGCGGCATGAACTGCTCGAGTGGCACCCCTACCGCCTGCAAGGTTCCGCCTGCGCTCGCCATCGCCGGCGGCACCTCGCCCTCGGGAAAGATGAAGCCGCTCCCCGGCTCGTAGGAGACGATGGCGCGGACGTTCCCGCTCCGCGCCGCGGTCAGCCAGCCCATGCCGCCGCTGTGTGAATGAGTGACCAGGATGGCCGGCCCGATCTTGTCGAACAGCGCAGCGACCGCGCTGGCGTTCACATCCATGTCGATCGGACCCGTGTCGGGCGTCATGGACCGGAAGTACTGGTTGAGGGCTTCCGGGTCACGTGAAAATTGCACGCCGGGGAAATGGTTCGGCCAGATGCCGACGCGGAAGATGTTGAACCACGTCTGATCGTCGGGCGTGGCCGCGATCGTTCCTGGAACGGTGCTGCGCCCCGCATCGCCGCGCCGAGGCTGGTCGATCAGGTACACCCCGAAGCCACGGCGCAGGAAGATGTTCTGGAAACCTTCCCGTCCGTCCGGCGTCGTTTCCCACGTCTTCGAGAACTGACCGAAGCCATGCCAGAAGACGAGCGGAAGTTTGCGGGCGCTGGCCGGGCGCTGATAGAACACGTAGGCGTGGTCGCCGTGCAGCGTTTGCCCGTCAGGCCCTCGCTTAACGCTACCACCGACGGCGAAGCTGCCTTGTTCCCGGATCAACAGCGCGTCTCTATCGCCGCCCGTCGCGCACGCCGAAGCCAGGACGGCGGTCGCGACGATAACGAGTACCCTGGATGCTTTCATTGCCGCTTCATCGGCGCCTCGACGCCCGTCGCTGCCAACACGGGCGGCGAGAGGCGCTCGCCGCGGATGGGGATGGCCGCCAGGGCCGCATCAAGCTCGTTCAACTCAGCGGCGCTGAAGGAAATCGACGCGGCGCCGACGTTCTCCTCGAGGTGAGCCAACTTCGTGGTGCCGGGAATCGGCACGACCCAGGGCTTGCGGGCCGACAGCCAGGCGAGTGCAAGCTGGGCCGGCGATGCATTCTTGCGACGCGCCCAAGTCCTCACCAGCTCCACTAGCGCCATGTTGGTCGGCAGCGCATCGGGCGCGAAGCGCGGCACGCTCGCGCGGAAGTCCCGCTCGTCGAACCGGCTGGTGGCGGTGATGCTGCCGGTAAGGAAACCCATGCCCAGCGGGCTCCAGCAGACCAACCCGATGCCAAGCTCCTCGCAAATCGTGAGGACCTGCGCTTCCGGACCGCGCCACAGCATCGAGTATTCGTTCTGGATCGCGGCCAGCGGTTGCACTGCGTGGGCGCGGCGGATCGTCTGCAGGCCGGGCTCGGACAAGCCGAACTGACGCACCTTGCCTTGGGCGATCAGGTCCTTGACGGTCCCGGCCACGTCCTCGATGGGGACCTGCGGGTCGACACGATGCTGGTAGAGCAGGTCGATGCGATCGGTCTGCAGGCGCCGCAGCTGGGCTTCGACCACCCGCCGAATGTGTTCGGGTCGGCTGTTCCGCCCACCGCGTCGCTGACCCGTCTGCGGATCGATGTCGAAGCCGAACTTGCTGGAAAGCACGACCCGGTCGCGGATGCCTTGCAGGGCCTCGCCGACGATTTCCTCCGAAAAGAAAGGCCCATAGGCCTCGGCGGTGTCGATCAGCGTGACGCCAAGATCCACGGCGCGCCGGATCAGGCGGATGGCTGTTGTCCGGTCGGTCGTGCTCGCGTACAAATCGTTCACCGCTTGTGGGTCACGACCAGGGTGCCACTGGCAGCCCAGCCCGATGGGAAAGACCTCGAGCGGTCCCAGACGCCGCCGCATCGCAGCAGGGCGCGGAGCATCGGACGTCCCGGCGCACGCGGACAGCAACCAAGGCGCGACGCCAGTGAGCGCGCCCAGTTTCAGAAGACCTCGTCGCCTCGGATTGAAGTTCGTCATCGCGGCGTGTTGATCGGTGGTTCCATGCCGGACAAGGTAGCAAGCGGGCGCCCGCCTGATTAGATGGGACAATCGGCATGGACTCATGACCGGAGTTCATGAATGCGCCGAGAGAACGTCAGTGATCTGGTGGCCTTCCTGGCCGTCGCGCGGGAGCGAAGCTTCACCAAGGCGGGCGCGAAGCTGGGTGTCTCGCAATCCGCGCTGAGCCACACGATCCGCGCACTGGAAGAGAGGCTCGGCCTGCGCCTGCTGACACGCACCACGCGCAGCGTTTCGCCGACCGAGGCCGGCGAACGACTGCTTGCGAGCGTCGGTGGGCGCTTCGAGGAAATCGAAGCCGAGCTCGAGGCGCTGAGCGAGCTGCGGGACAAGCCGGCCGGGACCATCCGCATCACGGCGGGCGAGCATGCGGCGTATTCGGTGCTGTCGCCCGCGCTGGCGAAATTCCTGCCGAGCTATCCCGACATCAAGGTCGAGATCCACGTCGACTACGGCTTTGTGGACATCGTGGCCCTGCGCTACGACGCCGGCGTGCGGACCGGCGAGCAGGTGGCGAAGGACATGATTGCCGTGCCCATCGGGCCCGATATGCGCATGGCAGTCGTCGGCGCGCCGTCCTATCTCGCGAAACGGCGGTTACCGAAAACGCCGCAGGACCTGACCGAGCACAACTGCATCAACCTTCGCATGCCGACCTACGGCAGCCTGTACGCCTGGGAATTCGAGAAGGGCAAGCGCGAGCTGAAAGTGAGGGTGGACGGCCAGCTCGTGGTCAACACCATGAAGCAGCGCCTGGATGCTGCGTTGGCGGGCGTGGGCCTAACTTACATGGTTGAAGACGTCGTCCAGCCTTATGTGGCTGAGGGTACGCTGGTTCGAGTGCTCGAGGACTGGTGCGCGCCTTTCGCCGGATACCACCTCTATTACCCCAGCCGCCGGCAGTCCTCGCCGGCGTTCAAGG
>DATFDV010000218.1:0-13113 GCA_035251855.1 Burkholderiales bacterium | reverse complement strand
AGCTACAAGTCGATGGCGAAAATGAAGCTGATCACGCCGCGGCTCACCAAGATCCGCGAAATGTACGCGCAGGATCGCCAGAAGATGAACCAGGCGATGATGGAGCTGTACAAGACGGAGAAGATCAATCCGCTCGGCGGCTGCTTCCCGATCCTGGTGCAGATCCCGGTATTCATCGCCCTGTACTGGGTGCTTCTGGCGGCGATCGAGCTGCGCCACGCCCCGTTCATGCTGTGGATCAAGGACCTCTCGGCCCTCGATCCGTACTACGTGCTGCCGGTCCTGATGGCCGCCACCATGGTTTTGCAGACGCGCATGAACCCGGTGCCGCCCGATCCGGTGCAGGCCAAGGTGATGCAGATCATGCCGTTCGTCTTCAGCATCTTCTTTTTCTTCTTCCCGGCCGGGCTGGTGCTCTACTGGCTGGTCAACAACGTCCTTTCCATCGCCCAGCAGTGGCAGATTCAGCGCATGTTCAATCGCGACAAGCCTGCTCATGCCAAGCGATGACGTCGCGCGCGACACCATTGCGGCGATTGCCACCCCGGCGGGGCGCGGAGGCATCGGAGTCGTCCGCGTTTCCGGACCGCGGGTAGCGCGCGTAGCCGCCGCGCTGCTGGGGACCCTGCCGCAGCCCCGGCTCGCGACCTTCAGCGCCTTCCGCGACCGGCAGGGGGAGATCATCGACGAAGGCCTGGCGCTGCATTTCCCGGCGCCGCATTCCTACACCGGCGAGGCAGTGCTCGAGTTGCAGGGACATGGCGGGCCGATCGTGATGCAGGCGCTCCTCGCTGCCTGCCTGGATGCCGGCGCGCGCCTCGCCGAGCCCGGCGAGTTCACGCGCCGCGCTTTCCTCGAAGGCAAGCTCGACCTCGCGCAGGCCGAGGCGGTCGCCGACCTCATCGATGCGGCGAGCCGGGAAGCCGCGCGCTCGGCACTGCGTTCGTTGAGCGGCGAGTTTTCGGCGGCGATCGGCACGCTGCAGGCGAGGCTGGTCGAGCTGCGCGCACTCACCGAGGCGATGCTCGATTTCCCGGAGGAGGAAGTGGACGCTTTGCACCGGCACGACGCGGCAGCCCGTCTCGACGAAGCGCGCCGGGCACTCGCCGAGGTCCTCGCCAAGAGCCGGCAGGGCAGCTTGCTGCGCGGCGGTATCCAGGTCGTGCTCACCGGCCGCCCGAACGTCGGCAAGTCGAGCCTTCTCAACCGGCTGGCCGGCGAGGAACGAGCGATCGTTACGTCGATTCCGGGCACTACGCGCGATGCATTGCGCGAGCCGATCCTGATCGAAGGCGTGCCGCTGGTCGTGGTCGATACCGCTGGCCTGCGCGAATCGCGCGATGAAATCGAGCGTCTCGGCATGCAGCGCACCCAGGCAGAGCTCGAACGCGCCGATCTGGTGATCGCCGTATTCGAAGCGGGCCGGGGCCGCGATGAACTGCCCGACCTGCCCGTCGCGCCGGCGACAATCGAGGTCTACAACAAGCTGGATCTGGCCCCTGGCTTCGTGCCGCCTGGCGAAGCCATCGCGGCGTCGGCGAAAACCGGCGAAGGCCTCGAAACGCTGCGCCAGCGGATCCTGCGCGCTGCGGGCTGGTCTTCAAGCGGCGAGCCGGTGTTCCTCGCCCGCGAGCGCCACTTGCGCGCTTTGAAGGAGGCCGCCACCCACCTGGCCGCCGCCGCGGACGAAGCGCAGCGCTGGGAATTCTTCGCCGAAGAACTGCGCTTGGCGCATGCAGCGCTCGGCCGCATTACTGGCGAGTTCAGTGCCGATGATTTGCTGGGCGAAATCTTCGCGCGGTTCTGCATTGGTAAATAAGCCGTTGTTTCGAAATAGTTTTGGGCTGTCGTAGGCTGAGCGGACCAGCCACGGCTCAGCCGAGCCGCGGTGCTAAAATCGTCAAGGAGAAGTAATCTTCGTCGCCCGGCCCAGCCTGCGCTGGGCCGTTTGCCTTTCTGGAGTGACTCGAGATGAATGCTCCCGCCGCGCCCGCCGACCAGTCCAACGCGCCTTCGTGGGTGCGCCATCGCGCCCTGCGCCAATGGGTGTCGGAGGTGGCGCGCCTGGCGAAGCCCGAGCGCATCGTCTGGTGCGACGGCTCGCAGGCGGAATACGACCGGCTGTGCGCGGAGCTGGTCGCCGCAGGCACGTTCATCCGTCTGAATCCGAAGCTGCGGCCCGACTGCTACCTCGCGCGCTCGCATCCGAGCGACGTGGCCCGCATGGAAGAGCGCACGTTCATCTGCAGCGAGAAGAAGGATGACGCCGGGCCCACCAACAACTGGGTCGAGCCGCGCGAGATGCGCGCCACCCTGAACCGCGTATTCGATGGCTGCATGCGCGGCCGCACCATGTATGTGATGCCGTTTTCGATGGGCCCGATCGGCTCGCCGATCGCCCAGGTGGGTGTGGAGATCTCCGATTCAGCCTACGTGGCGGTCAACATGCGGATCATGACGCGCATGGGTCGCGCGGTCGGCGAATGGCTCGGCGAGGACGGGGCGTTCGTCCCGTGCGTCCATTCGGTGGGGGCGCCGCTCACGCCGGGGCAGAAGGACGTTGCGTGGCCCTGCAACGACCAGGAAAAATGGATCGTGCATTTTCCCGAAACGCGCGAGATCTGGTCGTTCGGTTCGGGATACGGCGGCAATGCGCTGCTCGGCAAGAAGTGCCTGGCGCTGCGCATCGCCTCCGTAATGGCGCGCGACGAAGGCTGGCTGGCCGAGCACATGCTGATCCTCGGCGTGCAGGCGCCCTCGGGTGAGAAAACCTACATTGCGGCGGCATTCCCTTCGGCCTGCGGCAAGACCAACCTCGCGATGCTGATTCCGCCGCAGGCCTTCAACGGCTGGAAGGTCACTACCATCGGCGAGGACATCGCGTGGATCAAGCCCAGCCCCGACGGACGCTTCCGCGCCATCAATCCAGAGTACGGCCTGTTCGGTGTCGCGCCGGGCACTTCGGAGCAGACCAACGCCAACGCGATGAAGATGCTGGACCGCAACGTGATCTTCACGAACGTCGCGCTCACCCCCGATGGCGACGTATGGTGGGAAGGCATGACCGATGAGCCGCCGGCGCAGCTCACCGACTGGCAGGGCAATGCCTGGACGCCCGCCGACGGCAAGAAAGGCCGGCTGGCGGCGCACGCCAACGCGCGGTTCACGGTACCGGCTTCGCAATGCCCTTCGATGGATCCCGCCTGGCAGGACCCCGCCGGCGTGCCGATCTCCGCGTTCGTCTTCGGCGGCCGGCGCTCAACCACCGTGCCGCTGGTTGTCGAGGCACCCAGCTGGGAAGAGGGCGTCTACATGGCGGCCACGCTGGGCTCCGAGACCACCGCCGCAATCACCGGCAAGACCGGCGTGGTGCGGCGCGATCCCATGGCGATGCTCGCCTTCTGCGGCTACAACATGGGCGACTATTTCGGGCACTGGCTCAAGATGGGCCGCGCCGTGAAGCAGTTGCCGAAGATTTTCCGCGTGAATTGGTTCCGCCGCGACGCGAATGGCAAGTTCCTGTGGCCGGGCTTCGGCGAAAACATGCGCGTGCTCGCCTGGATCGTGGAGCGCTGCCAGGGCCGCACCCAGGGGGTGGAGACGCCGCTTGGCACCATGCCGCGCCACCAGGATCTCAACTGGGAAGGCCTCGAGAAGGTGACGCCGGCTCGCTTCGACGAGCTGACGCGCGTCGAGCCCGAGGCATGGAAAGAGGAGCTGCGCTCGCACGACGAGCTGTTCGGCAAGCTCGGCGCGCGCCTGCCCGGTGCGCTCGAGACGCGCCGCGGCCGGATGCACCAGAGGCTGGCCGCTTAAAGCGCAGCCAGCGCCAGCAACGCGGCAACCAAGGCGGCGCCGGCGGCGGCGGCGAGCGCCGCATTCGCCGGAAAGATCTCGAGCAGCGCGCCGCCGGCCGCCAGGCCGATTCCCACGCCGGCCAGCAACGCACTGGTCACCCACGTAAAGGCCTCGGTCGCATGCTCGGCGCGCGAGATCCTCGCTGCCAGCATCGATTGGATGATGAGCGCAGGCGCCATCGCGATTCCGGCGAATGCCGCCCAAGGGACGAACAGCAGCGGCGACCAGGGAAACGCGAGGATCGCCAACCCGAGCGCCATCAGCGCAAGCGCCATGACGAACTGGCGGGCTAGAGGGTAGTGCCATCCACGGCTGCCGTAGGCAAGTCCGCCCAGGGCACTTCCCGCGCTGGTAATGCCGAGCAGAACTCCGGCCAGCGCCGGATTGCGGACTTCGTTCGCATAAGCCACTACGCCGACCTCCAGAAAACCGAAGGCGCTGGAGAAACACAGCACCACGCCCACCAGCGCGGGGAACCCACGCTCCGTAAGCGGACCGAGCAAACCGCGCGAAGTGCGCAACTCGATCTGCCACGTACGCAGCGCAGGCGAGCGGAAGAAGAGCAGCGTGCCGGCGAGGCCGCAAGCGGCGGCGAACCAGACCGCGGCCGCGGCTGATGCGAAGGCCACGAACACGGCGACCAGCATCGGGCCGGCAATGAAAATCAGCTCGATCAACACCGATTCGGCGGAGTACGCCGCCGCCAGCAGCCCTTCCTCGGCAAGGCGGCGCCGGAAATAAGTGCGCACGCAGACCGTAATTGGCGGAAAGCTCGCCCCGGCAGCGCCGGCGAGCACGAGTGCCAAGGTTGTCGCGCCCTGCGCGACCGCCGCGACCAGCGCGACCAGCGTGGACGGGAAAAGCACGCCGGTGGCCAGCAGGATGGCGCGTGGTCCGAGACGATCAATCGCGCGCCCGAGAAAAGGCGCGACTGCGGCGAGGCCGACCACGTAGCACGCGGCTGCGGCGCCGCCGCGCGCGAAGGAATCGCTGCGGATTTGCACCAGCAGGAGAATCGCGAGACCGGTGAGGCCGATCGGGAGCCGGCCGAGGATGGAGAACGCGAAGGTGCGGCGCAGCTCCGGTTGCGCGAGGAGAGTTGCATAGCGCTGCAACGAGATCATCGATTGCTGCACCGCAGCAAGCGCGCTGTTCCACGTGGAACCGCAACTCGACTGTAGTTCCACGTGGAACGATCGCGTAAAATTCGCCACCCCATGCAGTTCCCCGCCGAATTCGACGTCATTGTGGTCGGCGGCGGCCATGCCGGAACGGAAGCGGCGCTCGCTTCAGCCCGGCTCGGCTGCCGCACGTTGCTGCTCACCCACAGCGTCGAGACGCTTGGCCAGATGTCCTGCAACCCTTCGGTTGGCGGAATCGGCAAGGGGCATCTGGTCAAGGAAATCGACGCTCTGGACGGCGCCATGGCCATCGCTACTGACGAGGCCGGCATCCAGTTCCGTATCCTAAACGGCTCCAAAGGCGCGGCGGTGCGCGCCACGCGCGCACAAGCAGACCGCGTGCTCTACCGTCAGGCGATCCGCCGGCGGCTCGAAAACCAAGCGCGACTGTGGATCTTCCAGCAAGCCGTAGACGACATTCTTCTGGAAGGGGAGCGCGCAGCCGGCGTAGCGACGCAATTGGGTCTGCAGTTCCGCGCGCGCTGCGTGGTGCTGACCGCCGGGACTTTTCTTTCCGGCCTGGTCCATGTCGGCATGAACAGCTATCACGCTGGCCGTGCCGGCGATCCGGCCTCGGCGACGCTGGCGGCGCGGCTGCGCGAGATGAAGCTCCCGGTTGGTCGGCTCAAGACCGGCACGCCGCCGCGCCTGGATGCCCGCTCCATCGACTTCTCCCAGCTGGCGGAGCAGCCCGGTGATTCGCCCGAACCGGTGTTTTCCTTTCTCGGCCGGCGCGACATGCATCCCCGGCAGGTTCCCTGCTGGATCACGCATACCAACGCTCGTACGCACGAAATCATCCGCGGCGGGCTCGGCCGCTCGCCCATGTTCACCGGCGTCATTCAAGGCGTGGGGCCGCGCTACTGCCCGTCGATCGAGGACAAGATCCACCGGTTTGCCGGCAAGGAGAGCCACCAGATCTTTCTCGAGCCGGAGGGGCTGACTAGCAACGAGATCTACCCTAATGGGATTTCGACCAGCCTGCCGTTCGATGTGCAGCTCGAACTGGTCCACTCCATCCCTGGGTTGGAGGGCGCCCATATCGTGCGGCCCGGTTACGCCATCGAGTACGACTACTTCGATCCGCGAAACCTCCATGCCTCGCTCGAAACGAAGTCGGTTGCGGGGCTGTTCTTTGCCGGTCAGATCAATGGCACCACGGGATATGAAGAGGCGGCAGCCCAAGGTCTGCTCGCCGGGCTGAACGCTGCGCTGAGCGCACTCGGGCGTGCGTCCTGGTGTCCGCGCCGCGACCAGGCCTATCTCGGGGTGTTGGTGGACGACCTCATCACCCGCGGCGTGTCGGAGCCGTATCGGATGTTCACTAGTCGGGCCGAGTACCGGTTGATGCTGCGTGAAGACAATGCGGACTTGAGATTGACCGAGGCTGGCAGAGCGCTCGGCTTGGTGTCGGATGAGCGCTGGGACGCGTTCAACCGGCGCCGCGACGCCATCGCGCGCGAGCAGGAGCGCTTGAAATCCACGTATGTGAGCGCTGGCTTCCAGAAAAAGACCAGCGCTTACGACATGCTGCGGCGACCGGAGGTCAGGTTCGCCGAAGTCGCCGGGGCCGACGGCGTAGAGCCGTCGGTGGCTGAACAGGTGGAAATTCAAGCCAAGTACGAGGGCTACATTGAGCGCCAGCGCCAGGAGGTCGAACGGCGTGCCGATGCGGAGTCGCGCGCGCTGCCGGAGGATCTTGATTACGGGGAAGTGCGGGGCCTGTCGGCGGAGGTGCAGCAGAAGCTCAACCGCCATCGGCCGGAAACGCTCGGCCAGGCAGGGCGCATCTCGGGCGTCACGCCCGCGGCCATTTCCTTGTTGATGGTGCACCTGAAACGGGGCTTTCGACCGCTCGATAAAAAGAGGGCATGACGCCGCCGGCTGCGCTCGACCGCGGGCTCGGGGACCTCGCGCTCGCGCTTCCCGCGGGTGCACGCGAACGTCTGCTCGACTACATGGCACTGCTCTTGAAATGGAACCGCACCTACAACCTGACTGCGATCCGCGATCCGCTCTCGATGGTGGCGCACCATCTGCTCGACTCGCTGGTCGTCGTGCCGCACCTGCCGCTCGCGGCGGGACGCGCGCGCCTGGCCGATGCCGGGTCTGGCGGCGGATTCCCCGGCATTCCGCTCGCCATTGCGCGACCGGACTGGTACGTGGTGCTGGCCGAAGCGAACCAGAAAAAAGCGGCGTTCCTGCGCCAGGCGTCGATCGAACTGGGCCTGAGCAACGCCGAAGTGCACGAAGGACGCGTCGAAGCGTGGCGCCCGCAGCCGCTGTTCGACGTGGTGATCTCGCGCGCGTTCGCGGCGCTCGACGATTTCGTGGCGGGGTGCCGCCATCTGCTCGCGCCCGCCGGCGTGCTCGCCGCCATGACGGGCGCTGCGCCCGCGGTGCTGGACAAGAGCTGCAAGCTGATCGCGTTGCGCGTGCCGCTGCTCGACGCGCAACGCCACCTGGTGCTATGCCCCGCATCCTCGCCGTAGTCAACCAGAAGGGCGGCGTCGGCAAGACGACCACCAGCGTCAATCTGGCCGCGGCGCTGGCGCAGGCCGGGCGGCGCGTGCTGCTGGTCGACCTCGATCCACAAGGCAATGCCACGATGGGCAGCGGCGTCGACAAGCGCAACGTAGCGCGCACCATCTACCACGCCCTGCTCGGCCTCGGCGAGCTCGCCGGCATTCGCACGCGCGCGGAGCGCGGCGGCTACGACCTGGTGCCGGCGAACCGCGACCTCGCCGGCGCCGAAGTCGAGCTGGTCGAGCTGCCGGCGCGCGAGACGCGCCTGAAGTCGGCGCTCGACCGCGTGGCGGCGGACTACGATTTCATCCTCATCGATTGTCCGCCGTCGCTCAGCCTGCTGACGGTCAACGCGCTCGCCGCGGCGCAGCGGGTGCTGATCCCGATGCAATGCGAGTACTACGCGCTCGAAGGCCTGTCGGACCTGGTCGGCACGATCAAGCGGGTGCGGGCCAACTTGAATCCCTCGCTCGAGATCGCCGGCCTGCTGCGCACGATGTACGACCCGCGTAACACGCTCTCGCAGCAGGTCTCGCAGCAGCTCGAAGAGCATTTCGGCGACAAGGTGTACCGCACCCTGGTGCCGCGCAACGTGCGTCTGGCGGAAGCCCCGAGCTATGGCGTCCCGGCGGTGGTGTGGGATGCGTCGTCGAAGGGCGCGCAGGCCTACACGGCGCTCGCCGGCGAGGTGCTGGAACGCGAGGTGGCGCAGCCATGAAAGCCAAGGGGCTGGGCAGGGGTCTCGACGCGCTGCTCGGCGGCGGCGAGGAGCGCCCGCGCGAATCGCTGCTGACGCTGCCGGTCGCGCGCATCCGTCCTGGGCGCTACCAGCCACGCACCAAGATGGACCAGCAGGCGCTCGCCGAGCTTGCCGCCTCCATCCGCTCGCAGGGATTGATGCAGCCGCTGCTGGTGCGCCCGGTCGACCGCGATCGCTACGAGCTGGTGGCCGGCGAGCGGCGCTGGCGCGCGGCGCAGATGGCCGGCCTCGACGAAGTACCGGCGCTGGTGCGCGAAATCCCGGACGACGCGGCGCTCGCCATGTCGCTGATCGAAAATATCCAGCGCGAGAACCTGAATCCGATGGAGGAAGCCGCCGGGCTGCAGCGGCTGGTCGACGAGTTCAAGATGACCCACGAGCAGGCGGCCGACGCCGTCGGTCGCTCGCGCAGCGCCACCACCAATCTGCTGCGGCTTCTCAAGCTGCCGCGCCCGATCCAGGAGATGCTGATGGAAGGCGCGCTCGAGATGGGCCACGCGCGCGCGCTGCTCGCCCTCGACGGCGCGCGCCAGATCGAGCTCGGCAAGCGCGTCGCCGCGAAGGGGTTGTCGGTGCGCGACACCGAGGCGCTAGTGCAGCAGCAGCTGCGCGGCCCAGGCGCGCGTCGGCGCAAGAGCGTGGATCGCGACCTCGCGCGCCTCGAGGAAGAGGCCTCCGAACGTCTCGGCACCACGGTCGAGATCCGCGCAGGCCGCAAAGGCACCGGCAAGCTGCTCGTGCACTACGCCAGCCTGGATCACCTCGACGAGCTTTTGAAGAAGCTCAGATGAAAGAAGAGTTGAGCTATACTTCGGCGCCTTCGCCGGGTACGACGAGATCGAACGCCATGCGCCGCATCCTCGGCAAGCCGGTGCTGACCGTGTTGAAGTGGCAGATCGCGGCGACGGCATTGCTGGCAGTAGTGGCGGCGCTGATTGCGGGCGCGCACGGCGCCGGGTCCGCGGCGGCTGGCGGCTCAGTGAGCATCGTGGCTGGCATGGCGTCAGCGCTGGTCGCGGTGCTCGGCAAGGGGAACTCCGCAGGCGGAATCCTGGTCGGCGCGCTGCGCGCCGAGGCAGTGAAGATCGGCCTGGCGCTGCTCCTGCTGTGGCTAGTGCTGTCGAACTACCCGCAAGCGGCGGTCGGGGTCCTGCTGGGCACCTTCGTCGTGACGATGCTGATTTTTTCCATGGCTTTTTTTGTGCGCGAATACTGATGCAATCGGGCGATGGCCGCAGGTAAAGAGCTCACTCCATCGGAGTACATCCAGCATCACCTCACGTTCTTCACCAAGCCGATCGGTGAAGGCGGCGGGTTCTGGTCGATCAACGTCGATTCGCTCGCCGTCTCGATTCTGCTCGGGCTGCTCGGCATGGGGTTCATCTGGTGGATCGTGCGCGGCGCGACCTCCGGGGTGCCGGGCCGGCGTCAGGCCTTCGTCGAGTTGCTGATCGACTTCGTCGACGCCCAGGCGAAAGGAATCTTCCACCACGGCGACCGCCACCGCTTCGTGGCGCCGCTCGCGCTCACCGTGTTCGTCTGGGTGGTGCTGATGAACGCGATGGATTTCCTGCCGGCCGACCTGGTCGGTCTGGTGACCCACAACATCTCCGACCACGGCTTTCGCTACGTGCCCACCGCCGACGTCAACACCACCTTTGCGCTGTCGATTTCGGTGCTGATCCTGACGCTGTTCTTCTCCATCTCGGTGAAGGGGGTGGGCGGCTGGCTGCACGAACTGTTCTGCGCGCCGTTCGGTGCACACCCGCTGCTGTGGCCGGCGAACTTCCTGTTCCAGATGGTCGAGTACGTATCCAAGACCCTGTCGCACTCGCTGCGGCTGTTCGGCAACATGTACGCCGGCGAGATCCTGTTCCTGTTGCTCTGGATGTGGGCGGCCACCGGCGTCGCCGGCGTGGTCTTCGGCTCCTTCCTCGGACTGCTGTGGGCCATCTTCCACATCCTGATCGTGCTGCTGCAGGCCTACATCTTCATGATGCTGACGGTGGTCTACATCTCGATGGCGCACGATCACCACTGATTCACTTACGACAAGAAAGGGAAACGTTCAAATGGAAAAACTTCAGCTGCTGGCGATGGTCCAGGCGTATACCGGCATCGGCATTGGGCTGATGATCGGCCTGGGCGCGGCCGGCGCATGCATCGGCGTGGGCATCATGTGCAGCCGCTTTCTGGAGGCGGCCGCGCGCCAGCCCGAGCTCACCAACTCGCTGCAGGGCAAGGTATTCCTGCTGCTCGGCCTGATTGACGCCTCGTTCATCATCGGCCTGGGCATCGCGATGTTCTTCGCTTTCGCCAATCCGCTGGCAACCGCCTTCCAGTAAGGCGCGCCCGCCTGTCATGAACTTGAACCTGACGATGGTCGCGCAGGCGATCACCTTCACCGCCTTTATCTGGGTCACGGTGAAGTTCATCTGGCCCCACATGCTGCGCGCCATCGAAGCGCGGCAGAAGCAGGTCGCCGACGGCCTGGCCGCGGCCGAGCAGGGCAAGCGCTCGCTCGAGCTCTCCACCCGGCAGGCCGACGAGTCGATCAGCCAGGCGCGCAGCCGCGCCGCCGAAGTGCTGGCGCAGGCCGAGAAGCGCGCCGCGCAGATGATCGAGGAGGCGCGCAACGCCGCCAAGGAAGAGGGCAACCGCGAAAAAGCCGCGGCCAAGGCCGAGATCGAGCAGCAGGTGACGCGCGCGCGCGAGCAGCTGCGCGACCAGGTGGCGTCGCTCGCGGTCGCCGGCGCCGAGAAGATTCTGCGGCGCGAGGTCGACGCCAAAGCGCACGGCGAGCTGCTGGACGCGATCAAGCGGCAACTGTAATGGCCGAACCCAGCACCGTCGCGCGACCCTATGCCGAAGCCGCCTTCAGGCTGGCCGACGGCGCGGGCGCGCTCGCCAAATGGTCCGAAATGCTGCGCGCGCTGGCGCTGGTTGCCGACGATGCACGGGTGCGCGCCGCGGTGGCCGAGCCGGGCCAGACCGATGCGCAGGTGGCCGGCGTGTTCATCGGCATCCTGTCGGGCCGGCTGAACGCCGAAGCCGAGAATTTTCTGCGCGTGCTCGCCGAAAACGGGCGCCTGGGGCTGCTGCCGCAGATCCGTGCGCAGTTCGAGACGCTGAAGGACGAGCGTGAGGGCGTGCTCGAGGCCGAAGTGCAGTCTGCGTTCGAGCTGTCGGAAGCCCAGGTCGCGGACCTGGTGCAGCGGCTGGAGAAGAAGACCGGCCGCAAGGTTCGAACCAAGGTCCAGGTCGACAAGTCGCTGATCGCCGGCGTGCGGGTGGTGCTCGGCGACCAGGTCATCGACGGCTCGGCGCGCGCCCAACTCGGCGCGCTCGAAGCCGCATTGAAGGCATAGAAGCAAAGACGCTTAGGAGCCTTATGCAATTGAATCCGTCGGAAATTTCGGAGCTGATCAAAAGCCGCATCCAAAACCTCGACGCTGGTGCGCGCATGCGCACCGAAGGTACGGTGGTGTCGGTGACTGACGGGATCTGCCGCATCCACGGGCTGTCCGACGTGATGCAGGGCGAGATGCTGGAATTTCCCAACAATACCTTCGGCCTCGCGCTCAATCTTGAGCGCGACTCGGTCGGCGCGGTGATTCTCGGCGAGTACACCCACATCACCGAGGGCGACACGGTCAAGACCACCGGCAAGATTCTGTCGGTGCCGATTGGCCCGGAGCTGCTCGGGCGGGTGGTGAACTCGCTCGGCCTACCGATCGACGGCAAGGGACCGATCAACGCCAAGCTCACCGACGTGATCGAGAAGGTGGCGCCGGGCGTGATCGCGCGCCAATCGGTGTCGCAGCCGGTGCAGACCGGCCTCAAGGCGATCGACGCGATGGTGCCAATCGGCCGCGGCCAGCGCGAGCTGATCATCGGCGACCGCCAGACCGGCAAGACCGCGGTGGCGGTCGACACGATCATCAACCAGAAGGGCAAGGACCTCTTCTGCGTCTACGTCGCCATCGGCCAGAAGGCCTCCACCATCGCCAACGTGGTGCGCAAGCTCGAGGAGCATGGCGCGATGGCCTACACCATCATCGTCGCCGCTTCCGCCTCGGAGTCGGCGGCGATGCAGTACATCGCGCCGTACTCGGGCTGCACGATGGGCGAGTACTTCCGCGACCGCGGCCAGGACGCGCTCATCATCTACGACGACCTGACCAAGCAGGCCTGGGCCTACCGGCAGGTTTCGCTGCTCCTGCGCCGGCCGCCGGGGCGCGAAGCCTATCCGGGCGACGTCTTCTACCTGCACTCGCGCCTGCTGGAGCGTGCCGCGCGGGTGAATCCCGACTACGTCGAGAAGTTCACCAAGGGCCAGGTCAAGGGCAAGACCGGCTCGCTCACCGCGCTGCCGGTGATCGAGACGCAGGCCGGCGACGTGACCGCGTTCGTGCCCACCAACGTGATTTCCATTACCGACGGGCAGATCTTCCTCGAGACCGACCTGTTCAACGCCGGCATTCGCCCGGCGATCAACGCCGGCGTCTCGGTATCACGGGTCGGCGGCGCGGCACAGACCAAGATCATGAAGCGGCGCGACACCGGCGGCGGCGTGCGCCTCGCGCTCGCCCAGTACCGGGAGCTGGCCGCCTTCGCGCAGTTCGCCAGCGATCTCGACGAGGCGACGCGCAAGCAGCTGGAGCGCGGCCGCATGGTCACCGAGCTCATGAAGCAGCCGCAATACCAGCCGCTGCAGGTGTGGGAGATGGCGCTCACGCTGTTCGCGGTCAACAACGGCTACTACGACGACATCGAGGTGAAGAAGGC
>DATFDV010000217.1:0-7702 GCA_035251855.1 Burkholderiales bacterium | reverse complement strand
ACGTCGAGGGCGAGCGCGCTGATCATGTGAGGCGCGACACGAAGCGCAGCAGCGCCGCCAGCACGCCCAGCATCAGCGCCGCGCCGAGGAAGTCGGAGTAGCGGAACACGCGCATCTTGGCGATCGCGGTCTCGAACACCGCGAGCAGGAAGCCGGCGACGGCGAGCTTGGCGACGTAGATCGCCACGCCGGCCAGATAGGCGAGCGCGCCGTCGCCGGAGGCGGCGATCCCCCAGGGCGCGAACACGCAGCCGATCACCGAGACGTACAGCAGCAGCTTGACGAACGACGCCGCCTCGATCAGCGCGAGGTGGCGGCCCGAGTATTCGAGGATCATCGCCTCGTGCACCATGGTGAGCTCCAGATGGGTCGCCGGGTTGTCGACCGGAATGCGGCCGTTTTCGGCAATCGCCACCATCACCAGCGCGATCAGCGCCAGCGCGAGCGACACGCGCAGGCCGACGTCGGAACCCTGCATGAACGCGGCAATCGACGAGAGCTGCGTGGAGCCCGCCAGGAGGGACAAGGTAAAGACCACCATCAGCATCGCCGGCTCGGCGAGCGAGGCGATCATCATCTCGCGGCTCGAGCCGATGCCGCCGAAGCTGGTGCCGACGTCGAGGCCGGCGAGCGCCAGCATGAAGCGCGCGCTGCCGAGCAGCGCGACGATGGCGATCATGTCGGCCGCGTAGCTGAACAGCAGCCCGGTGGCGAACGTCGGCACCAGCGCCGCGCCGACCCAGGTCGCGGCGAATACGAGGTAGGGGGCGGCGCGAAAGACCCAGGACGCGGAATGCGCCAGCACCACTTCCTTGCGCAGCAGCCGCAGCAGGTCGCGGTACGGCTGCAGCAGCGGCGGTCCCTTCCGGCCGACGAGCCGCGCCTTGAGGGTGCGCACGTACCCCGCGAGCAGCGGCGCGAGCGCCAGCACCACCATCATCTGGCCGAGCTGGACGAACGCGTCGAGGATCATTGCCATACGGTGAGCACCATCAGCAGCGCAACCAGCGCGCCGAACACCAGGGTCAGGTAGCCGCGGATGGTGAGGAACTGCAGCCGGTTGAGCCGCTCGGCGGCAAACCCCACCAGCCTCGCCGTCGGCTGATAGAGCACCTCCCACGGGACGTCGCGCAGCCCTACCCGAAGGCGCGCCGGCCGGGCATCGCCGGGCGGCGGCAGATCGACCTGCTCGCTCGCCCGGAACACCACGCTGCCGAACACGCGGCGGATCGGCTGCGAAAGGCTCGAAGCGCTGTACTGCGTCGCCGGGCTTGCGTCCGGAAAGCCGCAGTCCCAGGCGGCGGCGCGGCGGCTCGCCGTCGACGCCCAGCGGTGGATCACCTCGGCGCCGAGGCCGGCGGCGAGGGCGATGAAGAAGAACAGCAGCAGTCCGTTATAGGAGCTGCGGCTGTGCGCGATCGGCACGATGGTCAGCCAGTCGAGCTCGTGCTGGCGCGGCAGGCTGGTTCCGGTCAGCGTCTGGATGACGGGGGCGAGCGCGTCGATGAAATAGCCCGGCAGGATGCCCGCCAGCAGGCACAGCGCGGCGAGCGTCAGCATCGCCGCCTGCGACCAGCGATCGGTCTCGCCCGCCTGCGCGGCGAGCGGCGTGCGCGGCCGGCCGAGGAAGGTGATGCCGAACGCCTTGACGAAGCAGGCCGCGGAAAGCGCGGCCGACAGCGCGAGCAGGGCGCCGACCGCGGGCACCAGGAATTTCAGCAGCCATTGCGGCAGCGCCGGGCTGAGCAGGATCGCCTGGAAGGTGAGCCATTCGGAAACGAAGCCGTTGAACGGCGGCAGCGCCGAGATCGCGGCCGAGCCGATGAGGAAGGCGAATGCGGTGCGCGGCATGCGGTGGATCAGCCCGCCGAGGCGCTCCATGTCGCGCTCGCCGGTGGCGCCGAGCACCGCGCCGGCGCCGAAGAACAGCAGGCTCTTGAACAGCGAGTGGTTGAAAACGTGCAGCAGCGCTGCGGTCAGCGCGAGCGCCGCCGCGCCGGTCATCGCGTTCGCCTCGAAGGCCAGCGACAGGCCCAGGCCGATGAAGATGATGCCGATGTTCTCGACCGTGCTGTAGGCGAGCAGCCGCTTGAGGTCGCTCTGCATCAGCGCGTACAGCACGCCCAGCGCCGCGGTGATGCCGCCGAGCAGCGGCACCACGGCGCCCCACCACCACGCCGGCGGCCCGAGCAGGTCGAAGACGATGCGCACGAACCCGTAGACCGCCACCTTGGTCATCACGCCGCTCATCAGCGCCGAGACATGCGTCGGCGCGGCCGGGTGGGCGAGCGGCAGCCAGACGTGCAGCGGCACCAGGCCGGCCTTGGAGCCGGCGCCGATCAGCGCCAGCACCAGGACCACCGCGGCGGCGGCGGCCGGCGGCGGCACCAGGCGGATTTCGTCGAAGGTGTAGCCGCCCAGCGGGCCGGCGAGCAGGCCGAGCGCCAGCAGCAGCGCCAGGGTGCCGAAGCTCGCCATCAACAGGTAGAGATACCCGGCCGCGGCATTGCCCGGCCGGCGATGGTGCGCCATCACCAGCGCCCAGGACGAGAGCGACATCAGCTCCCAGGCGAAGAGGAAAGTGAACGCGTCCGCGGCGATCAGCACCAGGTTCATGCCCGCGAGGAACAGCGGGAAGAAGGGCAGGACGCGGCCGGGCGACTCCTCGTGGCGGCCGTAGCCGAGGCCGAACAGGCTGGCCCCGGCGCTCCCGAGATTGATCACCACCAGGAAAAACGCCGACAGCGCGTCGAGCTCGAAATGCGCGCCCAGCCAGGGCAGGCCCACCGGCAGGCTGGCCTTGGCGCCGAACGACGCCGGCGCGAGCAGCGAGGCGCCCGCGATTCCCAGCGCGACGAGCGTGACGCCGAGCGAGAGGCCGTAGACCAGCGTGGTGGCGGCGTGTGGCCGCCGCGCCATGGCGAGGGCAGCCATGGCGGCGCCAAGCAGCGCGGCGATGCACCACAACAGGCCTTCCAGCGCCACGGGGTCTCTCGTCAGCCTCTCTTCTTCAGGCGGAGGCCGCGGCCGCCGCCCTCGCTCGCCGCGCCTTCGTTGATCAGCTCGATACCGAGGCGTTCGAGCGCCGCAATCAGCTTCATCAGCGACTCGACGTTGCCGCGCACCACGCCGTCGCTCGCTTCCATTCTCTGGATGGTGGGCAGCGACAGGCGGGCAGCCTTGGCCAGCGCGCGCTGGTCGATGCCGGCGAGGGCGCGGGCGGCCCGCAGTTGGCGCGAAGTAAGCATCAAAAGCCTTAGTTAGTACGTAATATATATGATAACTGATGTTCTGTGTATCAGGCGCATAATAGAGCCGCATGCCCTACTCCGTGCAAGGCAAGCTGGTGGTGGCGATCTCCTCGCGGGCACTGTTCGACTTCGAGGAGGAGAACCGGGTATTCGAGAAGGACGGCGAGGACGCGTACATTGCGCTTCAATACGGGCGTCTGGACGTTTCCGCCCGGCCCGGGGTTGCGTTTCCCCTGGTGAAAAAACTACTCGCCTTCAATACTGCGCAAGCGCAGCGCGTCGAAGTGGTGGTGTTATCGAAGAACGACCCGGTGTCCGGGCTGAGGATCTTCCGTTCCGCGAAGCAGGCCGGCCTGCAGATCGAGCGCGGCGTCTTTACGCGCGGGCGCACGCCGTATCGCTACCTCGAGCCGCTCAAGGCCAACCTGTTCCTGTCCGCGAACGAAAGCGACGTGATGAGCGCGCTCGACGCGAAATGTCCCGCCGCGCGCGTCTATCCGGAGTCGGCGCAAGCGGCAAGCCGCCATGCCGATGAACTTCGCATCGCATTCGACGGCGACGCGGTGCTGTTTTCGGACGAAGCCGAGCGCGTCTACCAGAAGGACGGTCTCGATGCATTTACCAGGCACGAGATCGCCAACGTTCTGCAACCGCTTCCTCCGGGTCCGTTCAAGCCGCTGCTCGAAGCGCTGCATCGCTTGCAAGCCGCGGCGGGCACCGACGTACCGATCAAGGTCCGCACCGCGCTGGTTACCGCCCGCAGCGCGCCTGCGCACGAGCGCGCCATCCGCACCCTGATGGAATGGAATGTCGCGGTGGATGAGCTCATGTTCCTCGGCGGGCTGGACAAGGGCGAATTCCTGCGGGCATTCGAGCCGGACTTCTACTTCGACGACCAGCGCGGCCACATCGACTCGGCGCGGCTCCACGTTGCGGCCGGTCACGTGCCGTTCGGCGTGGCGAACATTCGCTAAGAAAGGAGAAAAGGGGTCAGGACCCTTTTTCGGGAAAAAGGGTCCTGACCCCTTTTCTCTAGATGCGGCTTTCTTCCACGGCGTGGCAAGCCACGCCATTCACGAAACTCGGCGCCTCCACGCGGCAGCGCTCGCTGGCATGCGGGCAGCGCGGATGGAAGGCGCAGCCGGGCGGCGGCGCGAGCGGGTTGGGGACTTCGCCGGCCACCGGGGTGCGCGATTTGCCGCTCATGTCGAGGTCGGGCACCGCGTCGAGCAGCATGCGCGTATACGGATGGCGGGGGCGGGCAAACAGCTCGGCGGAGCGCGCCAGCTCGACGATGCGGCCGAAGTACATGACGCCGACGCGATCGGCCACCAGCGACACGACCGCCAGGTTGTGCGAGATGAAGACGTACGTCAGGCCCAGGCGCTCCTGCAGCGCGGCCATCAGGTTGAGGATCTGCGCCTGCACCGAGACGTCGAGCGCCGAGGTCGGCTCGTCGCAGATCAGCAGGTCGGGCTCGCCGGCCAGCGCGCGCGCGATCGAGATGCGCTGGCGCTGGCCGCCGGAGAACTCGTGCGGATAGCGCTCGGCGTCGTCGGCGGACAGGCCGACCTGCCGTAGCAGCTCGCCGACCTCTTTCTTGGTCTCGAGAACCCGCATCGGCTCCTCGATAATTTTGCGCACCCGCCAGCGCGGATTCAGGCTGGCGTAGGGGTCCTGGAAGATCATCTGCATGCGCCGGCCGTGGAACTCGACGCGTCCCTCGCTCGGCGCGTGCAGTCCGACGATCAGGCGCGCCACCGTCGACTTGCCGCAGCCGGACTCGCCGACCAGCGCCAGCGTTTCTCCTTTGGTGACTTCGAAAGACAGCCGATCCACGGCCCGCAACAGCCGGCGCGGCTCGCGCTCGAGGACGCGGTTGAGCCAGGGACGCGAGACGTCGAAATCCCGGCTGACGGAATCGAGTTTAAGCAGATGCATGGAGCCAGCATGCAGCTCGACTCGAACCAGCGTTCAGCAGGTCCGGGCGCTCGACTACGCAGCGCGCGAAGCGTTTTGGGCATCGCGGGTTGAAGGCGCAGCCGGGCGGGATGGCATTCAGGCGCGGCATGGCGCCGTCGATCTGCACCAGGCGTTTCTGTTCGGCGGAAATTCTGGGGATCGAGCCCATCAAACCCACCGTGTAGGGATGCTTCGGGGCGTGGATCACTTCGCGCACCGGCCCGATCTCTGCCAGGCGCCCGGCGTACATCACGGCCACGCGGTGCGCGGTCTCGGCGATCACGCCCATGTCGTGGGTGATCAGCATCACCGCCGCGCCGCGCTCGCCGGCCAGGCGCTTGAGCAGGGCGATGATCTGCGCCTGGATCGACACGTCGAGCGCGGTGGTCGGCTCGTCGGCGATCAGCAGGCGTGGCTCGGCGGCGAGGGCGAGCGCGATCACCACCCGCTGGCGCATCCCGCCGCTGAAATGATGCGGATAGTTGCCGTAGCGCGCTTCGGGGGCCGGGATGCCGACTTCGCGCAGGAGCGACAAGGCCCTTTCTCTCGCTTGCGCATTACTGAGCGGAAGATGCGTGAGGATCGTCTCCTCGAGCTGCTGCCCGATGCTGTACAGCGGATTGAGCGAGGTGAGGGGATCCTGGAAGATGACGCCGATGCGCCGGCCGCGGACGCGGCGCAGCTCCTCGTGCGGCAGGTTGTCGATGCGCCGGCCCTCGAGGCGCACTTCGCCGGCCGCGATGCGCCCCGGCGGGTCGAGCAGGCCGATCACCGCCATGCCGGTAATCGACTTGCCGGCGCCCGATTCGCCCACCACGCCGAGCACTTCGCCTGGAGCGATCGAAAACGAGACATCGTCGACCGCGGTCAAGGTTCCGCGCCGCGTCGGAAACTGAACCTTGAGATGGTCAACCTCGAGAATCATCGGAGCCGCGGATTGAGGGCGTCGCGCAGCCAGTCGCCGAGCAGGTTGACCGACAGCACCAGGATCACCAGGGCCGCGCCGGGGAACACCGTGATCCACCATTCGCCCGAATAGAGGAACTCGTTGCCGACGCGGATCAGCGTGCCCAGCGATGGGCGCGTCGCCGGCACGCCGACGCCGAGGAAGGAGAGCGTGGCCTCGGTGATGATCGCGGTGGCGATATGGATGGTGGCGAGCACCAGCACCGGCCCCATCACGTTGGGCAGCACGTGCGAGAACATGATGGCGAGCGGGCGCCGGCCGATGACGCGCGCCGCCTGCACGTATTCCTTCTCGCGCTCGACCATGGTCGAGCCGCGCACGGTGCGCGCGTAGTGCACCCAGCCGGCGAGGCCGATGGCCAGCACCAGCACCGGGATGGCGATCTCGTCGTGGCGCTCGGTGGGCAGCGCGACGCGCGCCACCCCGTCGATCAGCAGCGCGATCAGGATCGCCGGGAAGGAAAGCTGCACGTCGGCCACGCGCATGATGAAGGCGTCCAGCCGTCCGCCGAGGTAGCCCGAAAGCAAGCCGAGCGAGACGCCGAGAAACAGGGCCAGGAACACCGAGGCCAGGCCGACGCCGAGCGAGATGCGCGCGCCATGCATGATGGTCGACAGGATGTCGCGGCCCTGGTTGTCGGTGCCCAGCAGGAAGGCGCGCTCGCCGCCCTCGACCCAGGCCGGCGGCTTGAACGCCGCGTTCAGGTCAAGCGCGGCGGCGTCGAACGGGTCCTGCGGGGAAAGCCAGGGAGAGAACATCGCCGCGCCGACACAGACCAGTGTCAGCGCGGCGGCGATCATGGTGACCGGCGACCTGCGGAAGCTCCACGCGAGGTCGTGGTCCCAGACTCTTCTGAAAATCAGGTGCCCCCATCAACCCGCGCGAACCGCGACTCCGGCCGGTCGTCGGCCTTGTGCACCGTGGTGACGCCCTTCTTCATCGCCCACGGCCGCAGCTGATGGTGGATCGGCACGTAGTAGTGCTGGTCGCGCGTGGCGATCAGGCCCTCGCGCAGCAGGGCATCGCGCGCCCGCGGGTCGGTGGCGATCTTGATCGCGTCGATGGTGGTGTCGAGCTTCGGGTCGCTGATACGGCCGAGATTGAAGTTGCCGTCGGCGCCGCTGGTCTTGGTGCGCACCAGCGACTGCAGCGAGTACTGTGCGTCGAAGGTGGCCACGCCCCAGCCCAGCAGGTAGGCGCTCGAGTCGAAGTTCTGGATCTTGGCGATGAAGGTGGCGAACGGCATCGAGTTCAGGCGCGGCTTGAAGCCGGCCTTGGTCCACATGCCGATCAGCGCCTGGCAGATCTTCTCGTCGTTGACGTAGCGGTTGTTCGGGCAGTCGACGGTGAACTCGAAGCCGTCGGGGTAGCCCGCCTCGGCGAGCAGCTTCTTCGCCGCGGCCGGATCGGGCTTGAGCACGATGTCGATGTCCTTGGAATGGCCGTGCACGCCCGGCGCCACCATGATCCCGGCCGGGATCGACAGGCCGCGCATCACCACGCGCTTGATGGCCTCGCGGTC
>DATFDV010000216.1:0-2662 GCA_035251855.1 Burkholderiales bacterium | reverse complement strand
GGGGCGAGCGAGTCGCCGAACCAGGCCACGTTCGATACGTTGACGAGCAGCGTCGCCTCCGCGGCGCGCGCCGCCATCTCCGCGCCGAACACGTCCTCGTAGCAGACGTTCAGCGCGACGCGCTGCCCGGCCACCTCGAGCGGCGGCTGCTCCGGCGAGCCGCGGCTGAAATCCGACAGCGGGATGCGCAGGATGCCGAGCACCCAGCCGAAGCCCGGCGGGATGAACTCGCCGAAGGGTACCAGGTGCACCTTGTGGTAGATCTGCTGCGGCGATACGCCCAGACTGATCACGCTGTTGTAGTAATGCTCACCGTCCTGGTAGGGCACGCCCAGCAGCAGGTCGCCGCCGTCGCCGCGCACGGCGGCCTCGAGGCGGGCGAGCTCCTCCGGCGCAATCCGCTGGTAGAACCTCGGCAACGCGGTCTCGGGCAGCACCACCAGCTTGGCGCTGGTCCCCTCCGCCAGCCGCGCGTACGTGTCGAAAATCGCCGGGTAGCGCTGGGGACTGAACTTCATTTCCTGCTCGATGTTCCCCTGCAGCAGCGCGGCGGCGACCGGCTCGCCGCTCGGCCGGGTCCATTGCACCGCCTGCAGCCCCTGGCCGATGGCGATGAGCACGGCAATGCCGACCGCGAAGGCGGGCTTGCGCGGACCGTGAATGAGGATCCAGAGCATGCCGGCGAGCGCGAGCGTAGCCAGGGTGAGCCCATACACGCCGGTGAGCGGCGCATACCCCTGCAGCGGCCAGCCGACCGCCGCATAGCCGATGGCGAGCCAGGGAAACCCGGTGAACAGCCATTCGAGCGTCCACTCGGACAGCACCCACGCCGCCGGGATCAGCAGGCACGCGCGCACCGCGTCCGGCGCCGGGATGCGCGCCTGCAGCCAGCCGGCCGCCGCCGGGAACAACGCAAGGAACGCGCAGTAGCCCACGGTGAAGAATCCGGCGAGCGGGGCGGGCATGCCGCCGAAGGTGTGCAGGCTGACGTAGACCCAGGACACGCCGGCGCCGTACAGGCCCAGGCCGAACCAGAAGCCGCGCCAGAAGCATTGCCGCGGCGATGCGTGCATCCACACGTGGATCAGGAACGCGAAGGTGGCGAGGGCGAGCGGGAACACGCCGACCGGCGCGAACGCCAGCACCGTCGCCGCGCCGGCGAGAAACGAAATCAAGCCTTCGGCTTGTCGACGAGCAGGGTGTAGACGCGCCGGCTGTCGGCGCGCAGCACCTGGAAGCGCAGGCCTTCGAGCTGCACGGTTTCGCCACGCTTGGGCAGGCGCCCGAGCTGCGCGATGAGAAAGCCGCCGATGGTGTCGGCGGACTCGTCGGGCAGCTTCGAGTCGAAGGCGGCGTTGAAGTCGGCGATCTGCGTCAGCGCCTTGACGCGGTAGCGGCCGCCGGGCTCGGGCAGGATGTTGTCGGAGGCCTCGTCGAAGTCGTACTCGTCCTCGATGTCGCCGACGATCTGCTCGAGCACGTCCTCGATGGTGACCAGGCCGGCGACGCCGCCGTATTCGTCGATCACGATCGCCATGTGGTTGCGGCTGGCGCGGAACTCGCGCAGCAGCACGTTCAGGCGCTTCGCCTCGGGCACGAACACCGCCGGACGCAGCATCTCGCGCACGTTGAACTCCTCCTCGCCGGCGTAGTAGCGAAGAAGATCCTTGGCCAGCAGCACCCCGATCACGTCGTCGCGGTTCTGGTCGATCACCGGGAAGCGCGAATGCGCGGTGCCGATGACGCGCGTGACGAACCGCTCCACCGGCTCGTTGATGTCGATGAAGTCCACCTGCGCGCGCGGGATCATGATGTCGCGCACCGCCATCTCGGACACGGTGAGCGCGCCCTCGATGATGGACAGCGCGTCGGCGTCGAGCAGGTTGCGGGAGTAGGCCGATCGCAGCAGCTGCGCCAGCTCGGCGCGGTCACCGGGCTCGCGCATGATGAGCGCCGACAAACGCTCGAGCAGGCTGGGGCGGGAGGGATCGTTCATTACTGGCGCGGAAATCTCATTCTACATTCGACGCGTAGGGATTGCGGATTCCGAGGCGCCGCAGGAGGCGGATCTCGCGCGCTTCCATGCGCGCCGCATCCCTTTTCTTTTCATGCTGGTAGCCGCGCAAATGGAGCACGCCATGCACCACCAGGTGAGCGTAATGGGCCGCCAGGCTCTTTCCCTGCGCCTGCGCCTCGCGCCGGATCACAGGATGGCACAGCACGATGTCGCCAGTGTGAAAGCTCAGGACGTTGGTGGCGCGATCGATTTTGCGGAACGTCCGATTGAGGATGCGGCCTTCGCGCTCGCCCACGATTCTAAGATTCACTGCCGAGGACGAGGTGAGCAGCGCAGACTTGCGCAGCAGGGCCGCGCTGGGGACGCCGCGCCGCGGCACGGCGTATTGGATGGTGACGCTATTCTTCCGGCGCGGCTTCGTAGGCATCGATGATGCGCGCCACCAGCGGATGGCGCACCACGTCCTGCGCGCCGAACTGGGTGAAGGCGATGCCGCGCACGCCATCGAGGATGCGGCGCGCCTCGATCAGCCCGCTCTTCTTGTCGCGCCCCAGGTCGATCTGCGTCACGTCGCCGTTCACCACCGCCTTGGCGCCGAAGCCGATGCGCGTGAGGAACATCTTCATCTGCTCGGGCGTGGTGTTC
>DATFDV010000215.1:0-4827 GCA_035251855.1 Burkholderiales bacterium | reverse complement strand
TGGACCAGCAGCGGGCCGTTCGACCACTCCAAGCTGATGGTGGTCGACGGCGCCTGGACGCTGCTCGGCTCGGCCAACTGGGACGCGCGCAGCCTGCGGCTCAACTTCGAGCTCAACGCCGAGTGCTACAGCGTCGAGCTCGGCGCGCACATGGACGGCCTGGTGCAGGCCCGCATCAACGGCGCGCGCCGCATCACGCTGCAAGACATGGACGCCCGCCCGCTGGCGGTGAAGCTGCGCGACGGCACGGCCCGGCTGTTCGCCCCGTTTCTGTAATTCGGGGTCAGAGCCCGAATTAAGTTTTCAATGCCTTGAACTTGATCCGATGCGGCTTGGCGGCCTCTTCGCCCAGGCGCTTCTTCTTGTCGGCCTCGTATTCCCGGTAGTTGCCGTTGAAGAACACCGCCTGCGAGTCGCCCTCGAAGGCGAGGATGTGGGTGGCGATGCGGTCGAGGAACCAGCGGTCGTGCGAGATCACCATGACGCTGCCGGCGAACTCGAGCAGCGCCTCCTCCAGCGCGCGCAGCGTCTCGACGTCGAGGTCGTTGGACGGCTCGTCGAGCAGCAGCACGTTGGCGCCCGACATCAGCATGCGCGCGAGGTGCAGGCGGCCGCGCTCGCCGCCGGAGAGCTGGCCGACCAGCTTCTGCTGGTCGGCGCCGCGGAAGTTGAAGCGCGCGAGGTACGAGCGCGCCGGCATCTGGAATTTGCCGACCTGGATGGAGTCGTTGCCGCCCGAGATGTCCTCGAATACCGATTTGCCGCTCTGCAGCTCGTCGCGCGCCTGGTCGGCATGGGCGATCTTCACCGTCTTGCCGATGGCGATCTTGCCGCCGTCTGGTTTCTCTCTTTTAGTAATTAATCTAAATAAGGTCGATTTTCCCGCCCCATTCGGACCGATGATGCCGACGATGGCGCCGGCCGGCACCTGGAAGGACAGCTTGTCGATCAGCAGCCGCTCGCCGTAGCCCTTCGACACGTCCTTGAACTCGATCACCTCGTTGCCCAGGCGCTCGGCGACCGGGATGAAGATTTCCTGCGTTTCGTTGCGCGCCTGGGTCTCCTGCGAAGACAGCTCTTCGAAGCGTGCCAGCCGCGCCTTCGACTTGGTGCCGCGTCCCTTCGGGTTCTGCCGCACCCATTCCAGCTCGGCCTGCATCGCCTTGATGCGCGCCACTTCCTGGCTCGACTCCACCTGCAGGCGCTTTTCCTTCTGCTCGAGCCAGCTCGAGTAGTTGCCCTGCCACGGGATGCCGTGGCCGCGGTCGAGCTCGAGGATCCAGCCCGCGGCGTTGTCGAGGAAGTAGCGGTCGTGCGTGACGGCCACCACGGTGCCGGGAAAGCGCTGCAGGAACTGCTCGAGCCACTCCACGCTCTCGGCGTCGAGGTGGTTGGTCGGTTCATCGAGCAGCAACAGATCCGGCTTCGACAGCAGCAGCCGGCATAAAGCCACTCTGCGCTTCTCGCCGCCCGAGAGCACGTCGACTTTCTGGTCCCACGGCGGAAGCCGCAGCGCGTCGGCGGCGATTTCCAGCTCATCGGCGCCGCCGGTGTTGAGCATCGCCTCGAGCTTCGCCTGCTCCTCGGCGAGCTTGTCGAAGTCCGCATCGGGCTCGGAGTACGCGGCGTAGATCTCCTCGAGGCGCTTCTTCGCCGCGGTGGTCTCGCCCAGGGCCTCTTCCACGCTTTCGCGAACCGTCTTGTTTTTCGAAAGCGCCGGCTCCTGCTCGAGATAGCCGACGCGGATGCCCGGCATGCGGATCACTTCGCCTTCGTGGTTGTCGTCGGTGCCGGCCATGATCTTGAGCAAGGAGGACTTGCCCGAGCCGTTCAGCCCGAGCACGCCGATCTTCGCCCCCGGGAAAAAATTGAGCGAGATGTTCTTGAGGATGGTGCGCTTGGGCGGCACGGTCTTCGAAACCCGCCGCATCGTGTAAACGTACTGTGCCATGATGAAGCGAATGATACGAAAAATCGGCGCCATGGCCGCCGCCGCGGCCTGGTTTTTTCTTGCCTCGCTTTTGATGGTCCCGCGCGCGCAGGCGGTCGATGGCCTGTCAGTGCAGGTCGGACGCGGCGACGATCGCACCTACCTGCTGCGCGTCTCCGTCACCGACCAGTGGCGCGAGCGCGGCCCGGCGCCGGGCGGATGGCATCTCGCCGGCTACTGGGAGTTTGCCGCCGGCCTGTGGGACAACACCGATGAGAGCACCGCCGAGCTCGCCGCCACGCCGGTATTCCGCTTCGAGCGCGGGTCGATCTATGTCGAGGGCGCGATCGGCTTTCACCTGGTGCAGGCGCGCATCAGCGCGCACCGCACCTTCAGCACCGCGTTCCAGTTCGGCGATCACCTCGGCGCCGGCGTGCGTTTCGGGCCGGGCCGGCGCTATGACTTCGGCGTGCGCGTGCAGCACATCTCCAACGGCGGCCTTGGCAGCCCGAACCCCGGGATCAACTTCGTGCTAATGCGCCTTCACTACGCTCTTCAGTAGCGGCGCCGAGGGTGCGCCAGTCGGTGGTCTTGGGCACCACGCCCTCGAAGGAAGCGAGATTGCCATAGGAAATCTTTTCGGTGGTGCCGAGCGCGGGGCCGCCTTCCTGGAACTTCTTGAGCGCCGCCACCATCAGGCGGCGGAACTGCGCCACCGCCAGGTCGCTCGCGCCCGGATGGTCCTGGCTGCGGTCGGAGATCGGGCCCATCGACTCCCACATCGCCATGTCCTGCGTCGGGATGCCTTCGATGCCGGTCCAGTCGCCGCGCTTCATCGCTTCGCGATCCTGCCGATAGCCGTTCGCCAGGTTGCGGATTTTCCGGTATTGCGAATCCAGGTCGACCCCCACGGTGGCCGCACAGAACCTGCGCCAGGCCTCCTGCGAGATGCCCTTCCTCGGATCCGGATGCCAGGCGATCCAGTAGAACATGGTGTTCACGTCGTCGATCGGGATCAGCATCTGCGCCAGGTTGTACTGGTTGTTCGGCGGAATGAGGCAGGTGAACGGCGCGATGTAAAGGGTGGTGCGGATGTACTGCTGGGTCTCCGGGTTGCGGATCGGCTTGCGGATGGCGGCGTAGCGAAAGCCGTAGGAAGTCGCCTCGAACTGCAGGCGCGGCGCCTTGTCGGTCGAGGGCCGCAGCCACGCCGAGTCGGTCGCGGTCGAGCCCTCGACCTCGGCCGCCGGCATATTGGTGGAATGCAGGCTCGAGCTGTGCGCGGAATCGATCGAGCCTTCGAGCACCTGCGCCCAGTTGCACTCGGCGTGCATCTTGACGATGGCGTATTTGATCCCCGGCGTCGGCGCCCACGCCGGCGGCTGGAATTCGCGCATTTCGTCTGCAGGCCCCATCCATACCCAGATGAAGCCGCCGCCCTCGCGCGCCGGATAGGCCTTGGTCTTCTTCCCCAGGCGCTCGGCGGCGCCCGGCGCTTCCGAGGGCATGTCCACCACGTTGCCTTCGACGTCGAACTTCCAGCCGTGGTACAGGCAGCGCAGCCCGCAGTCCTCGTTGCGCCCGAACGCCAGCGAGGCGCGCCGGTGCAGGCAATGCTCGCCCAGCACGCCGAGGCGCCCGTTGCTGTCGCGAAACACCACCAGGTCCTCGCCGAGCAGCCGCGCGCGCACCGGCTTGCCGTCGCGCTCGGGTACCTCCTCCGCCATGCACACCGGCAGCCAGTGCCGGCGCGCAAGCTGGCCCATGGGCGCGCTGCCTTCGACCCGGCAAAGAAGCTCGTTCTGTTCCTTGGTTAACATGCCATATACATATCATGAAAAAGTTGACGCATCGCATCCGGCTGGGAGTGGCCGGCCTGGGCCGCGCGTTCGCTGTCACGGCGCCGGCGTTCCGCGACCCGCGCGTCGAAGTCGTGGCGGGCGCCGATCCCCGCGCCGAGGCGCGCGAACGATTTACGCAGGAGTACGGCGCGCGTGCCCACTCCAATGTGGAGGACCTCTGTGCCGACCCGGCGGTCGAGGTCATCTATGTCGCGACGCCGCATCAATTCCACGCCGCGCACACCCGCCTCGCCTGCGCGCGCGGCAAGCACGTCCTGGTCGAAAAGCCGATGGCCCTCACGCTCGAGGATTGTCGCGTGATGATCGACGCCGCGCGGACCAACGGTGTGCAGTTGATCGTGGGCCACAGCCACAGCTTCGATCTGCCCATCCTCAGGACTCGCGAGCTCCTTCAGACTGGAAATTACGGTGCACCCAGAATGATCACGGCGCTCGATTACACGGACTTCCTGTATCGCCCGCGGCGGCCCGAGGAGCTCGCGACTGCCTCTGGTGGGGGCGCGGTGTTCAACCAGGCCGCGCACCAGGTCGACATCGTGCGCCTGCTCGCCGGCGGCAAGGTGCGCAGCGTGCGCGCCTTTACCGGCAGCTGGGACCGAGCCCGCCCGACCGAGGGCGCGTACGCCTGCACGCTCGGGTTCGACAACGGCGTTTTCGCTACGCTGACCTACAGCGGCTATGCGCACTTCGATTCGGACGAGTTCATGGGATGGATCGGCGAGATGGGCCAGAAAAAGGATCCGTCCGGCTACGGCATGGCCCGCCGCGGCCTCAAAGGTGATGAATTGGCCCTGAAAGCGGCACGCAACTACGGCGGCCCGCAGTTCAAGCAGACCGAACCGGTGGCGCACCAGCACTTCGGCTTGTTCCTAGTGTCCTGCGAGAAAGCCGACCTGCGACCGCTGCCCACCGGGGTGATGATCTACGGCGACAGCGAGCAGCGACTGGAGGCGGTACCGCCGCCCGAGGTGCCGCGCGCCGAGGTCATCGACGAGCTGTATGGCGCGGTGGTCGAAGGCCGCGCGCCCCTGCATA
>DATFDV010000214.1:0-3534 GCA_035251855.1 Burkholderiales bacterium | reverse complement strand
GCTTTGCCGTCGGCGTGCCGCAGCGCGGTTTCCAGCGATTCGGCGAGCCGCTGGCGCGCATCGGGGCGCACGCGCAGCCGGTCGATCACCACGTCGACCGAGTGCTTCACGTTCTTGCGCAGGCGCGGGTCCGAGTCGAGGTCGTGCACCACGCCGTCGATGCGCACGCGGGTAAAGCCCTGCGCGCGCAGCTCTTCCAGCAAATCGGCCTGCTCGCCCTTGCGCGCGGCGACCACCGGCGCAAGGACCATCAGGCGGCTGTCCTCGGCAAGCTGCGAGAGCTGGTCGACCATCTGCGCCACCGTCTGCGCCTGCAGCGCAAGACCATGCTCCGGGCAGTACGGCGAGCCGGCGCGCGCGTAGAGCAGGCGCAGGTAATCATGGATCTCCGTCACGGTGCCGACGGTGGAGCGCGGGTTGTGGCTCGCGCTCTTCTGCTCGATGGCGATCGCCGGCGAGAGTCCCTCGATGAGATCGACGTCGGGCTTGGCCATCAGCTCGAGGAACTGGCGCGCATAGGCCGACAGGCTCTCGACGTAGCGCCGCTGGCCCTCGGCGTAGAGCGTATCGAAGGCGAACGAGCTCTTGCCCGAGCCCGACAGACCGGTGATCACCACCAGTCGCTGGCGCGGCAGCTCGACGCTCAGGTTCTTGAGGTTGTGGGTGCGCGCACCGCGGACCCTGATTGATTCCATGCTACTGATTCCATGCGACTGAACCCATCTTGCTGTTCGCGAAGGGAAACCGGCTACTATAACGCGTCTCGCATTCCCGCCTCCAGATTTTCAATGAATGAACGAATGACCCGCGTCGAGCTGCGCGCCGGCGCAAGCCTCGCCGGCGTCTTCGGCCTGCGCATGCTCGGCCTGTTCTTCATTCTTCCGGTGCTGGCGGTGCATGCGCCGGGCATCAAGGGCGGCGAGGACCTGACGCTGGTCGGCCTCGCGCTCGGCGCCTATGGCCTGTCGCAGGGCGTTCTGCAGATTCCGTTCGGCGCGGCCTCCGATCGCTGGGGCCGCAAGCCGGTGCTGTACGCCGGGCTGCTGATTTTCGCCGCCGGCAGTTTCCTCGGCTGCGCGGCCGACGACATCTGGACCATGATCGCCGCGCGCACGCTGCAGGGCGCGGGGGCGATCTCATCGGTCGCCATGGCGCTCGCCGCCGACCTGACGCGCGAGCAGCACCGCACCAAGGTCATGGCGATGATCGGCTCGACGATCGGCCTCATGTTCGCGCTCTCGCTGGTGGGCGCGCCGCTGCTCTACCGCACGATCGGCATGGATGGGCTGTTCGCGCTCACCGGCGTGCTGTGCCTGTCGGCGATCGCGGTGGTGAAGTTCCAGGTACCGAACCCGGCGGCGCAGCCGCGCGCGGCCGCCGGGGCGGGCGTGACGCGCGCCGCGGTGCTCGATCCGGAGCTGCTGCGGCTGAACGCCGGCATCTTCATCCTGCACGTGGTGCTGTACGCGATGTTCATCGTGGTGCCGCCGCGCCTGGTGCGCGCGGGCCTGGAGCTGCCGGAGCACTGGAAGCTCTACCTGCCGGTGGTGCTGGGCTCGTTCGCCCTGATGATCCCGGCGGTCCTGCACGCCGACCGCCGCAACCGCGCCAAGCCGGTCCTCATCGCCGCGGTGGCCCTGCTGCTCGCGGCGGAGGCAGCATTCGCCGCATTCGACGGCGGCATCGTGGCGATCGCCTGGCTGATGCTGGTCTTTTTCGTCGCCTTCAACGTGCTGGAGGCGCTTTTGCCTTCCCTGGTGTCGCGGCTGGCGCCCGCCCGGGGCCGCGGCGTGGCGATCGGCGTCTACAACACCACGCAGACGCTGGGGGTCTTTTTCGGTGGGCTGCTTGGCGGCTGGGTCGCGTCGTACCACGGCGATACCGGGGTATTCGCGGTGTGCGCTGTACTGGTGGCAGTCTGGCTTGCGTTAGCTGCGGGCATGCGTCCGCCGGTCGCGAAAATAAGCGGCGCGGTCAACGAGCTTTCGAGTCTGACGTTTTCCATTGCGGCAGGCGTGAATCTCGACGGCTTGCGCGAGGCGCTGGCCAACGTGCCGGGCGTGCGCGAGGCCGAGGTGGTCGCTACCGAGCGCATTGCGCGCCTTAAGGTAGTGCCGGGAAAATGGGACGAGCATAGAGTACGTAAACTGATTACTGGGGAGGTCTGAAATGGCATCGGTGAACAAGGTCATCCTGGTGGGCAACCTGGGGCGCGATCCCGAAACCCGCTACATGCCCGACGGCGCGGCGATTACCAACGCCTCGGTGGCAACGTCGTTCCAGTGGAACGACAAGGCGAGCGGCGAGAAGAAGGAGGAGACCGAGTGGCACCGCGTCGTCTTCCGCGGCAAGCTTGCCGAGATCGCCGGCGAATACCTCAAGAAGGGCTCACAGGTGTATGTCGAGGGGCGCCTGCGCACGCGCAAGTGGCAGGACAAGGAAGGCCACGAGAAGTACACCACCGAGATCGTTGCCGACCGCATGCAGATGCTTGGCTCGCGCTCGGGTGCCGGCGAGCCGCGCGGTGAGCCGCGCGGCGACGCCCCGCCGATGGAGTCGAAGGCCGCCGAGCCGAAGTCGCCGGCGGCGAAGAAGCCGGCGGGCAAGTTCGATGACCTGGAAGACGATATTCCTTTCTGAAATCAGCGATATAATCGCCGCATGCCGATTTACGAATATCGCTGCGCCGAGTGCGGCCAAGACCACGAGGTCCTGCAGAAAGTGAGCGAGCCCCCGCTCACCGAGTGCCCGGCGTGCGGGAAGCCGGCGCTGAAGAAGCAGCTCAGCGCGGCCGGCTTCCAGCTGAAGGGGAGCGGCTGGTACGCGACGGACTTCAAAGGCTCGGCGAAAAAGCCGGCCGAGAAAACGGCCGAGGCCAAGACCGAGGCCAAGACCGAAGCCAAGACGGAAGTTAAGACCGAAACCAAAACTGAGAGCAAACCCGCGTCTACGTCCACCACCACGGACTAAGGCCGGACTGAAACCCGACCGGCCCGGCGCGAGCCGGGCCTTTTCATTTCCATGAAGAAATACTTCATCACCGGGCTGCTGATCTGGATCCCGCTGGTCATCACCATCTGGGTGCTGAAGCTGGTGGTCGACGTGCTCGACCAGTCGCTGCTCCTGCTGCCGGTCGGCTGGCAGACCGAGAACTGGCTGGGGATCCATATCCCCGGCCTGGGCACGCTGCTCACGCTGCTCATCATTTTCGTCACCGGCGTGTTCGCCACCAATTTCTTCGGCGCACAGCTGGTCGAGCTGTGGCACGAGATCCTGCACCGCATCCCGGTGGTGAACTCGATCTACTCGAGCGTGAAGCAGATTTCGGACACCCTGTTCTCGTCGAGCGGCCAGGCCTTCCGCAAGGCATTGCTGGTGCAGTGGCCCTCGCCGGGGATGTGGACCATCGGCTTTCTCACCGGCACCCCCGGCGGCGGCGTCGCCGAGCACCTGCCGCCCGATTGCCTCGCGGTGTACGTGCCGACCACGCCGAACCCGACCGGCGGCTACTTCGTCATCGTGGCGCGCAAGGAC
>DATFDV010000213.1:0-15522 GCA_035251855.1 Burkholderiales bacterium | reverse complement strand
CTTGCGCGAGATCTTGTCGATCTCGTCGATGTAGACGATGCCGCGCTTGGCCTTGTCGACGTCGTAGTCGCAGTTCTGCAGCAGCTTCTGGATGATGTTCTCGACGTCCTCGCCGACGTAGCCCGCCTCGGTCAGGGTGGTCGCGTCGGCGATCACGAAGGGGACGTTCAGCAGTCGGGCAAGGGTCTGCGCCAGAAGGGTTTTTCCGGAGCCGGTCGGGCCGATGAGCAGGATGTTCGACTTGGCGAGCTCGACCTCGTCGTTCTTGGACAGGTGCTTGAGCCGCTTGTAGTGGTTGTAGACCGCGACCGAGAGGATCTTCTTCGCCTGGTCCTGGCCGATGACGTACTGGTCGAGGATGTTGCGGATCTCGCGCGGGGTCGGCAGGTCGGACTTGGCGCCCTTGCCGCCCTTATCGGAGGCGGTTTCCTCGCGGATGATGTCGTTGCAAAGCTCGATGCACTCGTCGCAGATGAAGACCGACGGGCCGGCGATCAGCTTCCTGACTTCGTGCTGGCTCTTGCCGCAGAACGAACAGTAAAGGAGCTTCTCTCCCGAGCTTTTTTCGGACACTTACGTGTTCTCCCGGCTGGACAGCGTCTTGTCCACGATGCCGTACTTTACCGCGTCTTGGGCGCCCATGAAAAAGTCGCGTTCGGTGTCGCGGGCGATGGTCTCGATCGGCTTGCCGGTGTGCTTGGCCAGGATCTCGTTCAGGCGCCCGCGCAGGTAGAGGATTTCCTTGGCGTGGATCTCGATGTCGGTGGCCTGGCCGGAGAAGCCGCCCATCGGCTGGTGGATCATGACGCGCGAGTTCGGCAGCGCAAAGCGCTTGCCGGCGTCGCCCGCCGCCAGAAGCAGCGCGCCCATGCTCGCCGCCTGGCCGACGCACAGCGTCGAGACGTCGGGCTTGATGAACTGCATGGTGTCGTAAATCGCGAGCCCGGCCGACACCGAGCCGCCCGGCGAGTTGATGTAGAAGAAAATGTCCTTGTCGGGGTTCTCGGACTCGAGGAACAGCAGCTGGGCGACGATCAGGTTGGCGGTGACCTCGGTCACCGGTCCTACCAGGAACACCACCCGCTCCTTCAACAGGCGCGAGTAGATGTCGTAGGCGCGCTCGCCGCGGCCCGACTGCTCGATGACCATCGGGATCAACCCGAGGTCCCTTACTTCGAAAGACTTTTCCCAGTTCACGAGCCGGTGCCCCCCATCAGCTCGTCAAACGTGACCTGCTTGTCGAGCACTTGCGCTTTCGTCAAAACCCACTTGACGACGTTGGTTTCCAGCGCGAGGGCTTCCATCTCTGAAAGCCGCTGCGGCTGCATGTAGAACCATTTTACTACCTCGGCGGGACTCTCGTAGCTTTGCGCCTCCTGCTCGACCAGCGCGCGCACTTCGGCGGGCTTGGGCTGCAGGTTTTCCGAGCGCGCGAGCTCGGCAATGATCAGGCCCAGGGCGACGCGGCGCTTCGCCGCTTCCTCGAACGCCTGCGGATTGAGCGGCACCTGCTGCGGATCGATGCCGCGCGCCTTGAGGTCGGCCACCGCGCGCTCGGCCATGCCGTTCGCCTCCATCGCGACCAGCGACTTCGGGATCTCGAGGGGCGTAGCGCCCAGCAGCGCCTGCAGCGCCTGCTCCTTGACCTTCGCCTCGATGCGCTTTCTCACCTCGCGCTCGACGTTCGCCCGAACCTCGGCGCGCATTTTCGCGGTATCGCCGTCGGCCACGCCGAGCGACTTGGCGAATTCGGCGTCGAGCTCGGGCAGCCGGGGCTCATCGATTTTCTTCAGCGTCATGGTGAAGGAAGCCTTTTTGCCAGCAACTTCCTTGCCATGGTAGTCGGCCGGGAATTCGAGCTCGAAAGTCTTCGTCTCGCCGGCCGACATGCCGCGCGCCGCGGTCTCGAAAGCCGGCAGCATGCGTCCCTCGCCGAGCGCGAACGCGAAATCCTTCGCCTCGCCGCCCTGGAACGGCTGGCCGTCGATGGTGCCCTGGAAATCCACCGTCAGGCGGTCGCCGTCCTGCGCGGGGCGCTGCGCCGGCTCGAATTTCGTGCGCTGCTTGCGCAGGATCTCCAGCGTCTTGTCGAGCGCGGCGTCGTCGACCTCGACGGCGGGCTTCTCGACGCTGGCGCCGGCAAGATCGCCGACCTTGACCTCGGGATAAACCTCGAAGGTGGCGCTGAACTCGAAGTCGTTCTTGCGCTCGATCTGCGGGTAGCCGGCCACCTTCAGGTTGGCCTCCTTCACCGCACTGCTGAAGGACTTCTGCACCGCGTCGCTCATCACCTCCGAGCGCACCTGCGGGCCGTAGGTCTGCGCCACCAGCTTTAGCGGCACCTTGCCGGGCCGGAAGCCGGGCATGCGCACGCTGCGCGCCAGCTTCTTCAAGCGCTCGTCGACCTGCTTTTCGATATCGTCCGCGGGCAGCGACATCGACACGCGGCGCTCCAGCGTTCCCAGGTTTTCTACATTGGCCATTTAATTGTCTTGGTTGGTGCGAAGGGAGGGACTCGAACCCTCATGCCTTGCGGCGTCAGATCCTAAGTCTGGTGCGTCTGCCAATTCCGCCACCTTCGCGCAAAGAATCAACGTATTATAGCGCCCGTGGCGGTGAGCCATTACGAGAACTTCCCCGTCGCTTCGCTGCTTTTGCCCGCGCGGTTGCGCGAGCCGGTCGAAATCATCTACAGGTTCGCGCGCAGCGCCGACGATTTCGCCGACGAGGGCGGCGATCCGCCTCAGGTCCGCCTGCAGAAATTAAATGACTACCGCGCGCAGCTCGCCGCGCCGTCGACGCCGCTTTTCCATGATCTGGAAAAAATCATTCGGGAACATGGGCTTCCGGTCCAGCTATTCGACGATCTGCTCGACGCGTTTTCCCAGGACGTGACCCAGAAACGCTATGAGCATTTCCCCCAGCTGATGGACTACTGCCGGCGTTCCGCCAATCCCGTCGGCCGCCTCCTGCTGCACCTGTTCAAACGAACGAGTGACTTAGAGTTGAAGCAGTCGGATGCGATCTGCTCGGCGCTTCAGCTCATCAACCACTGGCAGGATGTGGACCGCGACTACGCGAAGGACAACCGCGTCTACCTGCCCCAGGACGAAATGGCGCGCTTCGGGGTCACCGAGCGCCACCTGCGCGGTAAAACCTGCGATGCCGCCTGGCGGGCCTTGATGAAGTTCCAGGTGGACCGCGCTCGGGAATTGATGCTCTCCGGCCACGGCTTGGGGAAATCCCTGCCTGGCCGCATCGGCCTCGAGATCCGCGCCACCGTGCAGGGCGGCCTGCGCATTCTGGAAAAGATCGAACACGCCGGCTACGACGTCTTCCGCCGCCGGCCGACGCTCGGCGCGCTCGATTGGCCCGTGGTGTTGTTGAAGGCGCTATGAAAAATCGGGGTCAGAGCCCGATTTCCGGTATCTACGCTCCCGCTATGGGAAATCGGGCTCTGACCCCGATTTTTCTATGACGCCCGACGAGTACTGCCAGCGCAAAGCCGCGGCGAGCGGATCGAGCTTTTACTACTCTTTCCTCTTCCTGCCGCCCGAGCGGCGCCGCGCGATCACCGCGCTTTACGCATTCTGCCGTGAGGTCGACGACGTGGTCGACGAAACGAGCGACGCGCAGCTCGCCGCCACCAAGCTTGCCTGGTGGCGCGTCGAGCTCGGCAAGCTGTTTGCGGGAAATCCCCAGCATCCGGTGACCAAGGCCCTGCGTCCGCACCTGGAGCCGTTCGGCATCACCCAGGAAAAGCTGAGCGACATCATCGACGGCATGGAGATGGACCTCACGCAGACCCGCTACCTCGACTGGCCGGGCCTCGAGCGCTATTGCTACCGCGTGGCGAGTGTCGTCGGCCTGCTGGCGGCCGGCATATTCGGCTATCGCGACGCGCGCACGCTCGACTACGCGCGCAACCTCGGCCTCGCTTTCCAGCTCACCAACATCATCCGCGACGTCGGCGAGGATGCGCGCAAGAACCGCATCTACCTGCCGATGGCGGACCTGAAGGAATTCGGCGTGCCGGCGGCCGACATCCTGCAAGCCCGCGAAACGCCGGAGTTTCAGCGCCTGATGGGCTTCGAAGCCGCGCGTGCGCGCGAACACTACGAGAAGGCGATGCAGGCGCTGCCGGCCGAAGACCGCAAGCCGCAACGCCCCGGGCTGATCATGGCGGCGATCTACCGCACGCTGCTCGAGGAGATCGAGCGCGACGGCTTCCGCGTGCTCACGCAACGCACCTCGCTCACGCCGCTGCGCAAGTTCTGGATCGCTTGGAAAACCTGGATCAGCGCGTAGCCATCGTGGGTGGCGGTTATGCCGGCATGGCCGCCGGCGTGGCCCTCGCCGAGCGCGGCGTCCGGGTTACCGTATTCGAATCCGGGCCGCTGCCGGGCGGCCGCGCGCGGCGAGTACGTATTTCTTTCGACGGCCAGGGGCACGAGCTCGACAACGGCCAGCACATCTTCGTCGGCGCCTATACCGAGCTGTTCCGCCTGATGCGGACCGTCGGCGTGCCCGCCGATGCCTTGCTGCGCTACCCGCTGGAAGTGCGTTACGCCGCGGATTTCAGCCTCCGCTCGCGCAGCCTGCCCGCGCCCTTAGGCCTCGCCGCCGCCGTGCTCCTCGCCGAAGGCGTGCCGATCGGCGAGCGGCTCGGCGCGCTGCGCTTCATGGCGGCGTTGCGGCGCCAGCGCTTCCGTGTCGATCCGGATATCCCGGTCAAGCAGTTCCTCGACGAGCACGGCCAGCAGGGCAGCATGCGCCGCTATCTATGGGCGCCGCTGTGCGTCTCGGCGCTCAACACGCCGCTCGACCAGGCCTCGACCAACGCCTTCCTCGCCGCGCTGCGCGATACGCTGGCCGGCGGCGCCCAGGCGAGCGACTTTCTCCTGCCGCGCGTGGATCTTTCGCGCCTGTTTCCGGAGCCGGCCGCGCAGTTCATCCGGGCGCGCGGCGGTGAAGTGCGCTGCGGGACCACGATCCGCGACCTTTCATTACTGAAGAGCGAGTTTTACAAGGTGATCGTTGCGGTCGGCCCCCACCAGTTGAAGACGCTCCTGCCCGAAATCGCAGCTGACTTCACTTACCAGCCGATCTACACCTGTTACCTCCAGTATGCAGAAAGCACGCGCCTGCCTTTCCCCATGCTCGGGATGGCGGATGGCCTGGTGCAATGGGTGTTCGATCGCGGCGCGCTGCTCGGCGAAAAAGGCCGGCTGGCGTGCGTGATCAGCGCGCAGGGCGACCACCAGCAGATGTCGCAGGAGGAGCTCGCCGAGACCTGCCACCGCGAGCTCGCGAAAGCGAAACTGGTGGCCGCAAAGCCGCTGTGGACCCGGGTGATTGCCGAGAAGCGCGCGACAATCGCGTGCACGCCCGGCTTGCGGCGACCCGCAATGAAGGCCAACGGCGTGGTCCTCGCCGGAGACTATATGGATCCGGAATACCCGCCGACGCTGGAAGCGGCGGTGCGCAGCGGCGTGCGGGCGGCAGCGGCCATCCTCTAGGAGATCGAATGGAACACAGGCAACTCGGCGGCTCGGGCTTCATGGTGCCCGCGCTGACCCTCGGCACCGGCACCTTCGGCGGCGGCAACGAATTCTTCAAGGCCTGGGGCGCGAGCGACGTCGCCGAGGCGACGCGGCTGGTCGACATCTGCCTGGAGGCCGGCGTGACGATGTTCGACTCGGCCGACGGCTATTCCAACGGCCTGGCGGAAGAGATCCTCGGCCAGGCGGTCAGGGGCCGGCGCGACAAGGTGCTGATCTCGACCAAGGGCTCCTTCCGCCGCGGCCCGGGCGCGAACGACATCGGCTCGTCGCGCCATTCGCTGCTGCGCGCGGTCGAGGGAAGCCTGCGCCGCCTCGGCACCGACTACATCGATCTGTACCAGCTGCATTCCTTCGATGCGCTCACTCCAGTGGAGGAAGCGCTCGGCACGCTCGACGATCTGGTGCGCGCGGGCAAGATCCGCTACATCGGCTGCTCCAACTTCTCCGGCTGGCACCTGATGAAGTCGCTGGCCTATTCGGAAAAGCACGGGCTCGCACGCTACGTCGCGCACCAGGCGTACTACTCGCTCATCGGCCGCGATTACGAATGGGAGCTGATGCCGCTCGCGCTCGATCAGAAGGTGGGCGCGGTCATCTGGAGCCCGCTCGGCTGGGGGCGCCTGACCGGCAAGATCCGCCGCGGCCAGCCGCTCCCCAAAGTCAGTCGGCTGCAAAGCCCGGCCATGACCGGCCGGGGCCCGCAGGTGCCGGACGAATACCTCTACCGCGTCGTCGATGCGCTCGACGCCGTGGCCAGGGAAGCGGAGAAGACCGTGCCGCAGGTGGCGCTCAACTGGCTGCTCGGCCGGCCAACGGTATCGAGCGTGATCGTGGGCGCCCGCAATGAGGAGCAGTTGAAGCAGAACCTTGGCGCCGTCGGCTGGAAGCTGACAGCCGAGCAGGTGAAGAAGCTCGACGCCGCCAGCGCGTTGCAGCCCTCCTACCCGTGCTGGCACCAGCGCAGCACCTTCCCCGACCGCAATCCGTCGCCGGTGTAAGGGCTAGAGATCGCGTAGCAATCGCACCGCCTGGTCGATGCGCTCGACCGCGAGCAGCTCGAGGCCGGCGATCTTCGCCTTGGGGGAATTGGCTTTCGGCACGATCACTTTCTCGAAGCCGAGCTTGGCGGCTTCCTTGAGGCGCTCCTGGCCGCGCACCGCGGGACGCACCTCGCCGGCGAGGCCGATCTCGCCGAATGCCGCGACCTTCGACGCAATCGGCTTGTCGGTGAGCGACGAGACCACGGCCAGGCAGACGGCAAGATCCGCCGCCGGCTCGCCGATGCGCACGCCGCCGACCGCATTCACGAACACGTCCTGCTCCCAGGTGGCGATGCCCGCGTGCCGGTGCAGCACCGCGAGCAGCATGGCCAGGCGGTTCGCCTCCAGCCCGACCGACAAGCGACGTGCGTTGGGCGTGTGCGCCGGATCGACCAGCGCCTGGATCTCGACCAGCAGCGGGCGCGTGCCCTCCAGCGTGGCAAGCACGCACGAACCGGGCACCGGGTGCGGGTGCTGGGAAAGGAATAGCGCCGATGGGTTCGAAACCCCGCGCAGGCCTTTCTCGGTCATCGCGAACACGCCGAGCTCGTTGACCGCGCCGAAGCGGTTCTTGACCGCGCGGATCAAGCGAAAGGAGGAGTGCGGGTCGCCTTCGAAATAGAGCACCGTGTCGACGATGTGCTCGAGCACGCGGGGCCCGGCGATGGCGCCCTCCTTAGTCACGTGGCCGACGAGGAACAGCGCAGTGTCCCCGCGCTTGGCGAAGCGCGTGAGCTGCGCCGCGCACTCGCGCACCTGCGCCACCGAGCCGGGCGCCGATTGCAGGGTCTCCGACCACAGGGTCTGGATCGAGTCGATCACCGCGATGCCCGGCCGCGCCGCCTCGAGCGCGCCCAGCACGCGCTCGAGCTGCGTCTCGGCGGCGATGCGAACACCGGCGGTGTCGAGCCCCAGGCGCCGCGCGCGCAAAGCCACCTGCTCCACCGATTCCTCGCCGGTGACATACAGGACTGGCTCGGAGAGAGCGCTCAATGCCTGGAGCAGCAGCGTGGATTTGCCAATGCCAGGATCGCCACCGAGCAGCGCCACCTGCCCTGCCACCATCCCGCCGCCGAGCGCGCGGTCGAGCTCGCCCATCCCGGTGGCGATGCGCTCCTGGTCACGGGGCTGCACCTCCGCAAGGGAGATCGCTGGTGCCGCTGCGCGGTTGCTCCGCACGCCGCCGCGTTCCGTCGACGTTTCGGTGAGCGTGCCAGCTGCGCCGCACGAAGGGCAGGCGCCGAACCATTGCAGCGCGGTGGCACCGCATTCGGAGCAGACGTAGGCGGTCTTGGGTTTTGCCATGTTCAGCGGGTCCGTTTGCTCGCCATCATTTCACGGACCACCTCGCCGATGGTGGTTGCCTTGGGGTGTGCCTCCCGCGCAATGAACCCGAACAGCACGCTCACGGTGAGCGCCGTGCCAAGCGCCCACAGCGAGATACGCGGGATGCCGATGCTGGCGAGCAGGTCCACACGACGTATCCCGCGAACAAGGCCGGCCACCAGCAGCAGTTCGAATACCAGTTCGGCCATGAGGTCTGCCGCATAGAGGATCAGGTAGCCGCCCATCGCGAAGGCGAGGGAGGCCAGCAGCACGAATCCGAGGACCAGCAGGCAGCCGTCGTCGGCCCACACGGGAACATCGGTCGGGACCCAATCCCCGGGACGCCGGTGACGCAGCCTGACGCCCTCGGGTTCGAGCAGTTCCTTCGAGCGCCGGGAATTCACGTACTCGCGGATGCCCGAATAGCGGATCCACAGATGCAATCCGGCCAGGAATCCGAGGTACGCGCAAACCACCGCTACCGGATGGCGCAGCAGCATACTCGTGAGCCCGGCTTGATACAGCAGCCAGTTGGCGAGACAGCCGGCCGCCACCGCGCCGCCGAGAATCAATGAGACATGAAACCGGACCAGAAAACGCGCCGAGATCGAATGGCTGAGCTTCTGCTTGATGACCCACTCGCGAAACCATGGGTCGATTTTTTCGCTCAAGCGACTTCGGCGACGGGCACCCGCGCCGTGATCTTGCAAAGAAGCTCGTAGCTCAGGGTGCCGGCCGCGGCGCCGATCTCGTCGGCCGAAAGGCCTTCGCCCCACAGCGTCACCGGCGAGCCGATGTAGGCCTCGGGGATGTCCGAGATGTCGACGCTGATCATGTCCATCGATACGCGTCCAACGATGCGAGCGCGCTGGCCGTTGACCAGTACCGGCGTGCCCGTGGCGGCGTGGCGCGGATAGCCGTCGGCGTAGCCGCAGGCGACGATGCCGATGGTCATCTCGCCCACCGCCTCGTAGCCGAAGCCGTAGCCGACACGCTCGCCGGCCTGCAGGTGCTGCGTCGCGATGATCTCCGAGGTGAGCGTCATCACCGGCTTCAGACCGAGCCGTTCGGCGCTCTGGTCGGCGAACGGCGAGCAGCCGTAGAGCATGATGCCGGGACGTACCCAGTCGCCGAGCGCGTCGGGGAAGCGCAGCAGGGTGGCTGAGTTGGCGAGCGAACGCTGGTGGACCTCGAAAGGCTTCACCAGGTCGTTGAACCAATCCAGCTGCGCCTTGATCCCGCCGGCGCCGTCGGCGTCGGCGAAATGCGTCATCAGCGTGATGCCCTTCACCTGCGGGTGCGCGCGCAGCGCGTTGTAGGCCGGCCGCAGACCCTCGACGCCGAAGCCAAGGCGGTTCATGCCGCTGTTCACCTTGAGGTAGACGTCGAGCTCGCCCTCGAGCTTGCTGCGCTTCAGGATCTCGACCTGCTCGGGATTGTGGATGACCGGTGTGAGGGCGTACTCGTGCAGCGGCGCGAGGTCGCCGGGCTGGAAGAAGCCTTCGAGCAGGAGGATCGGCTTGGTGACGCCGCCGGCGCGCAGCCGCGCGGCCTCCTGCAAGTCGAGCACCGCGAAGCCGTCGGCGCCCGCGAGCGCGCGCGCGGCGCGCTCGACGCCGTGACCGTACGCATTCGCCTTGATCACCGCCCAGATCCTGGCGTTCGCCGCATGGCGCCGCGCTACTGTCAAATTATGTGCGAGTGCCGAGGCAGAGATGGTCGCGCGGATCGGCCGGGGCATGGCGGGCTATTGTGCTATAAAGCGCCGCTGCGCAAAACGCCCTGAGAGATTCTGCCGGAGGGGACAAGGCTCTCGATTGAACTACGGCTTCTACATCATCATGGCGGCGCAGTTTTTCTCGTCGCTCGCCGACAATGCGCTGCTGGTGGCGGCCATCGCGCTGCTGATCCAGGCGCAGGCGCCGTCGTGGCTGACGCCGTACCTCAAGTTTTTCTTCGTCATCTCCTACGTGGCGCTGGCGCCCTTCGTCGGCGCCTTCGCCGATCGCCTGCCCAAGGGCCAGGTGATGCTGCTTTCGAACTTCGTCAAGATCATCGGCTGCGTCGCGATGCTGTTCGGCGTCGATCCTCTGCTCGCCTACGCGATCGTCGGCCTGGGCGCGGCGGCGTACTCCCCGGCGAAGTACGGCATCCTCACCGAATACCTGCCGCACCGGCAGCTGGTGGTGGCCAACGGCTGGATCGAGGGCCTGACGGTGGCCTCGATCATCCTCGGCACCATGCTCGGCGGGCTGCTGATCCATGTGCGCGTGTCGGGGGTAATGCTGCACTTCGACCTGCCGCTGATCGAGACCTCGATCGACACCGCCGCCGAGGCGGCAATCGCGATCATCGTCGCGGTGTACGCCATCGCCGCGCTGTTCAACCTCGAGGTGCCGCGCACCGGGGTGGCAATGAAGAAGCTGCCGTCCGATCCGATCGACACGCTGAAGGACTTCGCGCGCTGTGTGGGCCACCTGTGGCGCGACCGGCTCGGCCAGATCTCGCTTGCCGTCACCACCCTGTTCTGGGGCGCCGGCGCCACGCTGCAGTTCATCGTCATCGAATGGGCGCGCGTCGCCCTCGGCTTCGACCTGTCGCGCGCGGCGATCCTGCAGGGCGTCAGCGCCTTCGGCATCGCGCTGGGCGCGGTGCTCGCCTCGGTGGTGATCTCGCTCGACCGCTCGGTGCGCGTGATCCCGCTCGGGATCCTGATGGGGATCATCGTCATCGCGATGATCTTCGTCACCCAGGCCTGGCTGGCGATGATCCTGATGGTGCTGATCGGCGGTCTCGCCGGGTTCTTCGTCGTGCCGATGAACGCGCTGCTGCAGCACCGTGGCCACCACCTGGTCGGCGCCGGCCGCTCGATCGCGGTGCAGAACTTCAACGAGAACACCTCCATTTTGGTGATGATCGCGCTCTATTCGCTGCTGCTGAATGTCGGCTTTTCGATCTACACCGTGATTCTGGTGTTCGGCCTGTTCGTCGCCGGTACGATGACGCTGGTGCAGGTCTGGTATTTGAACAACCGGCGCCGCCACGGCGAGGAGATCGACCGCCTGCTCGCCTTCGCGCGCGCCGAGGATCCGCACAAGGTTCGGGAATAGGATAGAGCGCCATGAAGCTTCTGCTTTTCATCCTGGCCATCGTTTCCGCGGCGGCGCAGGCCCAGCAGCGCCCGCTGTACCAGACCACCAAGGTGGAAGGCACCGACGGCGTCTACATCTTCCGCTACGGCAACCACCAGGCGATGTTCGTGGTCACCAAGGCCGGCGTGATCGCCACCGACCCGATCGCTTACGGGCGGCCGGAAGCCGCGGTGACCTACATCGAAGAGATCAAGAAAGTTTCCGACCAGCCGATCAAGTACCTGGTCTATAGCCACCACCACTACGACCACATCGCCGGCGGCAAGCCGTTCAAGGACGCCGGCGCCAGGATCATCGCGCACAAGCGCGCCAAGGAGCGCCTGGAGCAAATCAAGGACCCGTTCACGCCGCTGCCCGACGAAACCTTCGAGAAGAACCGCACCCTCAAGCTCGGCGGCACGGTGCTCGAGCTCACCTATCTCGGGCTCAACCACTCCGACAGCAACCTCGTCATGCGCCTGCCGAAGGAGAAGCTGATCTTCGTCGTCGACACCATCCCGGTGGGATCGATGCCCGGGCGCGGCATGATCGACTTCTACCCGCTGGAGGCCGAGCAGTTCATGCAGCGCGTGCTGAAGATGGACTGGCAGCGCCTGATCCCCGGCCACCCCGGCCAGCCGGCCGACCGCCTCGGCACGAAAAAGGACGTCGAGGACCAGCTCGCCTTCCTGCGCGACGCCTCCGAGGAAGTAAAGGCAGCGGCGCGCGCCGGCAAATGCTGGGACGCGGCCGAGAGGGAGGTGAAGCTGGAGAAGTACCAGAACTGGCCCGGCTACCAGAACAACCTGCAGTTCGTGGTGCGCCGCTATTGCGGCCTATGGGGCCGCGGCACCTGATAAGCCCTTGCCCCCTGTCAAGGGGGCCGTGAGCCGAAGGCGAGCCGGGGGTTAGGGTTTCGGTTTTTTCAACAGTGCGCCAATCTCCAGGCATACCGCCTCGAATCGCCGCGCCACATCCTCGTTCGTGAAGCGCACCACGTTCAGCCCCATGTGCTTCAGCGCCGTGTCCCGCACGCCGTCGCGATTGGCGCCGGCTTCGGCGAAATGGCTATCTCCATCGACCTCCACGACAAGCCGATGCGAAGCGCAATAGAAGTCAGCGATGTAATCACCCATCGGCTTCTGGCGAGTAAATTTCTCTGGAAGATGGCGGAGAAAATCGAACCATAGCCGCTTCTCTGCCGGCGTCAGTGCGCGACGCAAGACACGCGAATGGGCAACAAGATTGCGGCGATAAGGTAGGTAGGAACCAGGCAGGGCCATTCCGACAACAACGGGCAGGCGGTGAATTGGTGTACCGACGGGCGAAAAAATCAAACCCCCCGCTCGCCTTCGGCTCACGGCCCCCTTCACAGGGGGCAAGACCTGGAGCCTAGAGTCCCGCCATCGTCTTCTTCGCGAACACCAGGTCTTCCCAGGCCTTTGCCTTGTCCTCGAGCGTCCTGAGCAGATACGCCGGGTGGTAGGTGACGATGAGCGGGACGCCCGCGTAACGGTGCAGGCGCCCGCGCAGGCTGGCGATCGAGGCGCCGGTCTCCAGCAGCGTTTGCGCGGCGAAGCGGCCCATCGCGACGATCAGCTTCGGCTTGATCAGCTCGATCTGCTGCAATAGATGCGGGCTGCACTGCGCCACTTCCTCCGGCGTCGGATTGCGGTTGCCCGGCGGCCGGCACTTGAGCACGTTGGCGATGTAGACGTTCTTGCGGCGCGAGAGATTGATCGCGGCAAGCATGTTGTCGAGCAGCTTTCCCGCCTGGCCGACGAAGGGGTCGCCGAGCCGGTCCTCTTCCGCGCCCGGCGCCTCGCCGATCAGCATCCAGTCCGCGTTCTCGTCGCCGACGCCGAACACGGTTTGCGTGCGCGTCTTGTGCAGGCCGCATTTGACGCAGCCGGAGACCGCGGCCTTCAGTGGGATCCAGCCTCGTGCCGGAACCTGGACTGGAACTTCTGCCGGAGTTTGCTTGCTTCGCAACTTCCAGATGGGCGCGATGCCCATTTCGGCCAGCACCGCGGCGCGGCGGCTCATTCGAGCGGCAGCGTGAGCACCAGCGCGTCCTCGCGGCCTTCGGGCGCGGGATAGTAGGCGCGGCGCACCGCGACTTTGCGGAAGCCGAAGCGCGTATACAGCGCCTGCGCGCCGCGGTTGCTCGGCCGCACCTCGAGGAACAGGCTGCGTGCGCCGAGGCTGCGCGCGTGCTCGGCCGCCTCGCGCAGCAGCCGGCTGCCGTAGCCGGTGCGCTGGCGCGGCGCGGCGATCGAAAGGTTGAGCAGGTGCGCTTCCCCCGCCGCCACCATCAGCACGAAGTAGCCGATCAGCTCCGCGCCGGACCTCAGCACGCAGCACTGGTAGCCCGCGCGCAGAGAATCGGCGAAATTTCCGCGCGTCCAGGGATGGCTGTAGATGGCGCTCTCGATCGCCATCACCTGGTCGAGCTCCTGCTCGCGCATGCGAGTGAGCTCCGGGAGGTCTTTGAGGACGGCGCTCATCGCCTGCCGAGCTCCGCCTGGGTGAGCGCGACCTTGTCGCGCAGGTAGACCGGCGCCGCCTGCGCCGCGTCGACGCCCTCGCCCGCCGCGAGGCGCGGCGCAGCGAGGATCGCCACCGAAACTGCGGATGGATGGACCGTGGATCTCACCACCGAAACCTTGCCCCTCAGCTCTTCGCGATAAACCTCGAACCCGTTGCCGACGCCGATCCAGCCCTCGCCCGGCGGCAGCGGCACCGCGTGCGGCGCGACGCATTGCGCCGCCACGACTTCATGCCACCGGCCGGCGCGTTTTTCAAGCGCCGCATAATACACTTCGCGCATCCGCGCATCGAGGCAGGCGACGACGCGCTGCCCGCCGGATTCCTGCGCCATCGCCTCGAGGGTGGAGACGCCGAGCACCGGCAGTCCGCGGCCGAAGGCGATGCCCTGCGCCAGGCCGCAGGCGATGCGCAGACCGGTAAACGCCCCCGGCCCGGCGCCGAAGGCGACCGCATCAAGCCGGTTTTTTCCCAGAAGCTTCTCCACCATGGGCAGAGCCAGCTCGGAATGCCGGTTGCCCGCGCGGCGCTCGACGGCGGCGACTTCGCCGTCGCTCCACAGCGCCACCGAGCACCACTCGGTGGAGGTTTCGATCGCCGCGAATCGCATGCGCGATTCTATATACTGCCGCCACCATGAAAGAGCACACGATTGCCGTCATCCCCGGGGACGGGATCGGCCGGGAAGTCATTCCCGAAGGCGTCCGCGTCCTCGAAGCCGCCGGCGCCCGGCACGGCCTGCGCTTCAAGTGGCAGGAGTTCCCCTGGAGCTGCGACTGGTACAAGGCGCACGGCAAGATGTGCCCCGACGACGCGCCCGACATCCTGCGCAAGTTCGACGCGGTGTACTTCGGCGCCGCCGGCAACCCGGCGATCGTGCCCGACCATATCTCCGCCTGGGGCCTGCTGATCAACTTCCGGCGCTGGTTCGACCTGTACGTCAACCTGCGCCCGGTGCGGCTGTTCGAGGGGCTGCCCTGCCCGCTCGCCGGCCGCAAGCCCGGCGAGATCGACTACATCGTGATCCGCGAGAACACCGAAGGCGAGTACGGCAACGTCGGCGGCCGTTTCAATGAAAACACCCCGAACGAAATCGTGATGCAGCAATCCATGTTCACGCGCAAGGGCGTGGACCGCATCATGAAGTACTCGTTCGAGCTCGCGCGCACGCGCAAGAAGCACCTGACGAGCTGCACCAAGTCGAACGGCATCACCATCACCATGCCGTACTGGGACGAGCGCTTCGCCCAGATGAAAAAGCAGTTTCCTGATGTCAGAACCGATCAATATCACGTCGATGGCCTGAGCATCCAGATGGTTCTCAATCCCGACCGCTTCGACGTCATCGTCGCCTCCAACCTGTTCGGCGACATCCTGTCCGACCTCGGCCCGGCCACCGCCGGCACCATCGGCATCGCCGCCTCCGGTAACATCAACCCCGAGCGCACCGCGCCGTCGATCTTCGAGCCGGTGCACGGCTCGGCGCCGGACATCGCCGGCAAGAAGATCGCCAATCCGATCGGCGCGATCTGGTCGGGTGCGCTGATGCTCGAGCACCTGGGCCACGCCCAGGCCGCGGCCGAGGTGGTGCGCGCGATCGAGCGCGTGATCCTCGAAGGACCGCACACGCCGGACATGAAAGGCAAGGCCGGCACCGCGGAAGTCGGCGCCGCGGTCGCGGAGGCGATCAGGAACCAGAGCAAGATCGCGGCTTGAAGACCTACCGCATCGCGGCGATCCCCGGTGACGGGATCGGCAACGAAGTCATTCCCGCCGGTGTGGAGGTGTTGCAGGCGCTTTCCTCGAAGGAAGGGTTTTCCATCAAAACCGTTGACTTCGATTGGAGCTCCAGGCGCTACCTCGAGACTGGCGCGTACATTCCGGCCGGCGGCCTCGACGAGCTGAAGAAGTTCG
>DATFDV010000212.1:0-5708 GCA_035251855.1 Burkholderiales bacterium | reverse complement strand
GCGCTGGCCGCCACGCGCGTTCCCGAGCTGCCGCACGAGGGCCGGCGCGCGCCGGCCGGCGGCACGCTCGCGCTGCTACGCATTGCGCGATTCCGCCACCTCGTTCTTGCGGCGGCGCTGATCCTGGGCAGCCACGCGATGCACGATGCGTTCGCCGTCATCCGCTGGACCACCGCCGGGGTCAGCGCCTCGACCGCGAGCATGCTTTGGGCGCTGGCGGTGCTCGCCGAGGTGGTCGTCTTCTTCGCCGCCGGGCCGGCGCTCATCGCTCGCCTCACGCCGGCGGGCGCCATCGCCCTCGCCGCACTCGCCGGCATGCTGCGCTGGGCGGTCATGGCGCAGACCTCCGCGGTGCCCGCGCTGGTGCTGGTGCAACCGCTGCACGGCTTCACCTTCGCGCTCCTGCATCTCGCCTGCATGCGCCTGATCGCCGGGGTTGTGCCGGCCGGACTGGAAGCCACCGCGCAGGCGATCTACGCCACGGTGGGCATCGGCGCCGCCACGGCGCTGCTCACGTTCCTGTCGGGCTTCCTTTATGCTCAGGCCGGCGCGCAGGGCTTCTGGGTGATGTGCGCGCTGTGCGCAGCGGCGTTGCCCGTGGCGTGGAGGTTGCGCAACCGGCAATAGTCCTTTCGACCTAGCCGGCGCGGCAGTGCGCGTCGAGGACACACGGCATCCTGTCGCCTGTAGGGGGCCAACCGGAGTACGTCGATGAATGCTTGGTTTCCGCCCCGCCGTGCAAGGGCAGCAAGGGCAGCCCTGATCCTCTCAGCCGCACTGGTCGCCGCCGGCCTGGTGCCGTTGCTCTATTTCGTCGGGCTCGTCGGCTGGCAGGTCGTTACGCTCTTTCAGACGCGCGCGTGGGTTCCGCTGCCGGTGAGCCTGCTCTTCACCGAGCACTCGTTCGCGTTCATTCCGCAGCTCGCATGGCCATGGCTGGCGAGCCCGGATTCGCTCCTGCCCGCGCATACGGCAATCCTGTGGGTCCTGAGCAAGGTGCACGCGGGCCTGGTGTTCGGCCTAGCCGGCTTCGCGCTCGGTGCGGCCGGTGCCATCGGCGTGCTCAGGCAGCGGGCCGTGATCCAGGCGCAGAGACAGGATCTCGACGACCGCCAGCGGCGGGTGCGCGATTACCGTAACGACCACAGTGCGGCGCCGACCGTCGACGAGCGCCTCGAGCCGTTCATCTCGGCGCCCAAGAAAGCGCGTGCTTCGGGCGGCGGCGGCCGCTGGACTTAGGCCGAATGGAAACAGCTGTCAGGTTTTCGCGAACAGCGTGATTTTCGTCACATCGCGTGGGTAAAAACCTGTATTTACGGATTGTCGAAGGCGCGTGCGGGATGGAACCATGCAAGCACGCCATGACCAGCGCCGACGCCCAGAAGGTCCGCAGCCATCTCGCCACTCTCGAAGTGATGCTGCGGAAGCGCTTCGCCGGCGCCGGCGACGAGGAATCGCTGCTCGAGTTTCGCCGCCTGTGCTGGGCGGCGCTGCTGCTGGTCGACGACGCCGAGTGCCAGGCGCAGATCGATCTGCTGGTACAGCACGCCAAGGATCTTTTCCGCGGCGGCGAGGCCGCCGACGGCGTGAAGAGCAAGCTGAATATGGCCCTCGCCGCGTGCAGCGCCCGCCTCGACATGGTCGAGGGCGGCTACGGCAAGCGCTGGCGCGATCTCAGAGCAGCTTAGTCTTTAGCTCCAGAGTTCTTTGCTGGCCAGCCGCGCACCTGCGGCCAGCGTCTCGAGCTTCGCCCACATGATCGACGGATGCACGCGGCGGTGGAACGGCCCCTGCGCGAAGCCGCAATCGGTGCCGGCCAGCACGTTCTCGCGCCCGACTAGCCTGGCGATGCGCACGATGCGCTGCGCGACGAGCTCCGGGTGCTCGACCACGTTGGTGGCGTGGCTGATCACGCCAGGCACGAGCACACTGTCCTTGGGCAGCTTCACGCTCTCCCACACCCGCCATTCGTGCTCATGGCGCGGATTCGCGCCTTCGATGAGGTAAGCGCCGGCGCGCACGCGCAGCACCAGGTCGGCGATGTCCTTGAGCGGCACGTCGGTGGTGTGCGGCCCCGGCCAGCTGCCCCAGCAGACGTGATAGCGGATGCGCTCGGTCGGGATGCCGTCGGTGGCATGGTTGATGGCGTCGACCTGCGCCTCGAGCCAGCGCCGGTAATCGGCGAAGCTCGCCGGCGGCACCATGCGGTCGTAGGTCACCGCCGCACGCGCATCGTCGAGCTGCAGGAGAAGCCCGGCATCGACGATCGCGCGGTACTCGACGCGCATGGCATCGGCGATCGCCGCGAGCATTTCCTCGTCGCTGCGGTAGTGCTCGTTCTTCTTGTCGGGGATCACGCTCGCCGGCGCCGCCACCGGCAGAAAGCCTTCGGCCACGCCGGCAGCCTTCAGCGCCGCCTTGAAGTTGTCGATGTCGCGCTGCACTTCCGCCTGCCCGGTATAGCGGATCGGCGCTACGCACACCGCCTCGCCCACCGCCGCGCCGGCCGTCGTCGGCGGGCCGCTGGCGGCGTCCAGCTCGGCATAGAACTCGGCGAAGCGGCTGCGGTCGGCGCCGCGCGCGAAGCGGCTCTCGCCGGGCGCGGCCGGCCGGCGCTCGAATCCGCTCAGGCGCTCGAGCGCGTACTGCGACCAGCTGATCCCCTTGCCGAATTCGCCGTCGCTCGGCACATCGATGCCGGCGGCGGCCTGCTCGCGCACCACCTCGCCGACGGCGCTTGCGAGGCACGCACCATAAGCGTGCTGGTCATACGGCTGGCCGGACTGCTTGGCGCGGATGAAAGGCAGCAGCGCCGGCGGACGGATCAGGCTGCCGACGTGCGTGGTGAGGATGCGCTCGGTGCTGCGCCGCATCCGGCGGATTCTAGTCGTCCGCGCTCTTCATCGGCGTCACCGTGCGAGCCGTTTCGCTGACCGCCGGCACCACCACGGGCCTTTCCTCCCGCGGATAGCCCGGAAGCTGCGACAGCGCCGCGGACCAGCTCGAGCGCCGCGGAGGCTCTTCTTCGTTGACTGGTTCGGGGTCCATGGTCAGCCGTGTTGCAAGAACCCTGCCTATCCCCGCGCGTCCTGCAGCGCCTGCCATACGCGCGCCGGCGTCGCCGGCATCTCGAATTGCCGCACGCCGGCCTGCAGCAGCGCATCGACGACGGCATTCATCAGCGCCGGCATCGAGCCGGTGACGCCGGCCTCGCCGACGCCCTTGGCGCCGAGCGGATTGAGCTTGGTCGGCACCGCATGCTCGAGGAGCTGCAGGCCGTTCACCAGCCCGGCGCGCGGCATGGCGTAGTCCATGAAGCTGCCGGTAAGGAGCTGGCCACTTTGCGCATCGTAGACCGCGAGCTCGCTGAACACCTGGCCGGCGCCCTGCGTCACGCCGCCCTGCACCTGCCCCTCGACGATCTGGTGGTTGATGATGTTGCCCGCGTCGTCGCAGGCGATGTAGGAGACGATTTCGGCCTCCCCGGTGTCGGGCGCGATCTCCACCTCGGCGATATGGCAGCCGTTGGGGAAGGTGGCGCCGAACTTGTTCTGGTAGGCCACATCGAGGGCGCCAGGTCGCTGCCTCGAAAGGTCCTTGATGGAAATTCGCCGGTCCGTCCCCTTGATGCGGAACTCGCCCTGCACGAACTCGATGTCGCTCGGCGCGGCTTCAAGCTCCTCGGCGGCGAGCGCCAGGCCGCGCTTCACCATTTCCTGGCCGGCGAGCATCACCACGCTGCCCACCGCCAGCAGCGAGCGCGAGCCGCCGGTGGCATTGCCGGCGATGAAGAACTCAGGACCCGCGGTGCGCAGGCGGAACGACTCGAGCGGCAGCCCGAGCACGCCCGACAGGAGCTGGGCAAACGTCGTCTCGTGTCCCTGGCCGTGGTTGTGCGTCGGCGCATAGACCGTAATGCTGCCGTCGCCGTCCCAGCGCAGCTCGACCTGGTCCTGCGGCGCGAAACCGGCGCCGGTGGCCTCGATGTAGGTGGCGATGCCGCGGCCCCGAAGTTTTCCGCGTTTGGCAGATTCTTCTTTTCTCCTCGAAAAGCCGACCCAGTTGTTTTTCTTCAAAGCAGCGTCCATCACCCCTGCGAAGTCGCCGCAGTCGTACTCGAAGCCGGCGGCGATCTTGTAGGGGAACTTGTCCTTGGCGATGAAGTTGCGACGGCGGAACTCGGCCGGGTCCATGCCGAGCTCGCGCGCGGCGTGGTCCATCAGCCGCTCGAGCGCGTAGGACATGATTGGGCGCCCGGCGCCGCGGTAGGCCGCCATCGGCGCAGTGTTGGTGACCGCCAGGCGGATGCGCGCGTAGGTGGCGGGAACGTCGTACACCCCCGAGAGGCAGTTGACGATGCCGACGGTGTTGATGAACGGGCCGGTGGGTGCGAGGTAGGCGCCGAGGTTGGACACCATATCGAAGCGCATGCCGAGGATGCGACCGCTGCCGTCGAGGGCAAGCTCGCCGTGCGAGCGCACGTCGCGCGCCTGCTCGTCGGCGAGGAACACTTCCGAGCGCGTCCCGGTCCACTTGACCGGCCGGCCGAGCGCCTTCGCCGCGAAGAGGGCGGCGCAATACTCGGGGTAGAGGTTGAAGCGCACGCCGAAACCGCCGCCGACTTCCTCGGCGATGACGCGGATCTTCTCCGGCGGCACACCCAGCACCGCGGAGAGCTGGTTGCGCATGATCGCCACGCCCTGCGTGCAGGTGTAGAGATGGTATTGATCGGAGACGAAGGCGGCGAGGCAGGCGCGCGGCTCCATGGGATTGCCGACCACGCGCGAGACATGCACATCCATCTTCACGATGCGCGCCGCGCGCGCGAAGGCCTCGCGGGCGCCGGCCTCGTCGCCCGATTCGTAGTCGAGCACCATGTTGCCGGGCACGGCGTCGTGAACCAGCGGCGCGCCTTCGGCCAGCGCCTCGGCGGTGCTCACGACCGACGGCAGCTCGCGGTACTCCACCGCGACCAGCTCGGCGGCGTCCTGCGCGGCGGTTGCCGACTCGGCGATGATGAGCGCCACCGCGTCGCCGGCGAAGCGCACGCGGCCATGCGCCAGCGCCGGCCGGCCGGGATTGATCAGCTCCTTGCCGCCGCGGCCCTTCACCGGCAGCGCGGCCGGCAGCGACTTCAGGGCGCCGGCGAGATCGGCTCCCGTGAACACAGCCACCACACCGGGATGGCGCAAAGCCTCGCCCGTGTCGATCGCAACGATCTCGGCATGGGCGCGGTCCGAGCGCAGGAAGTGGCCGTACGCCTGGCCGGGGAGATTCCAGTCGGAGACGTAGCGTCCCCGGCCGGTGAGCATGCGATCGTCTTCGAGCCTGCCTTTGAGCATGGCCCGAATTGTATTAGAAGAAATTTGTCCTGATTTTTATCCCTTGGACATCGCGATCAGGATGCTGCAGGGCGCGTAATCCAGCAGCGATGCGCCCACCGAGCCTTTCCACCAGCGCGCGGCGAACGAGGTGTTCTGGTTGTGGCCCAGCACGATCAGGTCGGCGCTGATCGCCTTGGCGAGGCGGCAGATCTCCTCCACCGGCTCCCCGACCGCGAGCTGGCCGGTAGCGGCGAAGCCGCGGTCGCGAAGCGCGCGGATCCCTTCGTCGAGAACCGTCTGCGTGCGCTTCTTCTCTTCCTCGAGCAGCTCCTCGGGCACGAAGCCCTCGGTGAGGAACAGGCTCGGCGGCATGCTCGCCACCGC
>DATFDV010000211.1:0-8910 GCA_035251855.1 Burkholderiales bacterium | reverse complement strand
CGTCGCAATGAGCCCGCCTTCCTGCCGCACATCCTGAAAACTGTGGCGCGTGCCGTCGGCCGACCCGCCGAGGAAATCGCCGCGGAGACCACGCGCAACGCCGAAACGCTCTTTCGCCTGCATGAATCTGGTTCATCTGCTGCTGCGCAGCGCCCGCTGGCAGCCTGACCGTCCGGCGCTGGCGGTGGGAAAGCGCCCGGTGCGCACGTACGGCGAGATGGCCGGCCGGGTTTCTCGCCTCAGCAGTGGACTCGTTCAAAAACATGGGCTGAAGCAAGGCGACCGCGTCGCCTTGGCGATGAAGAATTGCCCCGAGTTCTACGAGATCCTCTTCGCCTGCTGGCACGCCGGCATGACCGCGGTGCCGATGAACGCCAAGCTGCATCCGAAGGAATTCGCCTACATCCTGGAGAACTCGGGCGCGAGGCTGTGCTTCGTCACGCCCGATCTGCAGGCGGCGGTGCCGTCGGGGATTGCCGCGGCTGAAGCTCTCGGCTCGGATGAAGCGACACCCGTTGAGGTCGATGCCGAGGATGTCGCCTGGCTGTTCTATACCAGCGGCACCACCGGCGTGCCGAAGGGCGCGATGCTCACCCATCGCAACATGCTGTTCCAGACTTACGCGTACTTCGCCGACATCGACAAGCTCGCGCCCGGCGAGAGCGCCCTGCATCCGGCGCCGCTTTCGCACGGCTCGGGCCTTTACGGCCTGCCGCATTTCGCCGCGGGCGCGGTGAATGTGATCCCGGAAAGCGGCCATTTCGAGCCGGCCGAGATCTTCGAGCTGCTCGACCACTGGCCCAACGCCTCGTTCTTTGCCGCGCCGACGATGCTGGTGCGCCTGATGGCGAGCCCGGCGGCGCGCACGCCGCGCAACCTGAAGACCATCACCTACGGCGGCGCGCCGATGTACGTCGCGGATTGCCTGCGTGCGATCGAGCTCTTCGGACCGAGGATGTTCCAGCTGTTGGGCCAGGGCGAAGCGCCGATGACGATAACGGGTTTGCCGCAGGAGTTTCATCGACGGAAGCAAAAGCTGGAAACCTGCGGCTACGCGCGTACCGGCGTCGAAGTGAAAATCTTCGACGACCAGGATCGCGAGCTGCCGCCCGGCGAGGTCGGCGAGATCGTGACGCGCTCCGACTGCGTGATGAAAGGCTATTGGGAGAACCCGGAAGCCACCGCGAAGGCGAAGCGCGGCGGCTGGCTGCACACCGGCGACGTCGGCAGCCTGGACGCCGAGGGCTTCCTCACCATCAAGGACCGCTCCAAGGACCTGATCATCTCCGGCGGCGCCAACATTTATCCGCGCGAGATCGAGGAAGTGCTGCTGCGGCATCCGGCGGTGGCGGAATGCTCGGTGGTCGGCCGGCAGCACGCGGAATGGGGCGAAGAGGTCATTGCGTTCATCGTGAAGCGCCAGCCCGTGGACCCCGGCGAGCTGGAAAACCTGCTGCTCGACAACATCGCCCGCTTCAAGCGCCCGCGCGAGTACCGGTTCGTCGAGGCGCTGCCCAAAAACAACTACGGCAAGGTGCTCAAGACCGAGCTGCGCAAACTGCTCAGCGCCGCAGGCCCGGGGAGTCCGGCCGCGCCCAGTTCGGGTCGTCGATGAAGTACTTCTCGCTCAGCACGCCGTCGGGCGAGATCTGCACCAGGAACCAGCGCGGCGTCGGGTAGCCGGGGATGCGCATCGGGTAGGTCCAGAGGTCCTTGCCGCTGAGCCGCTGGTGCATCGGCTCGAACGGCGGGCCGAGCAGGTCGAGCACGTCGCTTGCGCGCGTCGCGCCCACCTTCAGCTGCTCGGTGTTCTCCAGGGTGAGCCGCTGCTCCAGGGCCACCAGCTTCCCGTCCGGCGCAATGCGCGCGGCATAGGTGGCATAGCCCCACGGCAGGCGCGGATAGTAGTACACGGTCTCGCCGCCGGCGGCCGGGCGTTTGTCCGCGGCCGGTCCCATGCGGGCCTCGACGTCGGCCGCGGTCGACTGTCCCGGCACCAGGCCGCTGCCTGAACTCGCGCAGCCTGCGGCCAGGGCGGCAACGACCAAGGCCAGGATGAGCGGCACTACTCGCCCTTACCGGGCTCCGGGGAGAAGAACTTCTCGAACTTGCCGGGCACTTCCTTCCACGCATCGGCATCCGGCGGCGGGGTGCCCTTGCGCGTGATGTTCGGCCACTTGACCGCGAAATCGGCGTTCAGCTTGACCCACTTCTCCGCCTTGCCGTCGGAATCGGGCAGGATGGCTTTCGGCGGGCACTCGGGCTCGCACACGCCGCAGTCGATGCACTCGTCGGGGTGGATGACGAGCATGTTCTCGCCCTCGTAGAAGCAATCCACCGGGCAGACCTCGACGCAGTCCATGTGCTTGCACTTGATGCAGTCTTCGGTGACGACGTAAGTCATAGGGGGCGCATTATAAACACCGCGGGGCACCGCGTAGAGAAGCGGCGACGCGAGGTTAAGGGATTTCGCGACAGTGCCGGACGGATAAAACCGTTGCCCCCTATGGCGCGCAGGGGCGATCATAGGCGATGCCCCGTCCGCCCTTCTTCGCGCCGATGCTGATCATCGCCGGCGCGGTGCTCCTCATCCTCACGGCGGGAGCCGAAATCGCGCTCGCCCTGCGCATGTGGCTCGACGGCGTCGGCGAACTGCCGAAGGAGCTGATCCTGCATACCCTCGTCGCCGGCGCGGCTTTGCTGCTGGCCGCGGCGGTGCTGATGACGCGCCGCTCGATGCAGGAGCGCGCGCACGCCGAGAGCGCGCTGCGGCGGAGCGAGGAGCGCATGCGCCTGGTGGCGAACAACGTGCCGGCGCTGATCTCGTACGTCGACCGCGAGCAGCGCTACCGCTTCAGCAACCGCACCTACGACGCGTGGTTCGGCATCGCGCACGAGGAGATGATCGGCCGCACGGTCGCCGAGGTGTTCGGCGACGAGGCCTACGCCCGCATGCGCCCGGACATCGAGCGCTGCATCGCCGGCGAGACCGTCGAGTTCGAGTTCACCACCACCGACGGCGCGCGGCGCCGCACGATGCACATTTCGTGCGTGCCGCACCTCGGCGCCCGCAAGGAGCACGGCAGCGAGGTGCTCGGCTTCTACATGCTGGCGAACGACGTCACGGCGCTGAAGCGCGCGCAGGAGGACCTGCGCTTCGCCGCGGTCCAGCTCCAGCACGACGCGCGCCGGCTCGAGTTCCTCGCCCACCACGACACGCTCACCGGCCTGCCCAACCGCGCCATGTTCGCCGACCGGGCCCGCGAGGCGGTGGCGCACGCCCGGCGGCACGACAAGACCGCGGCGTTCCTGTTCCTCGACATGGACAACTTCAAGCAGGTCAACGACAGCCTCGGCCACGAGGTCGGCGACGGCCTGCTGAAGGTGATGGCCTCGCGCCTGCGCGCCAGCGTGCGCGGCGACGACTTCGTCGCGCGCATCGGCGGCGACGAGTTCTGCGTCCTGCTGCAGGACATCGCCGAGCCGCACGAGGCCGCCGCGGTGGCGCAGAAGCTGCTCGCCGAGCTCTCCAAGCCGTGCCAGGTGGGAGAGCACGAGGTGAGCTCGGGCGCGAGCATCGGCATCGCCTGCGTGCCGCAGGACGGCGACGACGTCGGCACGCTGCTGCGCCTCGCCGACCATGCGATGTACCGCGCCAAGCAGCTCGGCCGCAACGGCTACCAGTTCTTCTCCGGCGTGCTCAACGATTCGGCCGCCGCCGCCGCCGAGCTCGCCGAGGAGCTGCGCGCCGGCATCGAGCGCGGCGAGCTGTTCCTCGTCTACCAGCCGCGCATGGACATCGCCACCCGCCAGATGGTCGGCGCCGAAGCGCTGCTGCGCTGGCGCCATCCGCGCCACGGCGTGCTCACGCCCGAGGCTTTCCTGCCGATGGCCGACGATACCGGCCTGCTCGGCCCGGTCGGCGGCTGGACCCTGCGCGAGGCCTGCCTCCAGGGCCGGCGCTGGATCGACCAGGGCATTCGCCCGTTCTCGATGGTGGTCAACATGACCGCGCGCCAGCTGCGCAACGGCCGCCTCGGCGAGCAGGTGCGCGCCGCGCTCAAGCAGAGCGGCCTGCCGCCCGAGTGCCTGCTCATCGAGATTCCCGAGACGGCGGTGCGTCAGCTCGCCGAGCCGATCGAGCAGTCGCTCGCCGAGATCACCGCCAGCGGCGCGCGCCTGGGCGTCGACGACTTCGGCACCGGCTACGCCTCCCTGCCGATGCTGCAGAAGCTGCGCGCGAGCGCGGTCTGCATCGACCGCAGCCTGCTCGATGGCGTGCCGCACGACAGCGATCGCGCCGGCCTGGCCCGTGCCCTCATCGGCCTCGCCCGCGGCCTCAACTTCGAGGTGGTAGCCAAGGGCGTCGAGACGCAGGCCCAGCGCGAATTCCTCGCCGATGCCGGCTGCCGCATCTGCCAGGGCGAGCTCTTCGCCCCCGCCGGCCACGCCCAGGAAGTCGAGCCCTTCCTCCGCGAGCGCCACGCCGCCTAGCGCGCGTCGTAGGCCGCGTTCTGCTGCTCCAGGCGGTCCAGCGGGCTCTTCACCCCGCGCGCGCCCTTGTTCATCACATGGGTGTAGATCATGGTGGTCGAGACGTCGGAATGCCCGAGCAGCTCCTGCACGGTGCGGATGTCGTAGCCGCGCTCCAGCAAATGCGTCGCGAAGGAATGACGCAGCGTGTGGCAGCTCACGCGCTTCTCGATCGCCGCTCGCAGTGCGGCGCGGCCGACCACGCGGCTCAGCGTGTCCGGATGAACATGGTGACGCCGCATGATCGCGTCCTCCGGATCGGGCGAGCGCCTGGCCGAGGGAAACAGGTATTGCCACTTCCAGTCGCGCGCAGCGCGCGGATACTTGCGCGCCAGCGCATAGGGCAGTTTCACCTCGCCGAAGCCTTCCTTGATGTCGCGCCCATGAAGCGCACGCACCCTGCCGAGGTGCTCCTGCAAGGGTTGCACGAGGTTCTCGGGCAGCATGGTGACGCGGTCGCGCGCGCCCTTGCCGTCGCGCACCAGGACCTGCCGGTAAGCGAAATCCACGTCCTTCACGCGCAGCGACAGGCACTCGATCTGCCGCAACCCCGCGCCATAGAGCAAGCCCACCATGAGCCGCGTAGCGCCGGACACGCAGGCGAGCAGCCGCCGTACCTCCGCCTCGCTCAGCACCGAAGGCAGGCGCACCGGCCGCTGCGCCCGCACCAGCTCGCCCAGCCACGGCAGCTCGACGCCGAGCACGTGCTTGTAGAGAAACAGCAGCGCCGACAGCGCCTGGTTCTGCGTCGCCGCCGCCACGTTGCGCTCCGTCGCCAGCCAGCTCAGGAACGCACTAACCTCCGGCGCGCCCATCTGCGCCGGATGGCGCTTGCCATGGAAGAACACGAAGTAGCGCACCCAGTACCAATAGGTCTTCTCGGTGCGCCGGCTGTAATGCCGGCTGCGGATCGCCTCCCGCATCCGCTCGACCAGCCGTTTTTCCTTCCTGTCCGAGCCACCCGGTGATTCGCGAGGCGAATCAGAGGACTGTTCCGAATTCATCTGGATATCGTGGCTCCGCAGCAACGCACCCTCACTTAACGCCTTGATTCCGGGAAAGGTTGACGGACCCACCCTCGACCGCCAGCTAAGATAGGCGGAAATGATTCTGATGATTTAACGTTAGATTGCATCGCATGGCCCGCGCAGCGCGATCGCCGAAAACCAAAGATCAACTGCGGGAGCTTTCGCTAGTCGAACTCAATGCGGAGATACGGGATCTACAGTTGCGCGAGAGTATTGCGGGCAGCAGCGTATTGAGGAAGGCCTTCCGCAAGGAGCGCGAGATCGCCGAGCGGATTCGAGAAGAGCAGTTTGGTGTAGCGTCCAAACCAAAGGCCACGTGAATGCAATCTAACAGCGCGTTGTTGACCGGCGCCTTCCGCTTGCTACGCGGCGCATACGGCGCGGCAAAACGCGAACGTTAGGCCTCAAGACCGTGGCGGGCGCCCAGAACGGAGAATGCGTGGAAATTGCGAAGCAGCAACTAACCGAATGGGCCGAGTCATGTCTCAGCATGAATCACCTCAATACGTTGGTTCAGCGAGAGATTGATGCCAAATCCCTTGCCAGAGCGCGTGAGTTGTCAGAGCGTGCCCGTGTGCGCGCCTGGAAGCTGTTCAACGAGCTACTAGCCCACGGAGCCGAAAAGCCGGAAGGCTATACGGAGCCCGGTACTGGACCATCCCTTGAGGCCTAACAACGCGTTGGTGAACGACGTTTGCGGGCGGCGCTCCCGCGCCTTCTTCAACGCGTCACAACGCGAACGTTAGAGCGCAGCTTCTAGTGACCGCCCTGCTCAGCCTCCGCTCAAAGGCTTTTCCGTCGCGGTGAGCCCGGGCACCGCCGTATGTGCTTCCTCACGCGACGCTAAATCTGTCCTAGTCAGTGCGCGCCTGGTTTGGCGTCCCTCGGCGGCCGGTCTACTATGGCCGTCGGTGCTTCTAAGGGAGGCAGCGTGCTTCTGATCCAGGTGCCCAGTCTGGCGTCGCGCTCTAACAGCGCGTATATGGACTCCTCCCGCCGGTAAAGAAGGGTGACGCCGTAGGTAGGTCAACGCGGGAATCGGTTGCAGTCGTGCGGCGCGCCACAACACGAACGTGGGGCAAATTAATGGACGCTCGGCTCGATACGGTGCAGGAGATGTTTGAACGAATGCGGGGCGATGGGCTGGATACGGCCGCGCCGCTTCAATGGGGTTACTTCTTTGTAAATGAATCGCCAAGCGTCCTTGAGGAACTCGCGGTCAAGTTCGAGGAATTCGGCTATCGTAAAGAGTCGTTCCACCAATCGGACGATGGGGCTTGGGTTCTCCAACTTTCCAAGATCGAGACGCATACGGCGGAGTCTTTGCATGCGCGTAATGAAAAGTTCAACGCTCTGGTCGACGACTGGGGTATCGACTTATACGATGGGTGGGATGTCGGCCGCCCATCCGCCTAACGACGCGACGGACAACGACACCAAACTTCCCCGATCGCCGCTACGCACTTCGCATGGTGCGCGTCATTGCGAACGTTAGGTGGCCACCTATGGGCGACCGCGAGAAGTTGATAGCAAAGATCAAGGCGCAGGGCGCGCCGTCGTCTGATCATGAGGTCGTGGTCTCCCTGGAGGATTTCTTCAACGGAAACCACGACCTGAGTTCCATTGGTTGCAATCTCGGCCAGGAACAGCCCCCGATCTCAGAGTTCTACCGGGTGCTGAACGCAATCCGGTCTAAGCCCGAAGTACAGGACGTGCTCGTGCGTATCTGCGAGTACGACGAGCCGTCTGCCTGGCCGTATACGGACACTGTATACATCATCACTTCCGCGCCGACCGATCAGGTCGAGCAGTGGGTTGCCCCGCTGAAGCCAGACGAGATCTATCCTGAATGGATGTACGGGAAGCCTGCGGCCGCGCCAGAACCTGAGTCCGGCATGACAGCCCATTCCGTGTGGTGGGACTGATGGCCCCTAACCGCGCGTTGGACCGACGTCTACTTTTTTCGTCAATCGCGTCACTCACCCGTTTGCGGTCTATGTCCTTAGCACGGTGATCCTGTTCGTACTGTGGGGCGTGTTGGGCGTGCAGGTTGTCAGGGAGCTTTGATGCTTCGGGGCAGTTGCCTTTGCGGAGGCGTGCGATATGAGATCACCGGTCCGCTCCGCGGCGCGCTCAACTGTCATTGCTCGATGTGCCGCAAGGCGCACGGCGCGGCGTTTCGCAGTCGCGCGAGCGTCAAAGCCAGCGACTTTCGCTGGACGCAGGGCGCGGAGCTCGTCACCTTCTATGAGTCTTCCTCCGGTACGCACCGCGGGTTTTGCAGTGTCTGCGGGTCGCCTTTGCTTCGCCGCTTCGATTTCGAGCCGTCGGTCTACGGCCTGCCGCTCGGCGCACTGGACGACGACCCGGGCGTCAAGCCAAAGAGGCACGTGTTCGTCGCAAACAAGGCGCCGTGGCATGACATCACGGATGAGCTGCCGCAATTCCCGGAGCTGCCGCCCAAAGCGACCTGACCAGACTTATGAATCGGTTCATCGCAACGCTTCTTCTTTCACTTGCGGCAGTGTGGCCGCTCGTGGCATCGACGCAAACCGCCAGGCTGCTCGATATCGGCTGGATTGAAGGTCGGTGGGAAAAGGCATTTCTCACCGACAACGGCGCTCGCAATCAGGATCCGCGCTGGGAGCTTGCTTTGCACTTCGGACCGGGCGACAGGTTTTCCTACCTCTCGAAAAGCACCACCGAGATCCGGCTCACCGACGGGAGTGCCAGGCCAATGGTCAGCGAGACTGCCATTTCCGGACGCTGGACAATGAATGGCAGAGGCCAGGTCATCCTCGCGTTTGACCGCGCCCCGGCAGGTCACAAAAAGACGACCGTGAGCGCGGATTTCGATGGAGCGCTCCTGCGCGTGAGCGGGCTCGAGCGCGAAAGGCTGTTGTACTTCAGGAAGGCTGCTAAGTAGACGCCGGGGCGTTTCGATGCACTCGCGCGGAGACGAGGACGCGTTCCAGCTCCTCGAGAAGCGCGTGGGCACCGCTGATGAGCTTCGGCGCTTCGGCGCCGGCGGGCACGTCCATGATGCTGCTGGCCAGCGAGGCCAGGCGCTCCGCGCCGATGGTGAGCGCGCTGCCCTTGATCCGGTGTGCGGCGCCGCGCAGGGCTGCGCCGTCGGCGCTCTTGAGGGCCACCCGCAGGGCGGCGATGTCGGCGCGCACCCCGGATTCGAGCTGCGCCAGCACCTCGGCAATCCCTTCCGCGCCGCCGGCGAGCTCCTGGATGCGCGCGCGATCGATGGGAGTCTGGCCCGGCGCGCCCTGGGGCCGCTCGTCCGGCGCGGTCCTGAGCGCAGCGTCGTTGCCGAGCCACTGCTTGAGCTTTGCGCGCA
>DATFDV010000210.1:0-2491 GCA_035251855.1 Burkholderiales bacterium | reverse complement strand
CCACGCCGCTCGGCCTGGGGCGCGCCTTCGGCCGGCTGCCCGGGCCGAACGATGGCGTGGTACGCGTCGACGAGACGCCCGTCGACGGCATGGCGGGCCGCGCGCTGGTCGCCCAAGGCCACAGCATGCTGATCGTCTCGGCGCGCGTCGGCGATCTCGTGCACCGCTTCTGCCGCGCGGGAGCCTTCGAATGACCTGGCGTCTGAGCGCGGTGGCGGCGGCGCTGCTCCTGCTGATGGCCGGCTGCCAGTCGCTCTCCTATTACACGCAGGCGATCGGCGGGCACCTCAGGGTCATGGCCAACGCCCGGCCGATCGACGACTGGCTCGCCGATCCGGCGACCGACGCGCAGCTGCGGCAGCGGCTGGAAACCGCACGGCGCATCCGCGCCTTCGCCACCCGCGAGCTGGGGCTGCCCGACAACGGCAGCTATCTCGCGTACGCCGATCTCAACCGCGCCGCCGTGGTGTGGAATGTGTTCGCCGCTCCCGCATTGTCGGTCGAGCCGAAGCCGGAATGCTTTCCCTTCACCGGTTGCGTGAGCTATCGCGGCTTCTATTCGGAGGCCGAAGCGCGGCGCCAGGCCGACAAGCTGCGCGAGGACGGCTATGACGTGTACGTCGGCGGTGTGCCGGCCTATTCGACGCTGGGCTGGTTCGACGACCCGCTGCTCTCCACGTTCATCCGCTATCCCGATGCGCAGCTTGCGCGCCTGCTGTTCCACGAGCTGTCGCACCAGCTGGTCTACGCCAAGGGCGACACCACCTTCAACGAATCATTCGCGGTGACGGTGGAGCAGGAGGGCGTGCGACGCTGGCTCGCGGCGGAGGGGCGCGTGGGCGAGCTCGAGGCGTTTCGCGCCACCCAGCAGCGCCGGCGCGAGTTCGCCGAGCGCGTAAAGCAGACGCGCGAGCGCCTGGCCGTGGTCTACAAGTCGAGCCTGCCGCAAGAGGCGAAGCTCGAGCAGAAAGCCGGCGAATGGCAGCGGCTGCGCCAGTCCTATCCCGGAATTCCTGCCGAGCCGAACAACGCGTTCCTCGCCTCGGTCGCGGCCTACACGGCGCTGGTGCCGGCGTTCGAGCAGCTGCTGGCCGAGAGCGGCAGCCTGGAGGTGTTCTACCGGCGGGCCAGGACGCTCGCCGCGAAGCCCGCCGAGCGCGAGGTTTTCGTCAGGAAATCGGGATATCGACCGTCTTCCTGAAGGCCGGCCGCACGCACAGTCGGTCGAACCAGGCCTGCAGGTGGGCGAGCGCCGGGCGCTGCTCGATCGGCAGGCGCATCCACAGCTGCACGTGGCAGCCCAGCGGGATGTCGCCGATGGTGAGGCTGTTGCCGCCGAGGTAGGGACGGTGGGCGAGCGCCTGGTCGGCGACCGCCAGCAGCTCGCCGCATTTCCTCACCGCCTCGCGCACCGCGTTCATGTCGCGCTGCTCGGGCGGGGTGCGCGCCAGCGCCCAGAACACCGGGCGCTGGAACTCGCGCGCGAAGGTATGCGCCCAATCCATCCAGCGGTCCGAATCGGCGCGCTGCTTCAGGTCCGCCGGCCACAGCGTGCCGGCGCCGTGCTTGGCGGCGAGGTAGCGCACGATCGCGTGCGACTCCCACAGCACGAAGCCATCGTCGTCGATGGTCGGGACCAGCGCGTTGGGGTTCATCCGGCGGTATTCCGGCGTCTTGACCACGCCGTGCTGCATGCCCGCGTCGATGCGCTCGTACTTGAGGTTGAGCTCCTCCGCGGCCCACAGCGCCTTCTTGACGTTGACCGAATTCGACCGCCCCCAGATTTTCAACATCAAAAACCTACCGCTTGCCCATCGCGGCGCGGATCGCTGGCGGCGAAGTAGCCGCCTTCGAGCTTCCAGATGAGCTGCGCGCTGCCGAACTGGTTGTAGTCGTCGACGTTGACGATGCGGTGGCCGAGGCGCTGCAAGCCCTCCAGCGTCGCAGCGGGAAAGCGCCCTTCCTCGACGCTGACGTCCATGCCCTGCACGAAGCGGAAGCGCGGGCCGTCGCAGGCCGCCTGCGGGCTCTGGCCGTAGTCGGCGATGCGCACCATGACCTGGGCGTGGCCCTGCGGCTGCATGGTGCCGCCCATCACGCCGAAGCTCATCAGCGGCTTGCCGTCGCGCGTGACAAAGCCGGGAATGATCGTCTGGTAGGGGCGCTTGCGCGGACCGACCTGGTTCGGGTGGCCGGCCTGCAGCACGAACGTGGCGGCGCGGTTCTGCAGCGAGATGCCGTCGACCACCACGCCCGAGCCGAAGCCCATGTAGTTCGACTGGATGAACGACACCATCATGCCCGAGGCATCCGCCGCGGTAAGGTACACGGTACCGCCCTGCGGCGGCTTGCCCGGGCCGAAATTCTGCGCGCGCTTCGGGTCGATCAGGCGCGCTCTTTCTTTCAGATACCTCTTGTCCAGAAGCGCGGCAGGCGGCACGTCCTTCATGAAATCGAGGTCGGCGACGTAGCGCCACGCATCGGCAAACGC
>DATFDV010000209.1:0-9403 GCA_035251855.1 Burkholderiales bacterium | reverse complement strand
CACAGGTCCTTGTCGTGCAGCACCACGCCGTCGTCGGTGCGGTAGAAGCAGTCGACCGGGCACACCGCCATGCAGGGCGCGTCCGAGCAGTGCATGCAGGCGACCGAGATCGACTTCTCGGCCCCCACCACGCCGTCATTGATGGTGACCACGCGGCGGCGGTTCACCCCCCAGGGCACCTCGTTCTCGTTCTTGCAGGCGGTGACGCAGCCGTTGCACTCGATGCAGCGTTCCGCGTCGCACAGAAATTTCATTCTCGCCATGGCTCTTTCTCCTTAGGCCTGGAACTTCGCCACTTGGCAAAGCGTGGTCTTGGTTTCCTGCATCAGCGTGATGCGGTCGTAGCCGTACGTGGTTGCCGTATTCACCGCTTCGCCGCGCACGATCGGCGCCGCCCCTTCGGGGTAGTAGGGCAGCATGTCCTCGCCCTGCCACCAGCCCGCGAAGTGGAACGGGATGAAACAGGTGTCGGGTCCGACGCCCTCCGTCACCTTGGCTTTCACCTTCAGGCGCACGTTGCCGCCGCCAGGGTTCTTGCCCGGCGTGCTGACCCACACGTACTCGCCGCTGCGGATGCCACGGTCGGCGGCGGTCTTGGGGTTGATCTCGACGAAGCAATCCTGCATCAGCTCGGCGAGCCACGGGTTGGAGCGCGTTTCGTCGCCGCCACCCTCGTACTCGACCAGGCGGCCGCTGGTGAGGATCAGCGGGAACTTCTTGTGCACCTCCTCCTTGACCGCCTGCTGCTGCACCGACTTGAACAGGGTCGGCAGTCGCCACAGCACCTTCACGTCGTCGTGGGTCGGATACTTCGCCACCAGCTCGGGCTTCGGGCTGAACAGCGGCTCGCGGTGCTGGGGAATCGCGTCCGGCCAGTTCCACACCACTGCGCGCGCCTTGGCGTTGCCGAAGGGGCTGCAGCCGTGCTTCATGGCGACGCGCTGGATCCCGCCACTAAGGTCGTTCGCCCAGGTCTTGCCCTCGGCGGCGGCCTTCTCCTCGTCGGTGAGCTCGTCCCACCAGCCGAGCTTCTTCAGCAGCACGTGGTCGAACTGCGGGTAGCCGGTGGTGATGTCGCTGCCCGGGTTGTGCACGCCGTCCTCGGCGAGCAGGTTGACGCCGTCCTTCTCCACGCCGAACAGCGCGCGGAAAGCGTGGCCGCCGTCCATCGGGTGCTTGTGCGTGTCGTAGAGCAGCGGCGTGCCCGGGTGCTTGATCTTCGCGTGCCCGTAGCACGGCCAGGGCAGGCCGTAGTAATCGCCGGTCAGGTCGTAGCCGGTCTTGGCGTCCTTGCCGCCGCGCGCGCGCGTGGTCTTCACGTCGAACACGTGCATGTTGCGCATGTGCGCCTGCAGGCGCTCGGGCGACTGGCCGGTGTAGCCGATGGTCCAGCAGCCGGCGTTGATTTCGTTCCTCAGCGTGTCTTCCATCGACGGCTCGTCCATGCCGCCCTTGCCTTTCACCAGGCGGATGTGGTCTGCCTTGCCGTCCTTCTTGCCGATGAACTGGTCGCCGAAGCCGAGCTTCTGCGCGAGCTGGTACATGATCATCTGGTCGGTGCGCGACTCGAACAGCGGCTCGATCACGCGCTCGCGCCACTGCAGCGAGCGGTTGGACGCGGTCACCGAGCCTTCGGTCTCGAACTGCGTGGCCACCGGCAGCAGGTAGGCGCCGTCCTTGCGCACCTTGGCGAACATCGCCGCGCTCGCCGACGGATACGGATCGAGCACCACCATCAGGTCGAGCTTCTTCATCGCCTCGATCATCTCGGAGCCGCGCGACTGCGAGTTCGGCGCATGGCCCCAGAAGAAGATCGCGCGCAGGTTGGAGTCCTGGTCGATGGCCTCGTTCTTCTCCATCACGCCGTCGATCCAGCGCGACACGGTCATGCCGGGCTTGGCCATCATCGCCTCGGAGGCGTACTGCTTCTTCAGCCACTCGAGGTCGACGTTCCAGACTTTCGCCCAGTGCGTCCACGAGCCGGGCACGGCGACCGGGTAATAGCCTGGCAGCGTATCGGGGTTGGGGCCGACGTCGGTCGCGCCCTGCACGTTGTCGTGCCCGCGGTAGACGTTGCAGCCGCCGCCCGAGCGCCCGACGTTGCCGAGGGCCAGCATCACGATGTTGGTGGCGCGCACAATCGCGTTGGCGTTGGTGTGCTGCGTCTGCCCCATCGCCCAGATGATGAAGCCGGGCCGGTTCTCGGCCATGGTCTTCGCCACGGCGTAGACCTCGGCCTCGGAGACGCCGGTGGCCTCGGTCACCGCGGCCGGCGCCCACTTCTCCAGCACCTCCTTCTTCACCTGGTCCATGCCGTAGACCCGGTCCTGGATGTACTTCTTGTCTTCCCAGCCGTTCTTGAAGATGTGGTAGAGCACGCCGAACAGGAAGGGCACGTCGCTGCCGGAGCGGTGGCGCACGTACATGTCGGCCTTGGCCGCGGTGCGCGTGAAGCGCGGATCGACCACGATCACCTTGCAGCCGTTCTCGCGGGCATGCAGGGTATGCAGCATCGACACCGGGTGCGCCTCGGCCGCATTCGACCCGAGGAACATCAGGGATTTCGAGTTCTGCTCGTCGTTGTAGGAGTTGGTCATCGCCCCGTAGCCCCAGGTCTGCCCCAGGCCGGCTACGGTGGTGGAGTGGCAAATGCGCGCCTGGTGGTCGGTGTTGTTGGTGCCCCAGAGCCGCGCCCACTTGCACAGCAGCGCCGACTGCTCGTTGTTGTGCTTGGACGAGCCGACGAGGAACAGGGCATCCGGGCCGCTCTGCTTGCGGATCTCGAGCAGCTTCTTCGAGATCTCGTCGTAGGCCACGTCCCACGAGATGCGCTTCCACTTGCCGCCCTCGAGCTTCACCGGGTACTTGAGGCGGTGCGAGTCATGCGTCATGCCGTGCTCGCGCACCGAGGCACCCTTGGCGCAGTGCGCGCCCAGGTTGAGCGGCGAGTCGAACACCGGCTCCTGGCGCACCCACACGCCGTTCTGCACCACCGCGTCGATCGCGCAGCCCACGGAGCAGTGCGTGCAGACCGTGCGCTTCACCTCCAGCTTGCCGTCGGCCTGGGACTGTGCCTCGGCCTGGCCGATCATGTTGAACGGCAACTGCGAGGCGACAGCGCCGGCGCCAACGGTGATCCCCGAGCGCTTGAGGAACGTGCGGCGGTCGATGGTCTTGCCGGGCATCGCAGAACGCGCGAGGCGCGCGTGCGCAACCGCCTGGCCGGTAGCTTTTCTGGTGAGCAGCATTGCGCCTCCTAAACCTTCGTGGTGCGGTAGTAGTTATTCACGTGCTCGGTCGCGTGATACCCGCGCGTCGCACGCTTGCCGGTGCCGGTTTCGGCCGGTGGCGTGCCCTTCTTCGAGGCCACGATCGCGGCGGCGCTCGCTGCACCGCCCGCGCCCACCGCCAGCAGGAAATTCCTTCGGGAAAGTTTGGCTTTCTTCTCGGTCACGGCGACCTCCTTTTGCTGGTCACTCTAAGGTGAAATCAAACGGAACTTACCGCTCAATTTCCTTTGATACAAGAGCAGTTACGAGACAAGTCGGGGAACCATTCTGCGGAAGGGAAACGTTGTTGAGAACATCTCTCGATTGGCTTTATCCCGCCATCTCGAACGCGCTCTTCTCGACCTCGAGGAAAGTGCGGGCGAAGCGCGCCACCGGCCGATAAAAACGCGCCTGATTGGAGGCGGTTACCGCATCGCAGAAAGCGGCTGCGCCGCGGTATACGAAGCGCTCGAAGAATCCCTGCTGCTCTTCCGGTGATCGCTGCTGCACTGCAATAACGAACCGCATCGTTTCGCAAACACCGCTGACGTGGTCCTCGTATTCGGGCGCGTCCTCGCGGCGGGCGATTCCCCACGCCCCAAGCTGCCCGCGCAGGTCGACCAGCGGGCTGTCGTTGCTGTGGCGCCGGACGTAATGCGAAAGGTAAGGCGTGATGGCGGCCTTGCCGGTGCCGACGAACAGCTCGGTGTGCTCGGTCTCGAGCGCCTGCGGGTCGGCGCCGCGGCTGGCCTCGAGCATTTCGCTCCAGGCCGCGGCGAGCGCCTCGGCCTGCGCGTTGCGCTCGGCCTCGAGCGCCATCGGCCCGGCCTGCAGCAGCTGCGAGAGGAGCGGCGAGTCGGGCGGCGCGTAGAACAGCCGCGCGATCAGGCCGTAAAGGTTGGCGCGCGCCGCCTCCTCGGGGGCAATCATTTCTTGTAATCGAAGATCGTGCTCTCGGCGCGGTTTTCCACCATGTCGACCACCCGGCAGTCGCCGCACATCTGCAGCCGGCGCGTGCCGCCGGCGAACATCGAATGGCCGCCGAGCTTGCCGAGCATGTTCTCCACCATCTGGCGGGTGCCGAAGGGCTTGGCGCAGCGCACGCAATTGAAGGGCTCGGCCTCGTTCAGCGTGACCACTTCCTTGGCTTCCTTTCCGATCAGCAGCCGCGGCACCAGCGTAATCGCGCTCTCGGGGCAGGTGTTCACGCACAGGCCGCACTGCACGCAATTGCGCTCGATGAAGCGCAGGCTGGGCGTCTCGGTCGAGTCGATGAGCGCCGACTCCGGGCAGGCGCCGATGCAGGCCTTGCACAAGGTGCAGGTCTGCTTGTTCACCGCCAGCGCGCCGAACGGTGCGCCGGCCGGCAACGCAATGGTTTTCGATTCGTGGCGCGCCAGGTGGTCCAGCGCGAAATCCAGCGTGGTGCGCTTCTCCGGCGAAAGATTGAACCCCGCCGCCTTGGCCACGGTTGCGGCGGGCTCGAGCTCCCACAGATCGCCCGGGTTTTCGATCAGCGAGAAATGCTTTCCCGCATAGCCGAGCGCGTTGACGATGGTCTGGGCGTAGCCCATCTGGCGCCGCAGCGCAGCCACATAGCCTTCTGCTGTCTTGTCAGTAATCAAAATGCTGATCTGGCTCGCGCCATACGCCATCGCGCCGAGCATCAGATCCATGCCGATCGAGGCGACATGGAAGCACTCGAGCGGGATCACGCGGCCGGGCAGGCCCTTGCCCTTTCGCGCGTACGCCAGCAGGGTGGAACGGCCCTCGGCGGCGTCATGAAAGACGATGCAGGCGTCCTTGCCGCCGGCGTCGCGGTAGGTAGCGAGCGCGGTCTTCAGCCGCGCGCCCATGTCCGGCACCTTCGGATAGGTGTAGGTCATGGCACCAGAGGGGCACACGGTGGCGCAGCCGCCGCAGCCGGCGCAAAGGTGCGGCTCGACCCGGATATGGTCGCCGTCGGGCTCGATCGCGCCGCTCGAGCAGACATCGATGCAGGCGTTGCAGCCCTGCTTGCCGGAGCGGCTGTGGGCGCAGATCTTCTCCCGGTAGTGGAAGAATTTCGGCTTCTCGAACTCGCCCACCAGAGCGGCGAGCTGCTGCGCGGCGAGCGCCTGCTCGAGCGGATCGTCGCCGGGCGCGAAATACCCCTGCGGGAGCGTGTGCAGCCTGATGAGCGGCTCGCGCGACAGGTCGAGCACCAGGTCGAATGCGTCTTTGCGCGAGACATCGGTTCTCGAAAAATCGATGGCGCCGACACTGCCGCAGGCCTTGACGCAGTCGCGGTGGTCCTTGCACTTGGCGAGATCGACCTGGTAATCGAAGCCGATCGCGTCCTCCGGGCAGGCGCGTATGCAGGCGTTGCAGCGCGTGCACACTTCGAGATCGATCGGGTTCTCCTGGCGCCACTCCACTTCGAAGGCGCCGAGCCAGCCGGAGAGGCCGGTGACCTTGCCCGACCAGACGGGGAATTTTCGCTCGAGAGGGAGCTCTCCGCCGCCGGCAGTCGCGAGCACGCTGACTTCAAGCTGCCCGGACAGGCGCTCGGCCCAGTCGAGCGCCGCGGCGGCCGGGCCGATGACCAGGACCTGGCCCTGCGACTTGAACTCGACCGCGGGGGCGGGCTCGGCTTCCGGCAGCGCGGCCATCGCAATCAGGGCCGCGATCTTCGGCGTGGATTTCTCGCCGGACCATCCGCCGAGCTCGCGGATGTTCACGAACTTGATGCTCTTCTGCGCGACCTCGGTGAACAGCGCCGCCTCCTGGGTGCAGGCGACGGTGACGTCCTCGCCGCTGCCGAGCGCGGCCTGGAACGCGCCAATGTCCTTGCGGCACAGCTCATGGTGCACGGCGAGCGGCTCGGACTTCAACGCCGCCGCCAGCGCTTTCGCGTCGAGCGGAATGGTGCGGTTGCAGCTGCAGACCTTAAGCATCCTGCTTCCCAGGCTCCTCGGTCCGAGCCTCGTCTGTCTGAGCCGATTGTGGCTGCGCTTCGGCTTCCTGCTTCGCCAAAGCCTGCTTCTGCTCGTCGCTGAGGAGCAGCGTGCGCGCCTGGTTGAGCGTACTCAGCATCTCGTCGGGAATCGTGGCGGCGACCGTCCAGTCCCCTGAAAAGGGCTCGAACGGATCGGGAACGTTGAAGTGCGGATCGCCGGCGAAAAGCTTCTTGAGCGCCACGCGGCGCAGCGCATCCTCCACCTTCGGATGCATGAAGCCGGAGAAATCGGACTCGGGCGTGAGCTTGTCGACCGAGGGCAGATCGGGCTTCGGCGCCTCGACGGGTTTCTCGGCCGGCACCTCTCTTTTGAGGCGGGACCACCTATTGAGGAAAGCTTCCTTTTCTTCCGCCATAGCTACATCCGGTCCTTCGGATGCTGGAACGAGCGCGGCTTGAAGCGCTTCTGCGGCTGTGGGCGGTAGTTGTTCTCGACGTATTCACCCACCCAAGCGAAGATCGCCGGCGGAATCGCCACGCCGTCGACCGAGTGGCCGCCGTCCATCCAGCGCGCCGCTTCCTCGCGGCTCACAGTGACCTCGGCCGGCAGTGCGAACTCGCCTTCATCGCCGGTTTCCATGCGCCACAGCACGAACACGCGCGGCTCGGGAGCGGACACGTTCAGGTAATAGCCCTCGGCCTCGTCCTTGTGCAGCACCAGCTTGAAGCCCGGGTGCAGCCATTGCGTCACGCCGTCCGCCTCGCGCAGCAGCCGGACCGCGCCGCCGGGATCCGCCAGCACGCCGTGCGGCTCCCAGATGGAGTCGGCCCAGCGGCTCTTGATCGGCCGGCGCTGCATCACCACCGCGACGTCGAAGACGGGCTTTTCCACGCCCGAATGATACGCGCTCTGTTATGATTTTCCGAGAGAAAACCCTTGATGAATAAGGTCATTCCGGTTCTGGATCAACGCGCTCTGCGCCCTGCCGCGGCGCCGGCTTTTTCCGGCGGCCGCCTGGCGGACACGCGCGGCCGCGCGATGCGCGACCTGCGCATCTCGGTCACCGACCGCTGCAACTTTCGCTGCGTGTACTGCATGCCGCGCGAGGTGTTCGACTCGAACTACCGCTTCCTGCCGCACGAGGCGATCCTCAGCTTCGAGGAAATCGCGCGCCTGGCGCGCGTGTTCGCGGGCCTCGGGGTCAACAAGATCCGCCTCACCGGCGGCGAGCCCCTGGTGCGCCGGCACCTGCACCGCCTGGTCGCGATGCTCGCCGAGCTTCCGGTAGAAATTACCTTGACCACCAACGGCTCGCTGCTGGCGAAGCAGGCCGCGGATCTGAAGAAGGCGGGCCTGCGCCGCGTCACCGTGAGCCTCGACTCGCTCGACGAGGCCACGTTCCGCGCGATGAACGATGCCGATTTCCCGGTGGCGAAAGTCATCGAGGGCATCGAGGCCGCGGCCGCCGCCGGCCTCGGCCCGGTGAAGATCAACATGGTGGTCAAGCGCGGCGTCAACGATCACGCCATCGTGCAGATGGCCGAGCGCTGGCGGGGTACGGGCCACATCGTGCGGTTCATCGAGTTCATGGACGTCGGCAGCACCAACGGCTGGCGCATGGACGACGTCATCGCATCGGCCGAGGTGGTGCGGCGCATCGGCGCGCGCTGGCCGCTCGAGCCCATCGGCGCCAACTATCCCGGCGAGGTCGCGCAGCGGTGGCGCTACGCCGATGGCGCAGGCGAGATCGGCGTCATCTCCTCGGTGACCCAAGCCTTCTGCTCCAGCTGCACGCGCATGCGCCTGTCCACGGAAGGCTCGCTCTTCACCTGCCTCTTCGCCCAGTCCGGCCACGACCTGAAGGCGCTGCTGCGGGGCGGCGCCTCCGACCAGGAGCTGCGCAACGAAATCGCCGCGGTATGGCAGCGGCGTGCCGATCGGTATTCCGAAATCAGAACCGCCGAAACGGCGAAGAATCGCAAAGTCGAGATGTCTTACATCGGTGGGTAAACCGAAACTCACCAATGCGGCGAGGCCGGCCACGTTCCAGGTCGAAGCCTACAACGAGCGCGGCGAGATGGTGCCGACCTCGATCGCCGGCGAGCATCCCCTCACCCTTTACTTCGACAAGCGCGAGATCGTCACGCTGATGACGCTGGGCCACGCGCCCGAAGCGCTCGCCATCGGCTATCTGCGCAACCAGCGGCTGGTTCCTTCGATCGACGACATCGCCGCGGTGCAGGTCGACTGGGAGACCGACTCGGTCGCCATCACCACGCATTCGAAAAAACCGCTACCGGCGCTCGACAAGAAGACCGTTACGAGCGGCTGCGGGCAAGGCACGGTGTTCGGCGACCTGATGGAAGAGATCGACGAAATACGGCTGCGCACCGATGTGTTCCTGGAGGACAGCGACCTTTTCGTCCTGATCGAAAAGGTGCGCAAGCACGAGACCATCTACAAGCAGGCCGGCGCGGTGCACGGCTGCGCGCTCGCCACCACCGCCGGCGAGATCCTGATGTTCGTCGAGGACGTCGGGCGCCACAACGCGGTCGACGCGATCGCCGGCTTCATGTGGCTCGACGCGATCGACGGCTCGGACAAGGTGTTCTACACCACCGGCCGGCTCACTTCCGAGATGGTGATCAAGTGCGCGCAGATGCGCATCCCGTTCCTGGTCTCGCGCTCGGGACTCACCAACATGGGCCACCAGATCGCAAGCAAGGTGAACATGACCATGCTCGGCCGCGCCAGCGGCCGGCACTACCTGGCGTTCACGGGGAAAGAAAGACTCGTCAGGTCGTCGCCGCAGCCGACCGCGGTCGTCTGAAAATAGGGACGGACCGGCGAAAAATCGGGGTCAGAGCCCGATTTCTTCCAAGCGCTAAAGAAACGATGGCAGTAGACGGAAATCGGGCTCTGACCCCGATTTTTCGCTAGGTCGTCGCCGCAGCCGACCGCGGTTGCGTGACGGCCCGGCGCGAAGGAAAGAAGAACGAAGCCAGCAGCATCCCCGAAGCCAGCACCGCCAGCACCAGGAACACGTTGCTGAACCCGCCCTGGGTCTTGTGCAGCACGGCGATCATCGGCACGGCGACTGCCGCCACGCCGAGGGAAACCACGTAGCGCACCGAAAGCACCCGCGCGCGGTATTCGTCGGCAACATAGCGCCCGACGATGGCGTCGTTGAGCGGG
>DATFDV010000208.1:0-5968 GCA_035251855.1 Burkholderiales bacterium | reverse complement strand
GCGGTCCTCGATCAGCTTGATCTGCGAGAGGATGCCGTCGATGCGGAACTTGATGGCGAGGCCCGCGGCGATGGTCTCGAGGTGGATGTCGCTCGCGCCGAGCTTGAGCGCGTCGCGCAGCGTGGAGCGCACCAGGCGCACTACCTCGCTCGATTCGTCCGCGATGCTCTTCAGCGACAGGTCCTCGACGGCGCGCTCGGCTTGCGCGCCGGCGCCCGCCTCCTCGCGCACGGTGTCGAGCGCACGCAGCGTCTCCTCGTGGCTTGCCAGGTACGCCACCAGGTCGCCGCGGTGCACCAGGCGCCAGGCGAAAGGCGTGCGCACGCGCTCGGCGGCCCAGGCCTCCTGCTCCGCGGAAAAAGGGTCATCCGTCGCGAGCAAAAGGCCATGCTCGGGATGGCGAAGCACCACGCAGCCTTTCTGCGAGCACTCGCCGAAGGGCACCACGTCGAAGGCCGGGTCGAGGCGCCGCAGGTCCTCCATGCGCAGCGGCTCGACGCGGAAGGTGGCGGCGAGGCGCGCGGCGAACTCGTCGGGACCCAAGGCGAGGCGCTCCTCGAGCACGTCGACCACCCGCCGCCCGCCGGCCGCGGCGCGCGCCGCCGCGATCTCCGTGGCGTCGATCGCGGTCTCGATCATTGCAGGTTCCCCGCCAGCTCGAAGATCGGCATGTACATGAGCACCACGATCGCGCCGATCACCAGGCCGATTCCCGCCATCAGCAGCGGCTCGAACATGCGCGTGAACCAGTCGATCCAGCGCGCGAGCTCCTCGTCGTGGAAGCCGGCGATGCGCTCCATCATCTCGCCCATGCTGCCGCTGCGGTCGCCCACCACCAGCATGCGCAGCGCCACCGGGGTGGCAAGGCCGTTGGCGTCGAGCGAGGCCGACACGGGGTGCCCCTCGCTGATGGCGCGGCTCGCCGCGGCCAGCGGCGCGCGCAGCACCGGGTGCAGTAGCTCCGCGGCCATGCCGAGCGCGCCGACCAGCGGCATGCCGCCTTTCAGCAGCATCCCGGTGGTGCGGTAGAAGCGCGCGAGCTGGTAGACCTTGAGGCGCTCGCCGATGGCCGGGAAGCGCCACAGCGCGTCGCCGAGCATCGCGCGCACCGGCGCCTGGCGCAACGCCAGCACGCCGGCGACCACCGCGGCGGCGACCAGGCCGAGCACCACCGGCGCGTTGCCCTCCACCAGCTGCCCCCAGCCGATCAAGAGCTGCGAAAAGAGCGGCAGGTCGGTGGCGCGCTCCTCGTAGATCTTGCCGAAGCGCGGCACCACGTAGAGCATGAGGAACAGCGTCACCAGGCCGCCGACGCCGATCAGCAGCGCCGGGTAGATCGAGGCGTTGGTCACGCGCCGGCGGATCGCGTCGAGCTGCACCTCGTAGGCGACGTAGCGCGAGAGCGCCGGCACCAGATCGCTAGTGCGCTCGGCGGCGCGCACCGTGGCGACGTAGAGCGGCGGGAAGGTGCCCGGCGCCTGCTCGAGCGCGCTGGAGAGCGGCTGCCCCTGGCGCAGCACCGCGAGCACGCTGCCGAGCAGCGCTCGCCATTCGGCGCGCTTCTCCTTCTGCGCCAGCGTCTCGATCGCCTCCACCAGCGTAAGGCCGGCGGCGAGCAGCACCAGCAGCTCCTGGCTGAACAGCTGCACCGGGAAGCGCGTCTGGCCGCGCGCGAGGAAGCTGCGCCGCGAGCGCACCTCGAGCACCGTGTAGCCGCGGCTCTCCGCCTGCTGGCGCGCAGAATGCTCGTCCATCGCCTGGCAGTCGACCGACTCCAGTCGTCCGTCCTGCGTGATGGCCCTGAGCTCGAAGCGCATGTGCCTAGTGGTTGGTGATGTCGGCGTCTTCGCCGCTGCCGCCGGCCTGCCCGTCGCGGCCGTAGGACATGAGGTCGAAGTCGCCTTTCTTGCCGGGGTACGTATAGACGTAGGGCTTGCCCCACGGATCGGGCGGCACGTTCTTCTTGAGATACGGGCCGTTCCACTTCGCCTCGCTCGCCGGGCGTTCCACCAGCGCCTTGAGGCCGACCTCGTTCGGCGGATAGCGCCCGACATCCAGCCGGTACTGGTCGAGAGCCTTCTCGATCGCGTCGAGTTGCGCCTTGGCCACGTTGACCTCCGACTTGCCGACCTGGCTGAAGTAGCGCGGCGCGACAAAGCCGGCGAGCAGGCCGATGATCACCACCACCACCAGCAGCTCGAGCAGCGTGAAGCCCTTCGCGCGCGTGCGCCGCAGCGCGCGCTCGGCCTCGTTCAGCGAAGTGAGCACCTTCTTGGCGTGGCGGTAGAGCTTGTCGCCGCCCACCGTCGGCGCCACGCGGCGGTAGCGCCGCTCGAACAGCGGCACGCCGAGCGAGCCCTCCAGGCTGCGGATGCGCGCGGAAACGTTCGATTGCACCGTGCCGAGCTCGCGCGAGGCGCGCGAGAAGCCCTCGGCCTCGTACACGGCCACGAAGTAGCGCAGGTCCTTGACGTCCATCCCCTCCCCTCCACTATCTGCTTTTTTCGTCGGACGACCAGCAGGAAGAATCTAGCGCGAAACCGCGCGCGCAGATAGGGGTGAGGCGAGTTGCCGCACTGCACCCTATCTCCCTACGCCGGAATCTCGGGCGAAAACCCCATTGCGGCGCGGGATTCCCCATCTTGCCCACTGCCTGGCGTCCCACCGCGCAGGCCGCCTTTACTTCCCACCGAAGTCGGCACCAGAATGGATTTGTCCTAGAGGAGGGACCAACAATGTGCACGCTATGCGATGCAGGCCGGCCGCAGGACCATTCCAGATCCAGATCACAGCTCGGACGCCGCAATTTCCTGAAGGCTTCGACCGCGGGCGCGGCGGCCGCTGCGGGCGCCAGTCTGCTGAATGCGCCGAGCGTCGCGGCGCAGGGCGGTAAAGAGCCGCCCCAGGACAGCGGGAGCCCCGGGCGCCGCTATGTGATCCGCGGCGGGCACGTGATGTCGATGGACCCGGCGGTCGGCGACCACGTCAAGGCCGACGTGCTGGTCGAGGGCAAGAAGATCGTCGCCGTCGGGCCGAACCTGGCGGCAGCCGGCGCCGGCGAGATCGACGCCCGCGGCAAGATCGTGATGCCCGGCTTCATCGATACGCACCACCACCAGTTCGAGACCGCGCTGCGCAGCTTCCTGGCCAACGGCCTGCTGATCGACGACGGCTCGGGCTCGGCGAGCGCGCAGCCCAACTACTTCCAGTACATCCTGCTCACCTTCGCGCCGGTGTACCGGCCGGATGACGTCTATATCAGCGAGCTGTTCGGCGGCCTCGCGCAGCTCGACGACGGCGTCACCACGGTGCACGACGTCTCGCAGATCCATCACTCGCCGCAGCACTCCGACGCTGCCATCAAGGCGCTGTTCGATACCGGCAGGCGCGCTGCGTTCGGCTTCTTCGAGAGCGCCGGCGCGGCGGTAATCGGCACCAATCCGGGCAACCAGTACCCGGCGGACGCGCCGCGCATCAAGCAGCAGTGGTTCTCCTCGAGCGATCAGCTGGTCCACATGATCATGGGCGGCGAGGTCTATCTCGGCCCGCAAAGCACCGACGACTCGTGGAGGATCGGGCGCGAGCTCGATCTGCAGATCGCGGCCCATATCCTTTCGCCGTTCGGCATCCGGCCGATCTTCGATTCGCTGGCGGCCGGAACCGGCGGCAACGGCGCCACCGGGATCGCCGCGGACAACCTGTTCATCCACATGACCGGCATGTCCGACGCCGCCTGGCAGCGCGTCAAGGACGTCGGCGCGCAGGTGTCGATCGCCTTCCCGATCGAGATGAACATGCGCCACGGCATGCCGCCCATCATCCGCATGCAGCAGATGGGGCTGGAGCCCTCGCTCAGTACCGACGTGGAAGTCACCATGACGGCCGACTTCTTTACCCAGATGCGCGTCGCAATGAACCTGCAGCGCATGATCGTGAACCAGATGACGCTGAACAAGCCCAACGGAAACCAGAACCTCCCGGACCCGCGAAACTGGGAGCTTCCGCAGACGGCGGTGGAATCGGGCGACAATCCGGGTTTTCCTTACTGGCCGAAACCGCCCGCCGACATCCCCGCACCGCTCACCGCGCGCGACGTGCTGCGCTACGCCACCATCAACGGCGCGAAGCACCTGCGTCTGGACCACAAGACCGGCTCGCTCACGCCCGGCAAGGAAGCCGACATCATCATCCTCGACGCCGAGGCGATCAACGTCGCGCCGCTCAACAACGTGCCGGGCGCCGTCGTCTCGCTGATGGACCGCACCAACGTCGAGACCGTGATCGTCGCCGGCAAGGTGCGCAAGTGGAGGGGCCAGCTGCTCGACGTCGACCTGCGCAGCCTGCGCCGCCAGCTCGAGAGCTCGCGCGACTACATTTTCCGCGCGGCCGGGGTGACGCAGAACCTGTTCGGATAACCGGGCCTACTGGACCGCGGATTCCTCGAGCTCGACGCCCAGCCCGATGAGCCGGGTGACGCGCTGCGCGAGGTCTTCCTCGATCTTCTTGCTCTCGGTGAGGTCGCGGATCAGCACCACCGCGCCGATGACCTTGCGGTCCAGGCCGTGCAGGGGCGAGGCCGAGATGAGGATGGTCTTGGTGGTGCCGTCGAAGCAGCGGATCTTGAGCGGCTGGCTATGGGTCGTCTCGCCGCCGCGCAAGGCGCGCGACAGCGGCCCTTCGCCGTTCTTGATCATCTGCCCGGCGGAGTCCCACCAGCCGAGCAGCTCGCCGTAGGCGTCGCTGCGCGTCGGCTCGTCGCACTTGAGGATGCGCGCGGCCTCGTCGGTGGTCTGGCAGATGCGGCCATCCGCATCGGCGATCAGCACCCCCACCGGCAGGCTCTCGAGCAGGGAAGAAAGCTTGCGCCCGACGCGGAACAGCTCCTCGGACTCGCGGATGTGCAGCTCGCGCTCGCGCAGGAGATCGGCCTTCATCCGGAACGACGCGTAAGCCGCGATCTTCATGCGCAGGATGTCCGGGTCGAACGGCTTGCCGAAGTAATCGATGCCGCCCGCCTCGTAGCCCTTCTTGACGTACGGATCGTCCTGGTACACCGCGGTGATGAAGATGATCGGGATGCCCTCGCAGTTCTTCATCTTCTTGATCCTGGTCGCGGTCTCGAAGCCATCGAGGCCCGGCATGTGCACGTCCATCAGGATGACGTCGACCTGCGCCCCCTGCTCGAGGATCTTGAGCGCCTCGAATCCCGAATTGGCGAGCAGGAGGTCATGGTCGGTCTCGAGGACCGCCGCCACCGCGAGCAGATTACCCCTCACGTCGTCGACGATGAGAACCTTCGCGCGCTGCGTCGCAGGGCTCGCCATGCCCGAAACGTGCAAAAGCTATGCCCGCTCAGGCCGGCACGAAGTCGATCTTGCGGGTCTCGAGGTCGACGCGCACCAGCTTGACGGTCATGCGATCGGCGAGGCGCCAGCGCTTGCCGGTGCGCTCGCCGAAGAGCTGGTGGCGCGCGGCGTCGAACTGGAAGTAGTCGCGGCCGAGCTCGGAGATGTGCACCAGGCCGTCGACGAAGTAGTTGTCGAGGGTGACGAACAGGCCGAACGGGGTCACGCCGGTGATGCTGCCGGAGAAGGTGCCGCCGACGTGGTCGCGCATGTAGTAGCACTTGAGCCAGTTCTCGACGTCGCGGCTGGCGTCGTCGGCGCGCCGCTCGGTCTCGGAGCAGTGGCGCCCGAGCGCCTCCCAGTCGGACTCGGCGTAGGTCTTGTTGGCCAGCACCGCCTTGATGGCGCGGTGCACCAGCAGATCCGGGTAGCGCCGGATCGGCGAGGTGAAATGCACGTAGGCCTCGAAGGCGAGGCCGAAATGGCCGACGTTGCTCGGGCTGTACACCGCCTGCTTCATCGAGCGCAGCAGGATGGTCTGCAGCAGGCCGAAGTCGGGCCGCTTGCGGATGCGCTCGATCAGCTTGGCGTAGTCCTTCGGCCGCGGGATCTCGCCGCCGGGC
>DATFDV010000207.1:0-9162 GCA_035251855.1 Burkholderiales bacterium | reverse complement strand
GGGGAAAAATGAGGAGAAAATTTATCCCGAAATTTCAGCCCTTGGACATCGCAATCAGGATGCTGCAGGGCGCGTAATCCAGCAGCGATGCGCCCACCGAGCCTTTCCACCAGCGCGCGGCGAACGAGGTGTTCTGGTTGTGCCCCAGCACGATCAGGTCGGCGCTGATCGCCTTGGCGAGGCGGCAGATCTCCTCCACCGGCTCGCCGACCGCGAGCTGGCCGGTGGCGGCGAAGCCGCGGTCGCGAAGCGCGCGGATGCCTTCGTCGAGCACCGCCTGCGTGCGCTTCTTCTCTTCCTCGAGCAGCTCCTCGGGCACGAAGCCCTCGGTGAGGAACAGGCTCGGCGGCATGCTCGCCACCGCCAGCAGGTGCGTCTCGGCCTGCAGGAAGCTCGCAAGGTCGGCGCACTCGAACAGCGCACGCCTGCCCTCCTGCGATCCGTTGTAAGCGAGAAGTATCTTGCGGTACTTCATACGCCCTCCTTTCTTCTACTTTAGGAGCAGCCCGACGCGCTCGATGGTGGCGCGCTCGGCTTTGAGCATGCCGACCGCCCACCGCGCGTAATCCTCGCTCGGCATGTACCAGGCGGGCTGGTCGAGCTGCGCCAGCACCTTCAGGTACTCCGGATCGTCGAGCGACTTCTTGAAGGCGTCGTGCAGCACCTTGACGACTTCGCGCGGCATGCCTTTCGGCCCGACCAGGCCGAACGGCGAGTTGGACACCGTGTCCACGCCGAGCTCCTTCACCGTCGGCGCGCCCCAGCGCGTGCGCTTGTCGCCCAGCGTGGCGAGCAGGCGCTGCGCGCCCGAGTCCACCTGCTTGGCCCAGCCGGTCGAATCCACCTGCACCATGACATGCCCGCCCATCAGGGCGATGGCGCCATCGGCGTAGCCCTTGAACGGGATGTGGAGGAACTGCACGCCGGCCTTGGCCGCGACCTCCTCCATGGCCAGATGCAGCGAGGTGCCGGTCCCCGGCGTGGCGTAGGACAGCTTGCCGGGGTTGGCGCGCGCGTAGGTGAGCAGATCGTTGAACGTCTTGAAAGGCGAGTCGGCCCGCACCACCACGCCGAAGGTGTAGCCGGCGAGGCCGATGATGTAGGTGAAATCGCTGATCGGGTCCCAGTCGACCTTCTGCATGTGCGGCACGCGGAAGGCCGAGATGGCGAGCTGCGAGATGGTGTAGCCGTCGGGCCGGGCGGTCTTCGCCATCGTCGCCGGGCCGTTCATGCCGCTGCCGCCGGGCTTGTTCTCGATCACCAGCGGCTGGCCCAGGTGCCGCGCGGTGACCTCGCCCAGCTTGCGGAAATAGATGTCGGTGCTGCCGCCGGCCGGCCAGGGGACGATCAGCGTGACCGGCTTGTTGGGAAACGACTGTGCGTGCGCGGCGAGCGCGAACAGCAGGCCAGCGGCGAGGCCGAGTATCCTCTTCATGCGTCCTCCTCCTTCTCCTCGGGCGATTATATAGCCGCGCCCCCCGCCGCTAGAATAAGGGCTTGCTAGATTCCAACCGCAGCGATCTCGTCGCCGCCGTGGCCGGCACCGGGACCATGGGCCGCGGCATCGCGCAGGTCCTGGCGCAATGCGGCGCGCGCACCCTGGTGTTCGACGCGCAGCCCGGCGCGGCGCGCAAGGCGAAGGAGGCGATCGGCCAGAGCCTGTCCAAGCTGGTGGAGAAGGGCCGCCTCAAGGCCGAGGACGTAGAGACGACGCTGCGCCGTCTCGAGGTCGTGGATTCCCTGGAGGCGCTGGGGCCCTCCCACGTCGTGGTGGAGGCCATCGTCGAGGACCTGTCCGCCAAGCGGCAGCTCTTTTCGGCGCTGGAAAAGGTAGTGAAGCCCGACTGTATCCTCGCGTCCAATACCTCTTCGCTTTCGGTCACCGCCATGGCCGCGGCCTGCCAGCGGCCCGGGCGCGTGGCCGGCTACCACTTCTTCAACCCGGTGCCGGTAATGAAGATCGTCGAGGTGGTCGACGGCACCCTGACCGAGCCGTGGGCCGGCGAGGCCTTGAGCGCGCTCGCGCGCCGCTTCGGCCACACGCCGGTGCGCTGCAAGGACACGCCGGGCTTCGTGGTCAACCACGCCGGGCGGGCTTTCGTGCCCGAAGCGCTGCGCATCCTCTCCGAGGGGATCGCCGACTTCGCCACCATCGACCGCATCCTGGTCGACGCGGCGGGATTCCGCCTCGGCCCCTTCGGCCTGATGGACCTCGTCGGCCTCGACGTCGCGCACGCGGTGATGAAGTCGATGTACGAGCAGTACTACGAAGAGCCGAAATACCGCCCTTCGTTCCTCGCCGAGCCGCGCGTCGCCGCCGGATTGCTCGGGCGCAAGACCGGCCAGGGCTGGTACCGCTACGGCAAAGACGGCGCGCCCGAGACCAGCCGCGAGCCCTCGCCGCCGGCCTACCTGCCGCAGCCGGTGTGGGCCGTGCCGGAGCTGAAGGAGCTGCTGGTCGAGCTCGGCGCGAGGCCCGAGCTCAAGCCGACGCCGGAGGCGATCTGCTTCGTGGCGCCGCTCGGCGCCGATGCCACCGCCACCGCGCTCGAGCTCGGCCTCGATCCGCAGCGCACGGTCGCGGTCGATCCGCTGTTTGGCTTCAAAAAGCGCCGCACCCTGATGAAGAATCCCATGACGAGAAAAGATGTTCTCGACGCGGCGCACGGCCTGCTCGCCTCCGACGGCGTGCCGGTGTCGGTGATCCACGATTCGCCCGGCTTCGTCGCGCAGCGCGTGGTCGCCCACATCGTCAACGTCGGCTGCGACATCGCGCAGATGCGCATCGCGGCGCCGCCGGACCTCGACCGCGCAGTAACGCTCGGCCTCGGGTATCCGCGCGGCCCGCTGGCGATGGGCGATTCCCTCGGCCCCAAGCGCATCCTCGCGGTGCTCGAAGCGATGCACGCGATCTACCAGGAGCCGCGCTACCGCCCCAGCCCGTGGCTGCGGCGCCGCGCGGCGCTCGGACTATCCCTGCTTACCCCGGAGTAACTCGAAATGCTAGATGCCTACCTCTACGACGGACTGCGCACTCCGATCGGCCGCCACGCCGGCAAGCTCGCGCCGGTGCGGCCCGACGACCTCGCGGCGGAGGTGCTGAAGGAAGTCGTAGCGCGCAACCAGATCTCACCTGCCGACATCAGCGACGTGGTGATGGGCTGCGTGACGCAGGCCGGCGAGGATAGCCGCAACGTCGCGCGCTTCGCCGCCCTGCTCGCCGGCCTGCCGCCCACCACGCCCGGCGTTACGGTCAACCGCCTGTGCGCGAGCGGCCTGCAGGCGGTGGTCGATGCGGCGCGCGCCATCACCTGCGGCGAAGGCGAGCTCTATGTCGCCGGCGGCGTCGAGAGCATGAGCCGCGCGCCTTACGTCATGGGGAAGTCCGATTCGCCCTACAGCCGCGAAGTGAAGATGTTCGACACCACCATCGGCTCGCGCTTCCCCAACCCCAAGGTAGTCGAGAAGTTCGGCAACCACTCGATGCCCGAGACCGGCGACAACGTGGCGAAGGATTGCGGCATCACGCGCGAGCAGGCCGACGAGTTCGCCCTGGCGTCGCAGCAGAAATACGCGAAGGCGGAAGCCGAGGGGTTCTACAAGGGCGAGATCCACGGGATTTCCTTTCCGGGCAGGAGGAAGGACGCGCCGCCGACGGTCGTCGATGCCGATGAGCATCCCCGGCGCGACAGCACGATGGAGTCGCTGAGAAAGCTGAAACCCCTTTTCGAAGGAGGCGTGGTCACCGCCGGCAATGCCTCGGGCGTGAACGACGGCGCGGCGGCGCTGCTGATCGGCTCCAAGGCCTGGGGGCAGAAGCACAACAAGAAACCGATGGCGAGAATCCTGTCCGCGGCGAGCGCCGGCGTCGATCCGCGCATCATGGGCGTCGGCCCGGCCTATGCCATTCCGAAGGCCCTGGAAAGAGCCAAGCTCCAGCTGAAGGACATGGACATCATCGAGATCAACGAGGCCTTCGCGAGCCAGGTGCTCGGCTGCCTCAAGCTGATGAATATCGATTTGAAGGATCCGCGCGTCAACCCGAACGGCGGCGCGATCGCCATCGGCCATCCGCTGGGCTGCTCGGGCGCGCGCCTCGCGCTCACTACCGCGCGCGAGCTGCAGCAGTCCGGCGCACGCTATGCCGCGGTCTCGCTCTGCATCGGCGTCGGGCAGGGGCTGGCGGTCATCATGGAGCGCATGCAATGAAACGCGAAAACGTGAAGGCGGGCTTCGTCTGGGACGATCCGCTGCTGCTCGAGCAGCAGCTCACCGATGACGAGCGCATGGTGCGCGCCGCCGCCAGTGCCTACTGCCAGAAGAAGCTCGCGCCGCGCATCCTCGAGGCGTTTCGCCACGAAAAGACCGACGCAGCCATCTTCCGCGAGATGGGCGAGCTCGGGCTGCTCGGGCCGACGATCCCGGCGGAATACGGCGGCCCGGGGCTGAACTACGTTTCCTACGGCCTCATCGCGCGCGAGGTCGAGCGCGTCGACTCCGGCTACCGCTCGATGATGAGCGTGCAGTCTTCGCTGGTGATGCTGCCGATCTACGACTTCGGCAATTCCGCGACCAAGCGGAAATATCTGCCGAAGCTCGCCACCGGCGAGTGGATCGGCTGCTTCGGCCTCACCGAGCCGAACCACGGCTCCGATCCGGGCTCGATGCAGACGCGCGCGAAAAAAGTGGCCGGCGGCTACAGCCTCACCGGCAGCAAGACGTGGATTTCGAATTCTCCGATCGCCGATGTGTTCGTGGTGTGGGCCAAAGAGGATGACCAGATCCGCGGATTTGTCCTGGAGAAGGGCATGAAAGGCCTTTCGGCCCCGGCGATCCACGGCAAGGTCGGGCTGCGCGCCTCGATCACCGGCGAAGTGGTGATGGACAACGTGTTCTGCCCCGAGGAGAACGCGTTCCCCGAAGTTCGCGGGCTGAAGGGACCGTTCACCTGCCTCAACTCCGCGCGCTACGGCATCGCCTGGGGCGCGCTCGGCGCGGCGGAAGATTGCTGGCACCGGGCGCGGACCTATGTGCTGGACCGCAAGCAGTTCGGCCGGCCGCTCGCCGCCAACCAGCTGGTGCAGAAGAAGCTCGCCGACATGCAGACCGAGATCGCGCTCGGCCTGCAGGGCTGCCTGCGCCTCGGGCGCATGAAGGACGAGGGCAGCGCTTCGCCGGAAATCACCTCGATCCTGAAGCGCAATTCTTGCGGCAAGGCGCTGGACGTCGCGCGCACCGCGCGCGACATGCTCGGCGGCAACGGCATCTCGGACGAGTTCGGCGTAATCCGTCACCTGGTGAACCTGGAGGTGGTGAACACCTACGAGGGCACGCACGACATCCACGCCCTGATCCTCGGCCGCGCCCAGACGGGTATTCAGGCCTTCAACTGATGTGAAGGCGGACCAAGCCGAGCTTTTCGCCAGCCACACCGGCCCGCCGGGCTTTATCTACCAGGCCGACTACCTTTCGCCGGGCGAAGAAAGCGCGCTGCTCGACGAGATCGCGCGCCTGACGTTCGTCGAAGCGCGCTACCGCGACTTCACCGCGCGGCGGCGCATCGTCCACTGGGGCCCGGATGACGCTAAGCCGGACTTCCTGCGACCGCTCGCCCGCCACGTCGCGAGCTGGCTCGGGGTCGACGTCGACGACTTGAAGCAGATGCTGATCAATGAGTACCGCGTCGGCACGCCGCTCGGCTGGCACCGCGATTCGCCGGAATACGACCTGGTGGCCGGCGTCTCGCTCGGCGCGCCCTGCCGCATGCGCTTGCGGCCCTATCCGCCGCGCCGCGGCGACCCGGTGCTGTCGCTCGACCTCGCGCCGCGCTCGGCGTATCAGCTGTGCGGCGACGTGCGCTGGCGCTGGCAGCACAGCGTGCCGGCAACGAAGGCGTTGCGTTACTCCATTACCTTCCGTACGTTGGCCGCATGAAGTGGCTGTTATCGCTTTTTCTGTTGAGCACATCAGTAGCGGCACAGCCCAATGCGCTCCTGCTGGTCGCCAAGCCGGATCTGGTCGACCCGAATTTCCGCGAGAGCGTGGTGCTGGTGACGCAAACCGAGGACGGCAGCACCGTCGGCGTGATCCTCAACCGCCCGACGGCAGCGAAGCACCCGCAGACCGGTGAGACGCTCTATTCCGGCGGTCCGGTGATGCGCGAAGTAATGGTGGCGTTGTTTCGCGCCGAGGCGGCGCCGCAAGCGCCGGCGTTCCCGGTACTGAAGGGCGTCTACCTCACGATGCATCCGCAGAACATCGAGCCGCTGGTTGCGCAGCGTGCCGGCAACTATCGACTTTATCGCGGTTTTTCCGGCTGGGCGCCGGGACAGCTCGACAGCGAGATGCAGCGTGAAGGCTGGTACTTGCTGCCGGCGAACACCGAGCTGCTGTTTCGCAAAGACACCACGGGCATGTGGGACGAGCTAGTGAGAAAAGCCCGCGGACGCGTCGCATTGCGTTGAAAGCGAAACCCCTTTCGGTATACTGACCCCATGAGCTTCGTCCTTCGAATTGTTGCGCTGATCGCGCTGCTCATCGCCACGCCCCTTGCCGGTGCGCAGGGCCAGGACGATGCCCTCATCCTCGTCGCCCACCCGGCGTTCCGCGACCTTGAGTACCGGCAGACGGTGCTCATCGCGGCGCCCGCACCCAACGGCGGCCACGTCGGGGTGATCCTGAATCGCCCGACGCGCCGCTCGCTCGGCAGCCTGTTCCCGGAGCACGAGCCGTCCAAGAAGGTGGCCGAACCGGTCTATTACGGCGGCCCGTTCTCGCGCGGCGCCCTGGTGGCGCTGGTGCGCGGCGACAATGCCCCCGGCGCGGGCTCGGTATTGCTGATGAAGAACCTGTACCTCGCGTTCCGCGCCAACACCATCGACCACGTCATCGAGACCACGCCGAACGAGGCGCGCTACTTCGTCGGCTACGTCGGCTGGCGCCCGGGCGAGCTGCGCAGCGAGATCGACCGCGGCCTGTGGTCGGTGTCGAACGCGGACCTCGAAGTCATCTTCCGCAAGGACACCGAAGGGCTGTGGGAGGAGCTTTTCCAGCAGTCCAAGCGCATCCGGGCGGCGCTGCCTCCCGACGTCGGCATCGCGCTGCGCTGACCGGCTCACCCCCGGGGCGTACAGACTGATCTGATTCGCCGGCTATCGTAGCCGGATGTTCGCGCTGTCCCGCCTCGAATGGCTTGTCCTTGCCGGCGCGCTGCTGCTTTGCCCCGGGTTCTCGTGGAGCGCCGAGCCGGAGGCTTCGTTGTTCGAGCGCCTCGACCGCAACAAGGACGGCTACCTGAGCAAGGAAGAGCTCGCCGCCGACGCCGCCAAGAACGGCAACTGGATCGCCATCGACCGCGATCGCGACGGCCGCATCAGCCGTGCCGAGTTCAACACCGTCCTGGCGCAGCCGGCGCCGCAGCAGGCGCCCAGCGCCGCGGCCGGCGCAAGCAGCCCCCCGGCGCCGAAAAAGCAGGAATAGTTGTAGCCGGCTTCCTGTTCGCCTAGGCTGGTCCATCCATCCTGGGAGAAACCCGATGAAGCACGCCCTTGCCGCGCTGTCTGCCGCGGTTCTCGCCGTTTCCTGCGCCACCCCGAGCCGGGAGCAGAGCCTGGTCGACCGGGCGGTGAACGCGATGGGCGGCGCCGAGCGCATCGCCGCGATCAAGACCGTGGCGGTGAAGGCCAACCTCAAGCAGTGGGAGCCCGAGCAGTCCGAGGTGCCCGGCGGCGAGCCGCGCTTCGCCAACGAAGCCAGCGTCGAAGTGGTGCAGGACCGCAGCCGGCGCGCGAGCCGCACCGACTGGGTGAAGAACTTCGCCTACCCCGCGCCGCGCACCTTCACTTACAGCGAGATCGTCACCCCGCAGGCCGGTTACGTGCTGGGCGTCGACAGCAACGGCCGCAACGCGCAGAGCATGAAGATGAGCCCGCCGGCGCATTCGATGTCGGGCTATCGCCTGGCGACCACGCAGCGCGAGTCGCGCCGCGCCTCGCAAACCGCGCTGCTCACGCAAATGCAGGCGAGCCCGGACAAGGTGCAGCCGGCCTCCGACATCGGCGGACATTCGGCGGTTTCCTTCGAGGGCTTCATCGTCGCCTTCGACCCGCTGACCGGGCTGCCGTCGCGCGTACGCACGCTCGACTACGACAACGTGCTGGGCGACGTCACGTACGACATGCTGCTGTCGGACTGGCGCGAATTCGGCGGGGTGAAGATCGCGATGAAGCGCAGGACCGAGCTCAACGGCCGCCTGGTGGCCGACACCACTTTCACCGACGTGCGCATCAACCCGGTGGTCGAGGCATCGCGCTTCGAGGTGCCGGCGGCGCTCAGCGCTGACGCCGCGCGGCCGGCGATCCGCAACATTCCCTACCAGTGGGTCATCCGCCGCCAGTTCATCGGCACCTACCTGGACTCCGACAACGCCGCCTACGACACGCGCGGCTCGCAGGGACTGCGGCTGCAGGAAGTGGCACCGGGCGTGCACCAGGTGCAAGGCGGCTCGCACAACAGCCTGGTGGTCGAGATGAGCGACCACCTGATCGTGATGGACGCGCCGACCACGGATGCGCAGTCGCTCTGGCTGGTCGGCCAGACGCGCGCGCGCTTTCCCGGCAAGCCGATCCGCGCGCTGGTGCTCACGCACCACCACATGGACCACGCGGGCGGCCTGCGCGGCATCCTGGCCGAGGGCGGCATGCTGGTCGTCGGACAGGGCGCCGGCGCGCATTTCCGCCGCGTGCTGGCCGCGCCGATGACGCGCAATTTCGACCTGCCCGCGCGCTCGTTCCACATGACGCCGATCCTCGAAGTGCCGGAGAGCCACGTCATGTCCGACAGCAGCGGGCGCCAGGTCATCGTCTACGTCATGGACAACCCGCACGCCAAGGGCATGCTGATGGGCTGGATCCCGCACGCGAAGCTCGGCTTCGTCACCGACGTCTGGACGCCCGGCCCGCCGCTTCCCGCGAAGCCGAACCCCGGCCTCGCGTCGGTGGTGAACACGGTAAAGCGCGCCGGCCTGGATCCCGAGCGCTTCGCCGGCGGGCACGGCAGCGTCGCGGACTACCAGACGCTGGTGAAGCTGGTCGGGCAGTAGAAATTCGGGGACGGAGCCCTAACTCCGACAGCTACGCGTCGCCGGAGTTAGGGCTCCGTCCC
>DATFDV010000206.1:0-13801 GCA_035251855.1 Burkholderiales bacterium | reverse complement strand
CCACCGAGGCGTTGTCGAGGATCAGCTCCTGCTCGGCCAGCGCGCGCTGCACCCTTTCCTCGGACTCGTGCTCCTGCGTGATGTCGTCGAACAGCCAGACCGAGCCCTGCGCCGGGTCGCCGGGCTGCACCGCGCGCCCGGAGAGCGAGCACCAGATGAGGCTGCCGTCCTTGCGCACGTGGCGGCGCTCGGCGTAGACCGTCTCGCCGCGCCACACCGGCTCGTACAGCGCCTCGCCGCCGGCGTCGTAGTCGGCGTCGCTGGCGAACATGAAGCGCGTCGAGCGGTTGAGCAGCTCGCCGTGGCCGTAGCCGAAGATGTCCTCGAAGCGCCGGTTGCAGCGCACGATGCGCCGGTCCTTGACGAAGATGATGCCGGTCACCGCGTTCTGCAGCACCGCGTCCTGCTCGCGCACCAGGCGCTCGAGCGCCTCATCCGCGCGCCGGCGCTCGCTGATGTCCTCGGTGAGCCAGACGTAGCCGCGTGCCGGATCGCCCTGGGCGACGGCGCGCCCGGATACCTTGCACCAGAACCCCGAGCCGTCCTGGCGGCGCAGCCACTGCTCGCGGCCGTGGGTGCGCCCCTGGTCGAGATCGGCATACACCTGGCCGCGCAGCTCGAATTCCTCGTCGGTGAAGTACATCTGGCGCCACGACACGCCGTTCGCCTCGCCGGCGCCGAAGCCGAACATCTCCTCGAAGCGGCGGTTGCAGCGCACCACCTTGCGCTCGCGGCTGATGGCGATGCCGACCACCACGTTGTCGAGCAGCGCCTGCTGCTCGGCGAGCACGCGCTGCAGCTCGTCCTCGGCGCGGCGCTGCTCGGTGACGTCCTCTACCGTCCACACCGAGCCCTTGAGCGGATCCTGCGGGTCCACCGCGCGGCCGGCGGCGCGCGTCCAGAACACCGAGCCGTCCTTGCGCTTGCGCTGCTCGACGCGGCTCGAGGTCCTGCCGCGGCGCAGCTGGTCGTAGGCGGCCGGCGCGTTGGCGAGATCCTCTTCCCGGGCATAGAGCACCGCGGTCGGCTTGCCCACCAGCTCGCCGGGCGCGTAGCCGTACATCTCCTCGTAGCGCCGGTTGCAGCGCACGATGCGCCGGTCCTTGAGGAACACGATGCCCACCGACGCGGTGCCGAGCGTCGCTTCGTGCTCGCGCAGCAGGCGCGCGGCGTCATCGGCGTGGCGCCGCCGGTCGGTGATGTCCTCGACGATCCACACCGTGCCCTGCTGCGGGTCGGCGGCATCGAGGGTCTTGGCGATCATGCGGCAGACGAAGGTCGAGCCGTCCTTGCGCTTCACCTCCCACTCGATGTCGACCTGGCGGCCGGCGGCGAGGATCGGTCCGGCGATCTGGCCGAGCGCGAGGTAGCTTTCGCTGCTCGGGTAAACCGCCTCGCCGGCCATGCCGATCAGCTCGTCGTGGCCGTAGCCGAACATCTCGGCGAACTTCGGATTGCACAGGAAAAAGCGCCGCTCGCGCGTGAAGGCGATGCCCAGCGGCAGGTTTCCCAGGAGCGCTTCGTATTCGAGCTGCGTGTAGCGCGTGCGGCCGGCGTAAGCGGTGCCGGCGTCGCCGCCCGGCGGCGGCTCCTGCACGAAGCGCAGCGGTTTCGGGTCGTTCATCGCGCCGTCAGCGTCTCGAATTCTTCGGCGTAGCGGCGCAGGTGCGCCAGGGCGCGGCCGCGCTGCTCGGTGCTGAGCGAGCGGTCGATGTCGACGAGCAGCGCGAAGTACTGGTCGCGCCAGGCGCCGAGCGCGGTGACGAACGCCGGCTCGCGGCCGCGGTCCCAGTTGGCGATCTGCTCGGGCAGCCGCGCCTGCGCCTGGCGCGCGCGGAGGATGGCGAGCACCTCGCCCTGCAGGCGCCGGCGCTCGCGGTCGCGGAACTCGTCGATCAGCGGCATGCGCTCGGCGTACTCGCGCACGCGATCCAACTGGGCCTGCGAAAGCTTCCCCACCCAATCCTCCAGCCGGTCGATGACGAACCTGGCGCGCTTGCGGCGCCGCTCGCGCTCGCTGCCGCGCAGAAAGTCGCGGCGGAACTGCCGGTTGTCTTCGGCGAACCGCCGCTCCATCTGCGCCACCTGCGCCGGCGTCAGCCGGTCGAGCATCGGCGCCGCCAGCTCCGCCGCCTTGCGCAGGGTTTCGCGCGCCTGTCCCCTCACGGCATCGTACCCCCAATCCAGATCGGCGCGCGACACTCCGTCGGCGAAGCGGCGCGATGCTTCGTGGGTGAGATGTGCATATTTTGGCAGCGCGTTCTTGCGGTGCCAGGCGTGCAGTTCCTCGATGCGATCGTCGAGCTCGTCGGCCTCCTCGGCCTGCAGGTCGACGTAAGTGCCGGCTTTCCAGCGCAGGTAGGCGTCGGCGTTCTCATACGCGAAGCGCACCGTGCTGCAGCCGCTCGCGAGCAGCGCGGCCGCCAACAGCAGCAGCATCCTGACTCTGGCTACCAGAAGCTCTCCACGGTGATATGCCCCGGGTTACGCCGCCGGTGCTTGCGCAGCCCGCGCTCGGCGAGCGCGCCCTGAGCGTCCTTCAGCATATCCGGGTTGCCGCAGAGCATCACGTGCGAAGTTTGCGCATCCAGCGCGACGCCGGCGGCTTTTTCCAGCCGGCCGTCGCGGATCGCGGCCGGGATGCGGCCGCCGAGCGAGCCTGGCGCCGCCTCGCGGCTGACGAAAGTCACATAGCGCAGCGAATGCGCTTTCGAGACCTGGCGGATGGTGTCCTGGTAGACCAGCTCGCCGGCGTGACGGACTGCATGAACCAGCACCACGTTGTCGAAGCGCTGCCAGGGCTGCGGGGTCCTCACGATGGAGAGAAACGGCGCGATGCCGGTGCCGGTGGACACCAGCCACAGCGTTTTCGCCGGCGGCACCTCCCGCAGCACCAGGAAACCGGCCGGGTTGCTGGCGATCAGCAGGCGATCGCCGGTACGCAGCCGCGCGAGGCGCGGCGACAGCGGCCCTTCGGGTACCACGATGCCGTAGAACTCGAGCAGCGGATCGTGCGGCGGATTGACGAAGGAGAACGGGCGGGCAAGGCTCTCCTCGAGCGCAATGCGCACGAACTGCCCGGCCTGGAAGTCGAGCCGCGGCGCTTCGACATGCAGGGAGAACAGGCTCTCCGTCCAATGCCGGTTCTCGACCACCCGCCCTTCCAGCCATTTGCTCATTGGATCCTGAAAGGCTCCAACTGCAGATCCTGCAGCTCGCCCCCCAGCATCACGATCGCGCCGTGGCGGCGGTTATTCCCGGTGTCCGAAAACTCGAAGGTGTAGGTGCGCGCGATGCGCAGCTGACCGTCCTCATCGCGCCCGAGGCGGACGCGGCTGACCGAGACCGTGTCGTCGAGGAACTGCAGCGCGTAGCGCTGGCAGGCCGCCCGACCGGCGCTCAACGCGCGCTCACGCGCGCGCAGGCTGTCCAGCCAGAAGAATATCCCTGCGGCAATGAGGACAATCGCGGCGCCTTCCCACATGCCGCTATTGTTTCAGAAGATCGGCAGCCTTCTCCGCGACTGCAATGACCGCGGCGTTGATATTCCCGGATGGGACGGCGGGCATTACGGAGGCATCGATGACCCTCAGTTTTTGAACGCCTTGAACCCGCAAGCTGGAATCCACGACGCCGCCCATGCTGCACGTCGAGGTCGGGTGAAATACGGTATCCCCCATCTCCCGGCAGTACGCGAGCCAGTCCTCATCCGTCACCACCTTGTCTCCGGGCAGGAATTCGCCATCGACGTAATCGCGCATCGGCGGCGTGTTGCAGAGGCGGCGGATGAATTTCAGGCCTTCGACCATCACGCGCCGGTCGTTCTCGGTGGCGAGGTAGTTGTAGCGGATCGAAGGCGGTTGGGCGGGATCGGCGGAGCGCAGGTGCGATGAGCCGCGCGACTCGACCTGCAGCTGCGACACTGCGCTGGTGAAGCCCGAGTGCGGATGCAGGAAGCCGCCGCGCCGCGCACTGGAGAAATTGATGAAGTAGATCTGCGCATCGGGGCGCTTCAGCTCCGGGCGCGTGCGCACGAAAGCGGCGGCGTGGCCCGCGCTCACCGTCAGCGGTCCGGTTTTCTTCAGCAGGTACTGCAAGCCGATGCGGGCCTGGCGCCACAGGCTTTTCATGTCGTCGTTCAGCGTGATGTCCTTGCAGCAGCGCCAGAACGTGCGCACGTAGAAATGGTCCTGCAGCCGCTCGCCGACCTGGGGGGAATCGTGCACCACCGGGATGCCGTGCCGCTCGAGTAGCGCGCGCGGGCCGACGCCGGACAGTTGAAGCAGCTGCGGCGAATTGAACGCTCCGCCGCACAGAATGGTTTCTTTTGCCGCTCTTGCCCCAAGCTTTTGACCGTTGCGCCGATACTCGACGCCAACTGCGTTGGTACCTTCAAAGACGACCCGCGTGACCAGCGCGTTGGTCTCCACCCGAAGGTTGGGCCGCTTCTCCGCGGGCCGCAGGTAGGCGACCGCGGAGCTGCGCCGGCGTCCGCGATGGGCGGTGGCGCGGTAGTACCCGGTGCCTTCCTGGGTCGGGCCGTTGAAGTCATCGTTGCGCGGGATGCCCAGCGCGGCGGCGGAGGCGATGAACGCGTCGCAGATCTCGTGGCGGTCAAGGTCCGAGACCTTCAGCTGGGCTTCCGCCTTTTTGAAGTAGGGCTCGAGCGAACGGAAATCCCAGCCGGGAATCCCCCAGGCGTCGAAGTCCTCCGGCTGGCCGCGGATGTAGACCAGCCCGTTGATGGAGGAGGAGCCGCCGAGCACCTTGCCGCGCGGCGTGAAAATGCGCCGGCCGTTCAGCGCCGCTTCCGGCTCCGACTCGTAGGCCCAGTTGATGTCGGTGCGCGCAAACAGCTTCCCGTACCCGAGCGGCACATGGATCCAGAAGTCGGTATCGCGCGGCCCCGCTTCGAGCAGCAGTACTTTTACCGAGGGGTTTTCACTGAGCCGGTTGGCAAGAACGCACCCTGCCGATCCCGCGCCTACGATGACGTAATCGAAGTTCAACGCGGCGATGCGATGTGCATGCCGCCGTCGACGTAGATGATCTCGCCGGTAACGCGCCGCGCGCCCTCCACCAGCCAGGCGATCGCCTCGGCGACATCCTGCGCCTCGGGCGCGGCTTTCAGCGGGGCGCGCTCGGCGTAGCGCTGCTCCAGCTGCGCCGAGCCCTCGGCGCCGTGCGCCGCCACCTGCCACGGCGTGCGCACATAGCCCGGCGCGACCACGTTGACGCGGACCTCGGGACCGAGTGCGCGCGCCAACGAATGGCTCATGGTATCGAGCGCGGCTTTCGACGCGGCGTACGCGATCGACGAGCCGGTGCCGAGGATCGAGGCCACCGAGGAGACGTTGACGATGCATCCCTTCGAGGCCTTCAGCGCCGGAAGGCAGGCGCGGATCATCTGGAACGGCCCGATCAGGTTGACGCGGAAGATGGCCTCGAAGTCCTCGGCCGACAGGCCTTCGAGGTCGGCGTGCGCGACGAACTTGGTGGTGCCGGCGCTGTTCACCAGCGCGTCGATGCGCCCCCACTTGTCCAGCACCGCTTTGGCGACGCGGCGGCAGTCCGCGTCCACGGCGACATCGCCCTGGAACGCGGCCTTGCTGCGCGCCATCGCCGCGACCTGCCATCCGCGCCTCTCGAGCTCCTTTACCGCAGCCTCGCCCATGCCCGACGTTCCGCCGGTAACGACGGCTACTTTTTTCATACGGTGGCGATGGGCGTGGCCGGCGAGCCCACCGCGCCCGGCAGGCGAAGGGGCGGCGCGGTGAACAGGAACCGGTTGCGCTTGTGCGCGCGCAGCCAGCGCGCAAGCTCGCTGAAATAGAACATTTCGCCGAGGTGGATGCCGTTCTTGAACAGGCAGTGCTCGTGCAGCGGCAGCCACGGCTGCTTCCTCGGCAGCGGATCGGTAAGGCTGCCGGCGATCAGCTCGACCGCGTAGTTGTCGGCCAGCAGGCAGGCAAGGCCCGAATCGGAGATCCACTGCAGCAGCTTGGCATCGCGCCCGTCCAGGCCGGTGCACGTTTCGTTGACCAGCGTCGGGTCGGGCTTCTTCTTCATCTCGAGCAGCACATCCGCAAAGCCGGTGTACAGACACACCATGTCGCCCTTCTCGACCTGTACCTCGTCTTTTTCCAAAATTCGCATCAGGTCTCCATAGCCAACGGCGTGGCGCTGGCGAGCGAAGTGGTGATGTAAATCAATGAGGACCCCACGTCCCTGCGCGCCATGCTCGGCAAGCCCCTGGATGCCGAGCGCCTTCGCCTCGGTGCCCTCGAATCGATCCCAGGCTTCGGAGTTCTTGTCGGTAGCCGGAACCACATCTTCGCCGGCGCGAAAGCCGTTGTAGAACACCAGCTCGGCCTTGCCGTCGCCGTCGGCATCGAAGCGGCTGCCGACGTGCGCGAACGAATCCCATTGCGTCGAGTACTGCAGCGACATCAGCACCTGGTCGTCGCAGATGACGTCGGTCATGTTCTCGTTGAACTCGACCAGCGCTCGGCAGAAGAACTGCTTGCCGTCGCGCGAAGTCGCAGCGAGCCGCGGCGGAGCGCGGCGCGGATTGAGCACCTGGCCGCCGGGATAGTCGAGCGGCAGCGAGCAGCAGAAGGTGATGCCTTCTTTCACCTCGGCGATGCCCTGCAGCACCTTCTCGCGCGTCACCAGGTTCATGCGCCCGCGCTGGTCGTCGGGCCCGAATTCGCCCCAATTGGAGCCGGTGGGTCTGTTTTTCCATCTCATTAGTAGTAATGCCTCCCCAGCCACTCGGCGACGAGAATCGGCTTTTCGGAACCTTCGCGCTCCATCACCGTGTTCCAGGTCACCTGCACGCCACCGTCGGCGAGCTTCTCGAATTTCTGCAGCGTGAAGCGCGCGCGTACGCGAGAGCCGCTCGGCAGTGGCGCGGTGAAGCGCACGCGGTTCAGGCCGTAGTTCACGCCCATCTTGCGGTCGCTGAAGCCGAAGGTGCGCTCCGACAGGTGCGAAAGCAGCGAGAGGGTGAGAAAGCCGTGCGCGATGGTGCCGCCGAAGGGCGAGCTTTTCGCGCGCGCGGCGTCGACATGGATCCACTGGAAGTCGTCGATCGCCTTGGCGAAGGTGTCGATGCGCTCCTGCGTGACCTCGATCCAGGGCGAGACGCCGACTTCCTCGCCTACGCGGCTTTCCAGGTCGCGCAGGCTGTTCGCCTTCATTGCCGGCCGAGCTGGGCTTCCAACCCCCGGCGCAGCGTTTCCATCACGCCGACTTCCTGCGCGCGGCGGCGTGCCGCGCCCGCCGGGTCGAGGCGATCGAGCTCCGCGCGCAGCGCCTGGTAGGCCTCGAGCTGCTGCTGGATGCCGCTGCCGGCGCGGCTGAAATCCTGGTTCGACGGCAAGGCGGAGAAGAACTGCGTCAGTCCCGCGAGGCGCGTCTCGAGCGCCGCCAGGACGCTCGCCGCCGCCGAGGGCTTCAGCGGGGCCGCCGGCTTGCCCGCTCCAGGCATCTGATAGGCGATCACCTCGGTCGCCGGGGCGTTCAGCTCGAGGGCCTGGTGGCCGAACCACGGCGGCGGATAGCTCGAGAACTTCACCGACCCGGTTTGCGGGTCGACCCAGCGGTAGAGCTCGGCGTGCGCCGGCACGGCGGCGAGGCAGGCGATCATGAGCACCAGTCTCATGGCGCGATGATAGCTAGAAACGCGAAAAGTCCGGCTTGCGCTTCTCGAGGAAAGCGCTCATCGCCTCCTTCGCTTCGGGCGAAGACAACCGCTCGGTAAACAGGCGCGTTTCCTCGTCGATGGTGCTCGCCAGCGCCTCGGCGTAGCGCGCCTTCAGCAGGCGCTTGGTGAGGCGCACGGATTCCGGCGGCAGGCTGACAAGACGCAGCACCGCTGCTTCCGCCCGGTTGAACAATTCTTGTTCGGGAACCACTTCGCTGACGAGGCCCACCTCGTGCGCCGTCTGCGCGCTGAACGGCTGGCCGAGGAGCAGCAGCTCGGCGGCACGCTGGTAGCCGGCGAGGCGCGGCAGCAGGAAGGTCGAGCCGAACTCCGGCACGATGCCGAGCGGCACGAACGGCAGCTGGAAGCGCGCATTTGGCGCGGCATAGACCAGGTCGCAGTGCAGGAGCAGCGTGGTGCCGATGCCGATCGCCGGCCCGCCCACCGCCGCAACTACCGGCTTTTTCATGTTCGGAAGCGTGTCGAACAGCGCGCGCGCCGGCGAGCTGCCCACCCTGTTAAGGAAGTCGGCGACGTCGTTACCCGCGGTGAAGCACTCGGCGCTGCCGGAGAGCAGCACCGCGCGCACCTGTGGATCGGCGTCCGCCGCGGCGAGCGCGCTTCCCAGCTGGCCGTACATCTGCGCGGTGATGGCGTTCTTCTTGTCCAGCCGGTCGAAGCGGATGCGTGCGACGCGCTCCCGGGTTTCACTTTTGATCAAGTCGGTAATCCTTGAATTGCTGCCGCAGGGTGAGCTTGGACAGCTTGCCGGTTGCGGTATGCGGCAGCTCGGGAACGAACACCACGTCGTCGGGCATCCACCACTTGGCGATCTTGCCCTCGTAGAAGCGCAGCAGCTCGTCCTTCGACACTTCCTGCCCGGCCTTCTTCACTGCCACCACGATCGGCCGCTCGTCCCATTTCGGGTGGCGCACGCCGATCACCGCGGCCTCGGCGATCGCCGGGTGCTCGATGGCGATGTTCTCCAGGTCGATCGAGCTGATCCACTCGCCGCCGGACTTGATCACGTCCTTGGAGCGGTCGGTAATCTGGATGTAGCCCTCGGCATCGATGGTGCACACGTCGCCGGTGGGAAACCAGGCCGTTCCGTCTTCATCTTCCTTCAGGGGGTTGCCGCCTTCGCCCTTGAAGTAGCTCTTGATCACCCACGGGCCGCGCACCTGCAGATCGCCGAAGGCCTTGCCGTCCCACGGCAGCTCCTTGCCGTTCTCGTCGACGATGCGGTAGTCCACCCCGAAAATCGCCCGGCCCTGCTTGTTTTGCAGCTGATAGCGCTCCTCCTTGCCGAGCTTCAACTGCTCTGCTTTCAGCGTTCCGGCGGTGCCGAGCGGGCTCATCTCGGTCATGCCCCACGCGTGCAGCACCTGCACGCCGTAGTCGTCCTGGAAGGTGCGGATCATCGCCGGCGGGCAGGCCGAGCCGCCGATCACCACGTTCTTCAGCGTGGAGAAGCGCAGCTTCTTCTCCTTCACATAATTGAGCAGCCCCAGCCAGACGGTGGGCACCCCCGCGCTCATCGTCACGCCCTCGGCTTCGAACAGCTCGTGCAGGCTCTTGCCGTCGAGGTGCGGGCCGGGAAACACCATCTTCGCGCCGGTCATGGTGCACGAGTACGGCAGGCTCCAGGCGTTGACGTGGAACATCGGCACCACCGGCAGCACCACCTCGCGCGCCGACAGGTTGAGCGTGTCGGGCAGCGCGGCGGCGTAGGCGTGGATCATCGTCGAGCGATGCGAGTACAGCGCGCCCTTGGGATTTCCGGTGGTGCCCGAGGTGTAGCAAAGGCAGGCGGCGGTCCTCTCGTCGAAGGCCGGCCATTCGAACTCATCGGTTTCTTTTTCCAGCAAGGCTTCGTACTCGCCGGCCAACGGGATGAATTTGGCCTTTACCTGGGACTTGAGCTTGTCCACCAGCGGTGCGAACGTGGTGTCGTAAAAGACGATCCTGTCTTCAGCGTGGTTGGCGATGTAGACGATCTGGTCGGGGAACAGGCGCGGGTTGATGGTGTGGATCACCGCGCCCGAGCCGGCCACCGCGTAGTAGACCTCGTAGTGGCGAAAGCCGTTCCACGCCAGCGTGGCGACGCGGTCGTGCATGCGCACGCCCAGCCGCGCCAGCGCGTTGGCGAGCCGGCGCGCACGCCGGGCCGCGTCTGCGTAGGTGTACCGATGTACCGATCCCTCGACCGTTTTCGAGACGATCTCGGTAGCGCCGTGGTGGCGCTCGGCATGGCGGATCAGGTCGCTGATCAGCAGCGGCTGGTCCATCATGAGGCCGTGCATGCTTCCTCCTGGGCGAAGTAGTTTATCCTAGCGGCATGAACGTCAAGGACGTGCTCGGGCTCTTCGCCCTCCCGTTTCCCGAGCTCGTCTACCAGGCCGCCACGGTTCACCGCCGGCACTTCGACCCCGCCGCGGTGCAGCTCTCGACGCTGCTTTCCGTGAAGACCGGCGGCTGCCCCGAGGATTGCGCCTATTGCCCGCAGTCGCGGCGCTATGCAACCGGCGTGGAGGACGAATCCGTCCTTCCGCTCGAGGAAGTGCTTTCCTCTGCAAAAGCAGCCAAGGCCAACGGTGCTTCCCGCTTCTGCATGGGGGCGGCGTGGCGCGGGCCGAAGGATCGCGATCTCGACAAGATCCTGCCGATGGTCGAAGGCGTGAAGGCGCTCGGGCTCGAGACGTGCGTAACGCTCGGCATGCTCAAGCCCGGCCAGGCGGAGCGCCTGCGCGACGCGGGGCTCGACTACTACAATCACAACCTCGACACCTCGCCCGAGTTCTACGGCGAGATCATCAAGACCCGCACCTACGATGACCGGCTCGAAACGCTCGAGCGCGTGCGCGGCGCCGGCATCAATGTGTGCTGCGGCGGCATCGTCGGCATGGGCGAATCCCGGCGTGACCGCGCGGCGCTCATCGCCCAGCTCTCGAGCCTCGACCCGCATCCGGAGAGCGTGCCCATCAACGATTTGGTGGCGGTTGAGGGAACGCCGCTGGCACTGCGGGAAAAGCTCGATCCGCTCGAGTTCGTGCGCACCATCGCCGCGGCGCGCATCGCCATGCCCAAGGCCTGGGTGCGGCTCTCGGCGGGGCGCGAAAGCATGCCCGAGGCGGTGCAGGCGCTGTGCTTCATGGCCGGCGCGAACTCGGTGTTCTACGGCGAGAAGCTGCTCACCACAGGAAATCCCGAAGCGACCCGCGACCGCGCGTTGTTCGCGCGGCTGGGCCTCAAACCCGCAGGCTAGTCCAGAGGATCGATCCGCATGAGCGACGTCGCTCACTACGCCGTCCGCGACGGCATCGCCGTCATCACCATGAACAACCCGCCGGTGAACGGCCTGGGCAACGCGCTGCGCGCAGGCGTGATGGACGCCCTGAACAAGGCCGACGCCGACACCGCGGTGAAGGCCGCGGTGCTCATCGGCTCCGCCAGGTTCTTCTCCGGCGGCGCCGACATCCGGGAATTCAACCAGAAGCGCCTGCCGCCGGACCTGCCCGACGTCAACGACCGGCAGGACGCGATGAACAAGCCCCTGGTGGCCGCGATCGGCGGCTTCGCCCTCGGCGGCGGCCTCGAACTGGCGCTGGCCTGCCATTACCGCGTGGCGGCGCCCAAGTCGCAGCTGGGCCTGCCCGAAGTGAAGCTCGGCATCCTCCCCGGCTCGGGCGGCACGCAGCGCCTGCCGCGCATCATCCCGATGGCCGAGGCGGTGCGCCTGATGACCACCGGCGCGATGCTGCCGGTCGAGAAAGCGAAGGAGTACGGCCTCATCGATGAGATCGTGCAGGGGGACCTGCTGGAAGGGGCTTTATCGTTTACAAAGAAAATTCTGGGCACGCCGCTGCCACGCATCCGCGACCGCAAGGCGCAGCTCGATGGCGATCCCAAGGCGTTCTTCGCCCAGGTGCGCGAGCAGGTGGCGAAGGAATCGAAGGGCTATCCGGCGCCGCTCGAGATCGTGGCCTGCGCCGAGGCCGCGGCGACCAAGCCGTTCGACGAGGGCCGCAAGGAGGAGCGCGAGCGATTCAACAAGCTGGTGGTCGGCAACGAGTCGAAGGCGCTGCGCCACATGTTCTTCGCCGAGCGCCAGACCAGCAAGATCCCCGGCGTGCCGGACGACACCCCGGTCCGACCGATCGGCAAGGCGGCGGTAATCGGCGCCGGCACCATGGGCGGGGGCATCGCCATGTGCTTCGCCAACGCCGGCATCCCGGTCACGATCATCGACACCACCCAGGAAGCGCTCGACCGGGGCATCGCCAGGATCAAGGCCAACTACGCCGCCACGGTGGCGAAGGGCCGCCTCGCGCAGATGGACATGGACAAGCGCATGAGCCTGATCCACGGCAACCTCAACCTCGGCAAGGCCGCCGATGCCGACATCGTCATCGAAGCGGTGTTCGAGCGCATGGACGTGAAGCAGGACTTGTTCAAAAAGCTAGACGGCATCGTGCAGCAGGGCGCGATCCTCGCCACCAACACCTCCACGCTGGACGTCGACGAGATCGCAAGAGCGACCACGCGCCCGCAGGACGTCATCGGCACGCATTTCTTCTCGCCGGCGAACGTGATGCGGCTTCTGGAAGTGGTCCGAGGAAAGCGAACCGACAACAGCGTGCTGGCCACCACGATGAAGCTCGGCAAGGCGCTGAAGAAGGTGCCGGTGGTCTCCGGGGTGTGCGACGGCTTCATCGGCAACCGCATGCTCGAGAAGTACGTCCAGCAGAGCCTGTTCCTGCTCGAGGAAGGCGCCACGCCGGCGCAGGTCGACGGCGCGCTGCAGCGCTGGGGCATGGCGATGGGGCCATTCGCCATGTACGACATGGCCGGCAACGACATCGGCTGGGAAATCCGCAAGCGGCGCGCCAAGGAGCGGCCCGACATGGTGTATTCGAAGTTCGCCGACCGCATCTGCGAGAAGGGCTGGTTCGGCCAGAAGGCCGGCCGCGGCTGGTACCGCTACGAGACCGGCAACCGCAAGCCGATTCCGGATCCTGAAGTGGAGAATCTCCTTCAGGAGCACCGGAGCGAGATCAACGTCAAACCCCGAAAGATCGCGGACGACGAGATCATCGAGCGCTGCATCTACGCCCTCGCCAACGAAGGCGCGCGCATTCTCGAAGAAGGCATCGCGCTACGTGCCTCCGACATCGACATGGTCTACCTGACCGGCTACGGCTTTCCGCCCTATCGCGGCGGGCCGATGTTCTATGCGGACACCGTCGGGCTCCCGAAAGTGCTTTCGGCCATCGAGAGGTTTCAGAAGGGCTATCAGGGCGACCAATGGAAGCCGGCCGCGCTCCTCGCAAAACTCGCCAGGGAAGGCCAGCGGTTCAATCCATGAGACTGGCGCTCCTGCTGCTCCTCGCTCCCCTGCTGGCAAGTGCCCAGGGGCTGCCGGGCAGCGAGAGCGTGATCCTGCGCGTCGACGCGGAATCGCTCTACGGCCACCTCTTCAGGCCCGCCGCCAAGGGCCGGGCGCCGGCGATGGTCATCGTGCAGGGCTTCGGCGGCGTGAGCGATGCGCGCGAGGGCTTCTGGGCACGCGAGCTCGCCGCCTTCGGCGTCGCCTCCCTGGTGGTGGAAAGCTTCACCGCGCGCGGCGTCGGCAGCAGCATCGACGACCAGTCTCGCGTCAGCACCGCGCAGGGCCTGCGCGATGCCTACGCCGCCCTGGGCTACCTCGCGCAGCAGGCGTTCGTCGACCCGCGGCGCATCGGCGTGATGGGCATGTCGTGGGGCGGCACCGTCGCGCTGCGCGCCGCCGACCGCCGCCGGCAGGGCGACGGCCCGGGATTCGCGGCGAGCATCCCGCTCTACCCGGGGTGCGTCGCGCAGTACCGCAATCCCCGCCCCGGCGCGCCGCTGCTCGTGCTGATCGGTGAGCGCGACGACTACACCGGAATCGGCAGCTGCCTCGACTACGTGAAGCGCATCCGCGCCGCCGGCGGCGCCGCGCAGCTCAAGCTCTACCCGGGCGCGCACCACGGCTTCGACGGCGACGCGCGCGAAGTCTTCAGGCCGCAGGCGCAGAATTATCGCGACTGCGTGCTCTACATCGAGGACGACGGC
>DATFDV010000205.1:0-8889 GCA_035251855.1 Burkholderiales bacterium | reverse complement strand
GGCTCGATGTCGGCGTTGTCGAGGATGCCGCCGCCGTAGTACGGCACCGCGGCGGACAGGCCGCTCAGCTTGGCCGAAGCCATCCAGGCGACGAAGCCGCCCCAGCAGTAGCCGACGATGCCGACCTTGCCGGCGCCTTTCACGGCGTCGATCGCCGCCTGCGCGTCCTTCATCGCCATGTCGAGGGTGATCTTGGCGCGCAGGTCGCGGCCCTTTTCGATGTCCGGCGGCGTGTAGCCGACGTCGAAATTCTTCTGCACGCGGTCGAACATCGCCGGCGCGATGGCGAGGTAGCCGTCGGCGGCGAAGCCGTCGGTCACCGCCTTGACGTGGCTGTTGACGCCGAAGATCTCCTGGATCACCACGATGGCGCCGCGCGGCTTGCCTGCATTTGTCCCGCTGGGATCGGCGCGGTAGGCGGCCAGCTTGTGGCCATCGGAAGCAGTGAGCTCGATCATCTTGCCCATGGTTAGAATCTCCGTTGTGAAGAAAGACGCGCAGACGCTGGTTCGCCTGGCGAGCACCGCGCTCAAGCGGGCCGGGGCAAATGATCGCATGGCCGAAGCGGCCGCGCGCCACCTGGTTCACGCCGAGGAGCACGGCCTGCCGACGCACGGCATGTCGCGCGTGCCGTTCTACTGCGGCATGCTGCGCAAGGGCCGCGCCGACGGCCAGGCGGAGCCTTCGATGGTGACCGAACGCGCCGGCGTGTGCCTGATCGACAACCGCGACGGCCTGCCCTACGTCTCGGCCCAATGGGCGATCGAGGAGCTGATCCAGCGCGCCCGGCGCAACGGCATCGCCTTCGCCGGCATCCGCAACAGCGCGCACGTCGGCGTGATGGGGATCCACCTGCTGCCGGTGGCGCAGGCCGGGATGGTCGGCTTCGCCTTCACCAACTCGCCGGCCGCGATTCCGGCCTGGGGCGGGAAGAAGGCGCTGTTCGGCACCAACCCCGTCGCGGCGGTGTTTCCGCGCAAGGGCAAGGACCCGCTGGTCATCGACCTTGCCATGACCACCGTGGTGCGCGGCCGCATCATGATGGCGATGCGCAAAGGCGAGCGCATTCCCGAGGGCTGGGCGCTCGGCGCCGACGGCAAGCCGACCACCGATCCCAAGGAGGCGATCGAGCGCGGCAGCCTGTTCCCGATCGGCGGCGCCAAGGGCGCCATGCTCGCGCTGATGTTCGAGCTGGTCTGCGCCGCGCTCACCGGCTCGGCCATCGGCACCGAGGCCGACTCGTTCTTCGCCGAGGAAGGCAACCGACCGCGCATCGGCCAGGCGTTCATCGGCATTGATCCGAGTGTCTTGGCAGGAACCGAAAAATACAATGAAAGGACAGAGACAATCGTGTCCGCCATGCTGGCCGACCCTGAAGTGCGCCTGCCCGGCTCACGCCGATTTGCGGCGGCGGCATCGGCGAAGAAAGGCATCGAAGTGCCCGACGAGCTCATCGCGCAGATCGAGAAGCTGTGTACGACGTAGTCATCGAGTTCCCGAAGTTCAAGCTCGGCGTGAAGACGCGCGACGAACGTGTGGTCGAGATCAAATATTTGCCGTTGTCCGGGCAGAGCGTTGCAGCGAAAACGCCGCTGGCCGCGCGAGCGGCAAGACAGCTGGAGCATTACCGCGAGAATCCGGATGCCACGTTCGATCTCCCGCTGCTGGTCGAGGGCTCGGCGCTGGAGCGCGGGGTATGGGACGCCATGTGCGCGATCCCGCGCGGGCGCACGCGCACCTACGGCGAGCTCGCGCGCGAGCTCGGCGCCGATCCTCGCGCCATCGGCCAGGCCTGCGGCGATAACCGCCTGCCGATCGTCATTCCCTGCCACCGCGTGGTCGCCGCCGACGGCATCGGCGGCTTCGCGCATTCGACCGGCGGCTACCTCCTGGAGGCCAAGCGTTGGCTGCTCATGCACGAGGCACCCGCGTTCGAGCTAAGGCCGTAAAAGGTCCGGGGAACGAGGGGCTGGTCGACCAGTTCTGCGACGCGTTGTGGCTCGAGGATGGCCTGGCGCGCAACACCATCGCGTCGTACCGCGCCGATCTTGAGCAACTGGGTTCTTTCATGAACAAAAACCTGGCAGATGCGACTGAAGGCGATCTGTTCGCCTTCCTCGCCTCGCGAAAGGGACGCGCATCGAGCGCGGCGCGGCGCGTGTCGACGCTGAAACGCTTCTACCGGTACTGCCTGCGCGAGCGGCGCATCGCCGCCGATCCGACGCTCAAGCTCGATCCGCCGAAGCGCACCCCGCGCTTCCCGAAAACGCTGTCGGAGGCAGATGTGGAAGCGCTGCTGGCGGCGCCGGACACCACGACCCCGCTCGGGCTTCGCGACCGGGCGATGCTCGAGCTCCTTTACGCCACTGGCCTGCGGGTATCGGAGCTGGTGGCGGTGAAGACTTTCGAAGTGAACCTGGATGCGGGCGTGCTGCGCGTGATGGGCAAGGGCTCGAAGGAACGCCTGGTGCCGCTTGGGGAGGAGGCGGTGGAGTGGATTGCCAGTTACGAGAAGGCGAGGAACGGGAAAAGCGATGCCTTGTTCCTTACCAGCCGCGGCGCCGGCATGACGCGGCAGGCGTTCTGGCACCTGATCCGGCGCTATGGCGCGCGCGCCATCCCCGGCAAGAAGCTCTCGCCGCATGTGCTGCGCCACGCTTTCGCCACGCACCTCATCAACCACGGCGCCGACCTGCGCGTGGTGCAGCTGCTTCTCGGCCACGCCGACATCTCCACCACGCAGATCTACACCCACGTCGCGCGCGAGCGCCTGAAGACGCTGCACGCCAAGCACCATCCACGCGGATGACGCCGGCTACGGCATTCTTGAAGGGCAAGGAAATTCCATTTACTGAGCACACCTATGAGTACGTGGAGCACGGCGGCACCGAAGCGCCGGCGCGCGCGCTGAAGGTGCCGGAGCACCAGATCGTCAAGACGCTGGTGATGGAGGACGAGGCGAAGAAGCCGCTCGTCGTGCTGATGCACGGCGACCGCAAGGTTTCGACCAAGAACCTGGCGCGCCAGGCCGGGCGCAAGTCCGTGGAGCCCTGCGCACCGGAAGTCGCGCAGCGCCACACCGGCTACCAGGTCGGCGGCACCTCGCCCTTCGGCATGAGGAAACCGCTGCCGGTGTTCGTCGAGCGCTCGATCCTCGAGCTGCCGGAGATCTACATCAACGGCGGGCGCCGCGGCCTGCTGGTGCGCATTCGCAGCGCGGACCTGGCGCGCGTGCTGAGCTTCAGCCCGGTCGACGTCGCTCTATCGTGACGCCGACGAACTTGGCATTGGGCAGGATGCCGAGCTTGGCGGCGCTCACCTTGCACCAGGGCGCGCCCAGCTCGTCGATGAGCAGCGCGGCGATGCGGTCGGCGAAGGTCTCCACCAGGCGGAAGTGGCCGCTCGAGGCGAGCGCGCGGATGCGCAGCGCCACCTGCTCGTAGTCGATGGTGTCGGCGACCTTGTCGCTCGCGAACACCGCGGTGCCCGGCACGCCGATCTCGAGGTCGACCTGCACCGTCTGCGTCACGTAGCGCTCACGCCGGTGAATGCCGATGAGCGCCTCGACGCGCAGGTCGCGGATCAGGATCGCGTCCATGGTGTGCGCCCGATTCTATAGAATCGTCGGGCCATGCAGACCGAGTTGCTGCTCATCATCGTCCTTCTTCTCGCCGCCTACTGCCTGGGGTCGATCTCCTTCGCGGTGGTGGTGAGCAAGCTCATGCGGCTGCCCGACCCGCGCAGCTACGGCTCGAAGAACCCGGGCGCGACCAACGTGCTGCGCACCGGCAGCAAGGTCGCGGCGGTGCTCACCCTCGCCGGCGACGCGTCCAAGGGCGCGGTGGCGGTCTGCCTCGCGGCCTACTTCACGGCCGACCCGACCGATCTCGCGCTCGTCGGGCTGGCGGCGTTCGTCGGCCATCTCTTCCCGGTGTTGCACCGTTTCCAGGGGGGCAAGGGCGTGGCGACGGCTGCCGGCGTGCTGCTCGCGCTCGACTGGCGAATCGGCGTGGGCACCATCGCCACCTGGCTGCTGATCGCGTTCTTCCTGCGCTACTCCTCGCTCGCCGCCCTGGTCGCCGCGCTGTTCGCGCCGCTCGCCACGGCTTTCCTGCTCGGCTGGCAAAGCGCGCTGGTGGTCGGCGTGATGTCCGCCTTCCTGGTCTGGCGGCACAGGGCAAACATCTCCCGGCTCCTCGCCGGCACCGAGCCGCGGCTCGGGGCGAAGAAAGCTACGCCGTCAGGGCCCAGCGCGGCTTGACAGTGAATGCGTGCGCTGTGTGGTTTGGTATTTTGAAAGACGCTGCATAAGCAATCATGGCGCCATTGTCCGTACAAAGCTCGGGCTCCGGATAGAACACATCGAAGCCGCGGCGCGCCGCCTCGGCGTCCAAGGCGGCGCGCAGCTGAACGTTGGCGCCGACGCCGCCGGCGACCACCAGCCGCGTGAGCCCCGCCGCCTCGAGCGCGCGCGCGCATTTCGCCACCAGCACTTCGACGATCGCCTCCACGAAAGCGCGCGCGACGTCGGCCGGTTCCGGCTTTTCGTTCTTCACCAGAGTCAGCACCGCGGTCTTCAGGCCAGAGAAGCTGAAGTCGAGGCCGCTGGCGATCATCGGCCGCGGCAGCCGATAGCGTCCCGGCCTGCCCGCCTCGGCGAGCTTCGAGAGCGCAGGTCCGCCGGGGTAGCCCAGCCCGAGGAGCTGGGCGGTCTTGTCGAAGGCCTCGCCGGCCGCGTCGTCCTGAGTGTCGCCTAGCAGCTCGTAGTCGCCCACCTCGCCCACGCGCATGAGCTGGGTGTGGCCGCCGGAGACGAGAAGCGCGATGAACGGGAAGTCGGGGCGGCGGGCGGAGAGCAGCGGGGAAAGCAGGTGCCCTTCCAGGTGATGCACGCCGACTGCGGGGATACCGAGCGAAAGCGCGAGGCCGTGGGCGAAAGAAGCGCCCACTAACAGCGCCCCGGCCAGTCCCGGCCCCTCGGTATAGCCGATGCCGTCCAGGGACTCGAGCTCCCGGTTGCCCAGCACCTTTTTGGTGAGCGGCACCAGCCGGCGCACGTGGTCGCGCGAGGCGAGCTCGGGCACCACGCCGCCGTAGGCCTGGTGCATCGCGGCTTGCGTGTGCACCGCGTGCGCCACCAGCTCGCGGCGCGCGCTGTCGTACAAAGCGACGCCGGTATCGTCGCAGGAGGTCTCGATGCCGAGGATCAGCACCGGATCATTCTGATACAATTCAGCCCCTTTTCGGACCTGAGAAGTTTGATGCCCACCGTTCGCGTCAAGGAAAACGAGCCGTTCGAAGTGGCGATGCGCCGCTTCAAGCGCACCGTCGAGAAGACCGGTCTTCTGACCGAGCTGCGCTCCCGCGAGTACTACGAGAAGCCGACCGCCGAGCGCAAGCGCAAGCTTGCCGCCGCAGTGAAGCGCCATCACAAGCGCCTGCGCAGCCAGATGCTGCCGCAGAAGATGTACTAGCAGTACCTGAGTCTCAAGACCCAAATCACCGAAGACATGAAGACGGCGATGCGCGCCAAGGATGCGCCGCGCCTGTCCGCCATCCGGTTGATCCTGTCGGCAATCAAGCAGCGCGAGGTCGACGAGCGCAAGGAGCTCGCCGACGCCGACGTCGTCGCGGTGATCGAGAAGATGATCAAGCAGCGCCGCGAGTCGATCGCCCAGTACGAGCAGGCGTCGCGCAAGGACCTGGCCGACGTCGAGAAATTCGAGCTGCAGCTCCTCAGCGGCTATCTGCCGCAGCAGTTGAGCGACGCCGAGATTGCGCAGGCGGTGGACGCGGCCGTCGGCGAAGCAAAACCCACTGGTATTAAGGACATGGGAAAAGTGATGGCGCTGCTCAAGCCGCGGCTCGCCGGTAAAGCCGACATGGGCAAGGTTTCCAACCTAGTCAAAACCAGGCTTTCGGGATAAAACCCCGGGTGTGATCCCGGACTCGTTTAAGCAGGACCTGCTCAATCGGGTCGACATCGTGGACGTGGTGCAACGCTACGTCCAGCTGCGCAAGGCGGGCGCCAATTACGTCGGCCTGTGTCCGTTCCACAACGAAAAGACCCCCTCGTTCTCGGTCAGCCCGGCCAAGCAGTTCTATCACTGCTTCGGCTGCGGGGTGCACGGCAACGCCATCGGCTTCCTCATGGCGTACGCCTCGCTGGGCTACGTCGACGCAGTGAAGGACCTCGCCGCGCAGGCCGGCATGCAGGTGCCCGAACCCCAGCCGCGCACCCCCGAGGATGCGGCGCGCAAGGAGCGCGAGCCCGACCTCACCGCGGTGATGGAAAAGGCGATGGCCTTCTACCGCGCCGAGCTGAAGAAGTCGCCGCGCGCCATCGAATACCTCAAAAAGCGCGGCCTGACCGGCGAGATCGCCGCGCGCTACCGGATCGGGTATGCACCAGACGGTTGGCAGGGACTGAAAGAGCAGTTCCCGGAGTATGAAGACAAGACTCTGGTGGAATGCGGGCTGGTCATCGCCGGCGACGAAGGCAAGCGCTACGACCGCTTCCGCGACCGGGTGATGTTCCCGATCCTCAACGCGCGCGGCGCGGTGATCGGCTTCGGCGGCCGCATCCTGGACAAGGGCGAGCCCAAATACCTCAACTCGCCGGAGACGCCGCTATTCGAGAAGGGCCGCGAGCTCTACGGCCTGCCGCAGGCGCGCGAGGCCATTCGCCAAGCGGGGCGGGCGCTGGTCGTCGAGGGTTACATGGACGTGGTGGCCCTCGCGCAATACGACGTCGGCTACGCCGTGGCGGCGCTCGGCACGGCAACCACGCCGGTGCATGTCTCCAAGCTGCTGCGTCTCACCGACGAGCTGGTGTTCTGCTTCGACGGCGACGCCGCGGGGCGCAAGGCGGCCTGGCGCGCGCTGGAAGTGAGCCTGCCGCTCGCCCCCGACCACAAGCCGATCCGCTTCCTCTTCCTGCCCGACGGCGAGGACCCCGATACCTACGTGCGCGGCCATGGCAAGGCCGAGTTCGAGGCGCGCGTGCGCCAGGCCGAGACCCTGTCGCAGTTCCTGCTCGCCCAGCTGCGCACCGAAACCGACCTCGGCAGCGCGGAGGGCCGTGCCCGGCTGGTCTCGATCGCCAAAGCGCACATCGAGAAGATCACCGCCCCGGCGCTGCGCCTGCAGATCATCAACGAGGTCGGGCAGCTGGCGCGCATGTCGGAGGCCGACATGGAGCGGCTGCTCGGGCAGCCGCAGCGGCCTCGCTTCAGCCGGCCGGCGCCGCCGCGCCCGCGCTACGCCACCCCGGACTACCCGGAGTGGACGCTGCTCTTCTGCCTGCTGCAGGACCTGTCGCTCGTAGAGCACATCGATCCGGGGGTTCTGACGCCCGACCGGCCTGAATCCAGCGCCCTTCTGGCTTTGCGCGACGCCTGCCGCGAGCTCGAGGAGGAGCCCTCGCTGGGCGTGCTTCTCGACCGCATCCAGGGCAGCCCTTGCCTTGAGATCGTCCTGCGCGCCCATAGGTATGGGGAGGACATCCGCTTCGACGCCGAGGAGGCCCGCACCGAGTTCACCGAGGCCTTGGGCAAGCTCGAGCTGGCGCGACGCAAGAGCGAGCTGGATGAACTTCGCGCCCGCCTCAAGTCCAAGGAAGACCTCGTGGCGTTCAATGAGAAAGTCATGGAGTACAAAAGACTGCAGGGGGCACTTCCAAGCCCTTGAGCGGTCACATATAATGCGCGGTTCGATTTTCGGCGGGCATTCAGCGAGTTAACCGGGGGCTTGATGGTCAAGAGGCGCAAGAAACAACTGAAGAAGGTGCGGGCGGCGAAGAAGAAGGCCGGGGCGGTCAAGCGCCTGAAGCTCAAGGGTCGCGCCGCGCGGCCGGCGGCGAAGAAGGTCAAGGTCGCCCGGCAGAAGGTTAGCCGCACGGTTACCCGCCCGGCACCCGCGAAGGCGCAAAAGGCGGCTGCCGGAAAGGCGGCGGCTAAGCCGGTCGCGCAGAAGCCAGACGACAAGCAAGCCAAGGGCGCCAAGACCCCGATCAAGAGCGCCAAGCAGGCGCTCGAGCTGCTCGAAGCCAAGGTCAACGAGGTCAAGACCAAGGGCAAGCGCGGCCGTGGCGGGCGCCGCGGCGGCAAGGACGCGTGGCTGATCCCGGCGGAGCTGCCGAAGGAAGACGCCGAGACGCGCCGCACGCGCCTCAAGAACCTGATCAAGCTGGGCAAGGAGCGCGGCTTCCTTACCTACTCCGAGATCAACGACCACCTGCCTGACGACCTGGTCGATGCCGAGCAGATCGAAGCCATCATCTCGACCTTCGGCGACATGGGCATCCAGGTCTACGACCAGGCGCCCGACCAGGAGACGCTGCTCATCGCCTCCGACGCGCAGCCGGTGGCCCAGCCCGACGAGGACGTCGAGGAGCAGGCCGAGGCCGCGCTCTCGACGGTGGATTCCGAATTCGGCCGCACCACCGACCCGGTGCGCATGTACATGCGCGAGATGGGCTCGGTCGAGCTGCTTACGCGCGAGGGCGAGATCGAGATCGCCAAGCGCATCGAGGACGGCCTGCGCCACATGATCCTGGCGATCAGCGCCTGCCCGACCACGGTGCGCGAGATTCTCGACCTTGCCGACAAGGTGGAAAAGGACGAGCTGCGCATCGACGAGGTGGTCGACGGCCTGATCGACCCCAATGCCAAGGAAGACTTCGACCCGAAGCGCGCCGCGCCGACGCCGGAAGACGAAGAGGCGCAGATCGAGGAAGAAGAGGGCGAGGGCGAGGACGAAGAGGCGGCCGAGGCCGCGCAGTCGGCCAGCCTGCTGAAGCTCAAGGGCGAGGCGCTGGAGAAGTTCACGCGCATCCGGCGGCTGTTCGACAAGCTCGGCAAGGCGCTGGAGGCCAAGGGCTCCAAGGAC
>DATFDV010000204.1:0-4133 GCA_035251855.1 Burkholderiales bacterium | reverse complement strand
CGCAGGGCCGCCACAACATGCGCCCGGCGCACCTGCATTTCCTCGTCTACAAGCCGGGCTTCAAGACCATCGCCTCCCAGGTCTACGATCCGCACGACCCGCACCTCGAGACCGACAGCCAGTTCGGCGTCACGCAGGCGCTGATCGGGGACTACCGGAAAGTCGACGATGACAGCTTCAGGCTCGAGTTCACCTTCGTGATCGAGCCCGGGGAGGCTCGCCTCCCCAGGGCTCCGATCAGCGAGAAAGCAAAAGCGCTCTCGTAGGTCAGTGCACGGTGAGCCGCTTGACCTGGCTCGCCCGCCTCTTCGGCAGCGTCAGGTACAGCACGCCGTCGGCGTAACGCGCCTCGGCAGCGGCGTCATCGACCGCTTCGGGCAGCGTGATCTGGCGCGAGAACTTGCCGAAGCTGCGCTCGCGCAGCAGCCAGTTGCGCTCCTCGCCTTCGGCCGTCTGCCCGGCGCGTTCGGCGCCGATGGTGACGGTGTTCTCATAGATGCCGACCTGGATCGCTTCCTTGGCCACCCCGGCAAGCTCGATGGCGAGCTGGTAGGCGCTCTCGGTTTCGTGGACATCCATGGCCGAGCCGGCCCAGCCTGCACGTGCCGTCGGGCGCAGCAGCGCCGGGACGATGTCGAACACACTGCTCTCGAACGGGAGCGCCGCCTTGAACGGATCCCACCGGACGAGTTCATTCATAGCGTTCCTCCTTAAATTAACAAATCATCCACGGGCGAATGCCCGCTCACCGCGGATTTAGGTGCTCGCGGCGGCATTTTCAAGAGCCTTGATGCCGCGCGGCGGCGCCCCTATTTTTTGCGCCATGAACGAAGAGCTTCTCCGCCGATTCGTACGGGAACCGGACGGATCGTGGTGCTGCATCGAGGCCGCCGAGCTCTACCTATCCGGCGGCCGGCGCATCCAGATCACCCGCGGAGCGCGCTTCGCCCCCGGTAGCCGGTACATGGGCGTGGAGATTGCGCTGCTGCTGGAAGGCTATTACGCGAACAGCCGCACCGCCGGATCCGGCGTCTAGGCCGCTTTCTGCTCGGCGCGCTGCTCGGCGGGCTTCTCGCGGCTGCCGAGATTCATCGCCGTGTTGACCAGCGCCACGTGCGAGAACGCTTGCGGGAAGTTGCCCAGGAAGCGCCTGGCCGCCGGGTCGTACTCCTCGGCGAGCAGGCCGACGTCGTTACAGAGCCCGACCAGTCGCTCGAAGAGCTCGCGCGCTTCGTCCCAGCGCCCCTGCATGCACAGGTTGTCGGCGAGCCAGAAGCTGCAGGCGAGGAATACGCCCTCGCCGGGCGGCAGGCCATCGAGCGATTCGTTGGTCCGGTAGCGCAGCACCAGGCCGTCGACGGTGAGGTCGCGCCGAATGGCTTCGACGGTCGAGAGCACCCGCGGGTCGTGCGCGGGCAGGAATCCGGTCGTCGCGATCTGCAGCAGGCTGCCATCGAGCTCCTCGGAGCCGAACGCCTGCACGAAGGAATTGCGCTTGCGGCTGAAGCCGCGCTCGCAGACCTCGGCGTGGATGCGCGCGCGCAGCTCGCGCCAGCGCGCCACCGGCCCGGCCACGCCCATGTTCTCGACCATCTTCACCGCGCGGTCGAACGCCACCCAGGCGAGCAGCTTCGAGTGGGTGAACTGCCGCGGCGGCCCGCGCACCTCCCAGATGCCTTCGTCGGGCCGCGTCCAGGCCTTCTCGAGGTGGACCAGGAGCGCGTGCTGCAGGTCCCACGCGACGTCGTTCCGGGCGAGCCCGCCCTTGCACGCCTGGTAGAGTGCGTCCATCAGCTCGCCGTAGACGTCGAGCTGCAGCTGTGCGGCCGCGGCGTTGCCCACGCGCACCGGCTTCGAGCCTTCGTAGCCGGCGAGCCATGGAATGTCCCACTCCGGCAGGCGCCGCTCGCCGCCGATGCCGTACATGATCTGCATCTGTCCGGGGCTGCCGGCCACCGCGCGCAGCAGCCACTCGCGCCAGGCGCGCGCCTCGTCGTAGTAGCCGGCGTTCATGAACGCGAGCAGCGTGAGCGTGGCGTCGCGCAGCCAGCAGTGGCGATAGTCCCAGTTGCGCACGCCGCCGACCTTCTCGGGCAGCGAGGTGGTGGGCGCGGCGACGATGCCGCCGGTCGGCGCGTAGGTGAGCGCCTTCAGGGTGATGAGCGAGCGGCAGACCGCCGCCGACCATTCGCCGCCGACGGTGCAGCGCGCGCTCCACTCGTTCCAGAAAGCCTCGGTTTCGGCCAGCGCCTTCTGCGGATCCACCCGGTGCGGCACCTCGAGGTGCGAGGCGCTGTGGGTGAGCACGAAGGCCCGCGCCTCGCCCGCGGCCACGTCGAACTGCGCCCAGGTTCTGCGCTCGCGGTTCTCGAGCGGCACCGGCGAGCAAAGCAGCGTCATGTCCGGTCCGGCGATCGCGCGCGCGGACAAGCGGTCGGCGCCGAGCGTCACCCAGGGCACCGAGGCGCCGTAGTCGAAGCGCAGCACGCCTTCGGTCTGCATCGCGACGCGGCCGCGCCGGCCGGCAACGATGCGCACCAGGTCCGACTGGCCGCTTTGCACCGGCATGAAATCGATCAGGGTGACCGCGCCCTCGGCGGTCTCGAACTCGGTCTCGAGGACCAGCGTTCCGGGGCGATAGGCGCGGCGAACTTTTGCCGACTGATCGCGGGGCGAGATCTTCCAGAAGCCGTTATCGGGCGTGCCCAGCAGGGCGGCGAAGCACGCCGGGGAGTCGAAACGCGGCCAGCACAGCCAGTCGATGGAGCCGTTGCGCCCGACCAGCGCCGCCGTCTGGCAGTCGCCGATCAGCGCATAGTCCTCGATCTTCAAGTGGCCGAATCCCGTACCATCGCGCCGTGCATGAACCGATAGACATCGCCTTCGGCCTCGCGGTTCTCGCCGCGGCGCTGATGGCCGCCGGCCACGCGGTGATCTACAAGCGCGATTCGCGCTCGGCGTCGATCTGGGTGCTGGTGATCATGGCACTGCCTGCCGCCGGGCCGGTGCTGTACCTGCTGATGGGCATCAACCGGGTCCAGCGCCGCGCCGCGCGCCTGCGCCGCGCGATGGTGCGCCACCGCGCCGTGCCGCCGGACGTCAAGGCGGAGCCCGGCGGCCACCTGGCGCCCCTCGCGCGGCTGGTCGGCCAGGTCGTCAAGCGCCCGCTGCTCACCGGCAACTCGATCGAGGTGCTGGTGGACGGTGCCGCGGCCTACCCGGCGATGCTCGAAGCCATCGATTCGGCGCGCGCCTCGATCGCGCTCGCCTCCTACATCTTCAACGGCGACGGCATCGGCGCACAGTTCGTCGCGGCGCTCGAGCGCGCGGCGAAGCGGGGTGTCGCGATCCGCGTTCTGGTCGACGACGTCGATGCGCGCTTCTCGTGGTCCTCCGCGTGCAAGCCGCTGCGCCGCGCCGGCATCACGGTCGGGGTATTCAACCCGCCGATCGTGCCGGCGCGGCTCAATGCCTTCAACCTGCGCAACCACCGCAAGATCCTGATCGTCGACGGTACGCTGGGGTTCACCGGCGGGATGAATATCGACAAGCGCTACTGGCGCCCCGAAGCGCCCGCCGAGGCGTTTCGCGACCTGCATTTCCGCCTGCGCGGGCCGGTGGTGACGCAGCTCGCCGAGGTCTTCGCCGACGACTGGCAATTCAGCACCGACGAGGCGCTGCGCGGCGCGCCCTGGTTCGTGCCGCTCGAGGCCGCCGGCCCGTGCATCGCGCGCATCATCGAGGCCGGCCCGGACGAGGGGCTGGAGAGCCTGCGCTGGGCGATCGTCGGCGGGCTGGACGCCGCGCAGCGCTCGGTGCGCGTGCTCACGCCGTATTTCATCCCGGACAGTGCCTTGATTACCGCGCTCAACGCCGCGGCGCTGCGCGGCATCGAGGTCGACATCGTGCTGCCGGCGACCAGCGACCTGCCGCACGTGCACTGGGCCACTTTCGGCCAGCTATGGCAGGTGCTGGATCACGGCTGCCGGGTGTGGACCAGCAGCGGGCCGTTCGACCACTCCAAGCTGATGGTGGTCGACGGCGCCTGGACGCTGCTCGGCTCGGCCAACTGGGACGCGCGCAGCCTGCGGCTCAACTTCGAGCTCAACGCCGAGTGCTACAGCGTCGAGCTC
>DATFDV010000203.1:0-5393 GCA_035251855.1 Burkholderiales bacterium | reverse complement strand
GGTGTCCGTGAAGATGATGCGCGTGCCGAGGTATTTCTGGTCGGTGTCGCTCCAGACGTAGTAGTCGCGCTTTGGCGAGTCGGGCGGCGCGCGCCGCGCGGCCTGGAACCACGGATGCTGGTCGGAGGTGTGGTTCACCACCAGCTCGGTGATCACCTTCAGGCCGCGGCGGTGCGCCTCGCGCACGAAGGCCCTGAAGTCGGGGACCGTGCCGTACTGCGGGTGCACGTTGTGATAGTCGGAGACGTCGTAGCCGTCGTCCTTGAGCGGCGAGGGATAGAACGGCAGCAGCCAGATCGCCGAGACGCCGAGGTCCTGGATGTAGTCGAGCTTGGAGGTGAGGCCGGCGAAGTCGCCCATGCCGTCGTCGTTCGAGTCGTAGAACGCCTTGACATGGATCTGGTAGATGACCGCGTCCTTGTACCAGAGGGCATCGCTTTGCAGCGAAGCCTGCTGCTCCAGCGGCGTGGTGACGAGCTGGTTCATGGCCTGCTCTTTAACCTCGACTCACCTTGAACACGTGAGCCGGCAGTGTATGCGGACTCAGATCGATGTAATTGCGCGCCCCGCTCCAGGTGTAATGCCCGCCGCTCAGCAGGTCGTGCACCGTGCACGGCCCGTAGTGTATGAAGCCCGACTGCGGGTTATGCACGTCGAGGTTCACGACCGTGAGGATCACATTCTCGCCTTCTCGCTTTGAATAAGCGATCAGCTGGTCGTTGTCGACCGGGTGGAACGTGAGGCTCCAGTCGGATTGCAGCGCCGGATTCTGGTTTCGGATGGAATTGAGCCTTTCCAGCAACGGTGCGAGGCTGTCGGCGCGCGACAGATCCCAGTCCTTGACCTCGTACTTCTCGGAGTTCAGGTACTCCTCGCTGCCCGGCTCGCGCGGCGTGCGCTCCTGCAGCTCGTAGGCCGGGCCGTAGATGCCGTAGTTCGCCGCCAGCGTCGCCGCCAGCACCGCGCGCACGATGAACGCCGGCCGGCCGCCGTGCGTGAGCGTCTCGTGCAGGATGTCGGGGGTGTTCGGCCACACGTTGGGCCGGAAATACTCCCTGCTTTCCGAAGACGTCAATTCCGTAAAGTATTCGGTCAGCTCGGCCTTCGTATTGCGCCAGGCGAAGTAGGTATACGACTGGCTGAAGCCGAGCTTGGCCAGCTTGTGCATGATGCGCGGCCGGGTGAAGGCCTCGGAGAGGAAGATCACCTCGGGGTGCTTCTTCTTCAGCTCGGCGATGCACCACTCCCAGAACTCGAACGGCTTGGTGTGCGGATTGTCGACGCGGAAGATCTTCACGCCGTGCGCGAGCCAGTACTCGAACACGCTTTTCAGCTCTTCCCACAGGCTCTTCCACTGCTCGTTCTCGAACTCGAACGGATAAATGTCCTGGTACTTCTTCGGCGGATTCTCCGCGTACTGTACCGTGCCGTCGGGCCGCCAGCGGAACCACTCCGGGTGGCTGCGCACGTAGGGATGGTCCGGCGAGCACTGGAAGGCGATATCGAGCGCGATCTCAATATTCTTGGCGGAAGCTGATTTGATGAGCTGCTTGAAATCCTCGATTGTCCCCAGGTCGGGATGCAGGGCCTTGTGGCCGCCCTCGGCGGCGCCGATCGCCCACGGGCTGCCGGTATCGCCCGGCTGCGCGGCGACCGCGTTGTTCTTTCCCTTGCGGGCGGTGATCCCGATCGGATGCACCGGCGGCAGGTACAGCACGTTGAAGCCGAGCTTCTCGACGTACGGCAGCACCTCGAGCATGCCCTTGAAACCGCCGAAGGAGCGCGGGAAGAGCTCGTACCAGGAGCTGAAACGCGCTCGCACGGGTTCGACCACGACTTCCAGAATTTTAGGAAAACTGGCCGTGCGGTCTTCCACGGGTGGAGGCAATTCCGCGGCCATCGCCGCGTCGAAGTCCTCGATCTGCGAGCCGAGCAGCTGCGAGCCGATCTGCAGGTCGATGGTCAGGTCCTGCCCGGCGTCCTGCCGCTTCTTCAGGTCGCGCTTCCAGGTGAGAAACGGATCGGTCCAGCCGCGCACCGTGTACTGGTAGCGCCCCAGCTTCTCGACGCGGAACGACGCCACCCAGTGGTCGTTGTAGCGGAAGTCCATGGGCACGCGGTGCCATTGGGTTTCGCTCTCAACTTTCCACAGGAGTTCGCATGAAACGGCATCATGCCCATCCGCGAACACGTCGGCGTGGACCTCGACCTCTTCGCCCAGCACGCGCTTGATCGGGTAGCGGCCGCCCTCGACCTGCGGGCGGACCGACTCGATGACGACGCGCGCCGGCGCCTGCACCTTCTCGCGCGACTTCAATTTTTCGCGGGGGTTATTCAGGCTTGAAGACGAGCACAGCGAGAGGCGGCAGGGTCAGCGTGAGCGAATGGTGCAGGTCCTCGTACGGCATGGGCTGCGCATCGGCCCCGCCCTGGTTGCCCATGCCGCTGCCGCCGTAGTACTCGGCGTCGCTGTTGAGGATCTCGCGCCAGCGCCCGCCCTGCGGCACGCCCACGCGGTAGTTGTAGCGCGGCACCGGCGTGAAGTTGCAGACCACGAGCAGCGGCGCGCTTCCCGGAGTTTGCCTCAGGAATGAAAGCGCGCTCTGCTCCCAGTCGCCGCGCTGCACCCAGCGGAAGCCGTCGACGGAGAAGTCCTTTTCATGCAGGGATCTTTCCGTGCGGTAAAGCCGGTTCAGGTCGGCGACCCACCGCTGCACGCCCTCGTGGCGCTGGTCGGCATCGAGGACGTGCCACTCGAGGCTGTCCTCGTGCGTCCACTCGCGGCGCTGGCCGAACTCGTCGCCCATGAACAGCATTTTCTTTCCCGGGTGCGACCACATGTAGCCGTAGAGCAGGCGCAGGTTGGCGAACTGCTGCCAGGCGTCGCCCGGCATGCGGCCGATGATCGAGCTCTTGCCGTGCACCACCTCGTCGTGCGAGAGCGGCAGCACGAAGTTCTCGTGGAACGCGTACCACAGGCTGAAGGTGAGCTCGTCGTGGTGGTGCTTGCGGTAGACCGGGTTGCGCTTGAAGTAGCCGAGCGTGTCGTGCATCCAGCCCATGTTCCACTTCATGCCGAAGCCCAGGCCGCCGACGTACGTCGGGCGCGAGACCTGCGGCCAGGCGGTCGATTCCTCGGCGATGGTCTGCACGTCGGGGAAGTCGCGGTACACGCCCTCGTTCAGGAAGCGCAGGAAGTCGATGGCGTCCAGGTTCTCGCGGCCGCCGTGGCGGTTGGGGATCCACTCGCCGTGCTTGCGGCCATAGTCGAGGTACAGCATCGAGGCGACGGCGTCGACGCGCAACGCGTCGGCATGGTAGCGCTCGAGCCAGAAGTGCGCGCTCGACGAAAGGAAGGCGCGCACTTCGTTGCGGCCGTAGTTGAAGATCGCGCTCGCCCAGTCCGGGTGGTGGCCCTGGCGCGGGTCGGAATGCTCGTAGAGGTGCGTACCGTCGAAGAAGCCCAGGCCGTGGGTGTCCCACGGGAAGTGCGACGGCACCCAGTCGAGGATCACGCCGATGCCCGCCTGATGCAGCACATCGATGAGGTGCATCATGTCCTGCGGGGTGCCGTAGCGCGCGCTCGGCGCGAAGTAGCCGGTGCACTGGTAGCCCCAGGAGCCGTAGAACGGGTGCTCCATGATCGGCATCAGCTCGACGTGCGTGAAGCCCAGGCGCTTCACGTAATCGGCGAGCATCGGGGCGATCTCGCGGGCCGACAGGATGCGGCGCGGGTCGGAAGGGTCGCGCCGCCACGAGCCCAGGTGCAGCTCGTAGACCGACCACGGGGCGTCGAGCGCGTTGGCCTTGCCGCGCGTCTTCATCCACTCGCCGTCGCCCCACTCATAGTCGAGCTTCCACACCATCGAGCCGGTGCGCGGCGGCATTTCCGCGCGGAAGGCGTACGGGTCGAACTTGTCGGCGCGGTGGCTGCCGTCCTTGGAAACCACCTGGTACTTGTAGAGGCTGCCCTGCCGGGCTTCGGGCACCTTGACGGTCCAGATGCCCGCGTCGCTGCCGCGCATCGGGTTGGCCCGCGGGTCCCAGTTGTTGAAGTCGCCGATCACCGCGACCTGTGCCGCGTTCGGCGCCCAGACGGCGAACTCGGTTCCGTCGCCCAGGACGTGCGCGCCCAGCTTTTCATACAGGCGCGTATGGGTCCCCTCGCGGAACAGGTAGAGGTCGTGCCCGGTCAGAGCTATAGGGCGGTCGGCGATGGGGTGTTTGAGGGTCGGCATCTATCTATACTTTGGACCATGCAGACAGACTACGTTCAGCGCTTTCTCTTCGAGAATCTGGACATTAGAGGGCGCCTGGTCTGCCTCACCGGGGCCTGGCAGCGCATGCTGCACGGCCGGGGCTACCCCGAAGATATCGCAGCTCTGCTGGGTCATACCACCGCTCTCAACGTCCTTTTAGGGGCAAATCAGAAGGGATCGGGCCGCGTCACCCTGCAGGTGCAAGGCTCGGGCCCGGTCAAGCTGCTGGTCGCCGACTGCACCGCCGAGCTGCAAATCCGCGGTATGGCCAGCTTCCAGAGCCTGGAATCGACGTTTCCAAGCGAACGAAGCCTGCTAGGCAACGGCCGGCTCTCCGTGACGCTGGAGGAGCTCAAGAGCGGCCAGCTCTACCAGAGCCTGGTGCCGCTCGAGGGCGAGACCCTGGAGCAGATTTTCGAGCATTACCTCGCGCAATCGGAGCAGGCCACCGCCTTCCTGCGCCTTAAGGCCGACAGCGGCGCGCTGTGCGGCCTGCTGCTGGAGAAGCTGCCGCGCGCCGATCTGCGCGATCCCGACGGCTGGAACCGGGTTTGTCATTTGGCGGAGACATTGGAGCTCGACGAAACCAGGGACATTCAACCTTATGAGCTGCTGACGCGCCTGTTCCCCGAGGAGCTGATGCGCGTGTTCCGGCTCTACGCGGTCGAATACCACTGCCCTTACGACGAGAGCAAGGTGAAGGACATGCTGCTCGGCCTGGGGCGGCAGGAAGTCGATTCGATCCTCGCCGAGCAGGGCGAGGTGGTGATCCGCAACGAGATGTGCAACCACGAGTACCGCTTCGACGCGAAAGCGATCGAAGAGCTGTTCGCCCGCCATTGAGCATCCTCGCTTTTGAGAGCGCCTCGCGCGGCACCGCCACTTGTTTGATTACGGACGCATTGGCGTCACGCGGGCGAGCGCAGGATGGCGCACGCGGGCTTAACTGCGACTTAAGGCGGCCATTTCCCCGTGCGTTGCGAATGGTACCCTTCATGGTCAGGAGGTCCACCGATGAACAAGTTCCTCACGATGTGCGTATTCCTGGCCCTCGCCGCCTGCAGCGACGATCCGCCGCCCGCCAAGCCCGCGGCGACGCCCGCCGCGCCGGCGCCGCAGGCCGAAGCGCCCAAG
>DATFDV010000202.1:0-6763 GCA_035251855.1 Burkholderiales bacterium | reverse complement strand
CCGCTGGCGCGAGCGCGAGTACCCGAAGATGTTCCCCGACGGCAAGTACCCGCCGAATACCCTGCTAATCATCGATCGCCTGGTTCAGGAGCAATTCCTGATCGAGATCCAGACGGTCGCTGTGATCTGACCTAGGTTTTCTGTTCGACGAAGGCCTCTTCGCGCTTCTTGCGGATGGCCGGCAGCGCGACGATGAGCAGCAGGATCACCGAGGCGATGATGAAGCCGGCGCTGATCGGCTTGGTAATGAAGGTCATCGGGTCGCCGCGCGAGAGCAGCATGGCGCGGCGCAGGTTCTCCTCCATCAGCGGCCCGAGGATGAAGCCGAGGATCATCGGCGCGGGCTCGCACTCCAGCTTGACGCAGACGTAGCCGAGGACGCCGAAGATCGCCATGATCAGCACGTCCCAGGGGTTGTTGGACAGGCTGAACACGCCGATCGACATGAACACCAGGATCGCGGGATAGAGGTAGCGGTACGGCACGGTGAGCAGCTTGATCCACATGCCGATCAGCGGCAGGTTGAGGATCACCAGGAACGCGTTGCCGATCCACATCGAAGCGATCAGGCCCCAGAACAGCTCGGGCTTCTCGTTCATCACCTGCGGGCCGGGTGCGATGCCCTGGATCATGAGCGCGCCGATCATCAGCGCCATCACCGCGTTGCCCGGGATGCCGAGGGTCAGCATCGGGATGAAGGAGGTCTGGGCGCCGGCGTTGTTGGCGGCCTCGGGGCCGGCGACGCCCTCGATCGCGCCCTTGCCGAACTGCTCGGGGTGCTTGGAGAGCTTCTTCTCCACCGTGTAGGCGCCGAAGGACGATAGCAAGGCGCCGCCGCCCGGCAGGATGCCGAGGAACGAGCCGAGCGCGGTGCCGCGCAGGACCGCGGGAATGGCCCGACGGATGTCCTCGCGTGTCGGCATCAGGCGTCCCACCCTGGCGGTGAACACCTCGCGCTTTTCCCCCTGTTCCAGGTTGGCGATGATCTCGGCGGTGCCGAACATGCCCATCGCCACCACGGTGAAGCCGATGCCGTCGGACAGCTCGGGGATGTCGAAGGTGAAGCGCAGCACGCCGGAATTGACGTCGGTGCCGATCAGCCCGAGCAGCAGCCCGAGCACCACCATGCCGATTGCCTTGACCAGCGAGCCGTGGGCGAGCACGGTGGCCGCCACCAGGCCGAGCACCATCAGCGAGAAATATTCCGCCGGGCCGAACTTGAGCGCGACTTCGGCGAGCGGCGGCGCCACGGTGGCGATGATGAGCGTCGCCACGCAGCCGGCGAAGAACGAGCCGCACGCGGCGGTGGCCAGTGCGGGTCCGGCGCGCCCCTGGCGCGCCATCTGGTAGCCGTCGAGACAGGTGACGACCGAGGCCGACTCGCCCGGCAGGTTGACCAGGATCGCGGTGGTCGAGCCGCCGTACTGCGCGCCGTAGTAGATGCCGGCGAGCATGATCAGCGCGGCGATCGGGCTCAGGTTGAAGGTGATCGGCAGCAGCATGGCGATGGTCGCCACCGGGCCGACGCCGGGCAGCACGCCGATCAGGGTGCCGAGCATCACGCCGACCAGCGCGTACAACAGGTGCATCGGCGAGACCGCCACCGAGAAGCCCAGCATCAGGTTGTTGAGGATTTCCATCGCGGCGTCCTAGCGGATGGGGCAGTTTTCGATGAACGCCGGGCAGATCGGGAACGGCAGCGTCAGCCCCTTCACGAACACCAGCAGCGAGAACACCACCAGCACCACGTAGAGGATGGTGACTTCCTTCCACTTGAACTCGTGGCCACCCAGCGCGGAGATGAACACCAGCACGCCGGTGGCGAGGACCAGGCCGAGCGGCTTCATCAGGTAGCCGTACAGCACGCAGCCGGCGGAAATCAGGATCAGCGGCCGGAACATGAAGCGCGGCACCGGCGGGCCGGCCATCGCAAACGACTCGAGGAGAACGAGGAGGCCGAGGAACACCAGCAGGCCGCCGAGCACCGCGGGGAAATACGCCGGGCCCATGCGCACCGCGCTTCCCATCTGGTAATGCGCGAGCGCCCAGATCATGAAGAAGCCGCCGAAGCCGATGAACATCAGCCCGGCCCAAAAGTCTTTCGGACCCTTGATCTTCGCCTTCATCCCCTCTCCTCCGCCCCTCCGCCGTCTGCGGCAAAGTGTAGCATGCACTCCGCAATGCAATGCTTGCGCTGGGCTTTCATTGTTCTTCTGCTCTGCGGCTGCGGCCAAGGCCCGAAGCTAGAGCGTTTGCCTTCGGACGCAGTGATCCTCGCCTTCGGCGACAGCCTCACCTTCGGCTCCGGCGCGGCCGAGGACGAGAGCTATCCGGCGCACCTCGAGCGCATGATCGGCCGGCGCGTGGTGCGCGCCGGCGTTCCCGGCGAGGTCACCGCGCAAGCGCTCGCGCGCCTGCCCGCTGCGCTCGACGAGCACGCGCCGCGCCTTCTTCTCCTTTGCATCGGCGGCAACGATTTCCTGCGCCGGCTGGGCAACCCGCAGGCCGAGCGCAACGTGCGCGAGATGGTCAAGCTGGCGCGCAGCCGCGGCGTGGCGGTGATGCTGATCGGCACGCCCGAGCCCGGCTTCACCGTGACCCCGCCCGCGTTTTATTCCAGCATCGCGAAGGAATTCGGCCTGCCGTACGAGGAAGGGATCATCGGCCAGGTGCTGAAGGATGCGAGCCTCAAGGCCGACCCGATCCATCCCAACGCGAGTGGCTACCGCCTCATCGCCGAACGCGTGGCCGACCAGCTGAAGAGAAGCGGAGCCATCTAAAGCGCTCCAGATCCTCGGGGCGGTCGACGTCCCAGACTGTGCGCAGCGCGCGCCAGCGATACGGTTTCAACCGTGTCACGGTCTCGTCGTAGACCGACGAACTGCCCCATGCAATCTCGCGAAATAGTTCAGCCGGGACACGACGCGCGCCGATCAGCGCATAACCGCCGTCCTCGGCCGGAGCAATGACAACCTCGGCGCCGCCGCGCAACAGCCGCAGCGCGCGCCGCAGATCCGCGGCGGTAAGCGCGGGACAATCGGTGCCGATCAGGATCGCCCCCGGGCTTCGCGACAGCGCATGATGCATGCGCTCGCCCAGACCGCGCCCGCGTTGCAATCGAAAGGGGATTTTCAAGGAGCGAAAAAACGAATGCCGCGCGGTGCCGTGCACCTCGACCGGTCCGCATCCCGATGCCAGGGCGGTGCGCACCGCGTGGCGCACGAGGCGCGTGTGCAGGCGCGCGGCGCCCCACTCGCCGAGCGCCGGGATGAGCCGCGTCTTGGCGGCGCCGGGCACCGGCGCCCTGGCAAACACGATGATCATCGCTCGTAACGCCTTGCCAGCCGCTCGGGGCTGACGCCGAGAAAGTAGAGCAGGCGAAGGCGCCACATGAGGACAATGGTGCGCAGCACGCCGCGCGACTCCCAGCGCCGGCCCGAGGTCACGGCCCGTTGGCGCAGACAGGCCGGTCGACCCCTCTTATTGAGAATGCGGGAAAGCGCAACATCTTCCATCAGCGCGATCTCCGGAAAGCCGGGGAAGACGTCGCGCCGCACGAACATTGCCTGGTCGCCAGTGGCGATGCCGGTCAGGCGCGAGCGCAGGTTCATGGCGCAGGCGACGACCTTGAGAAGCGGGTGCCGGCCCTCGATCTCGACATCAAATCTTCCCCATACACTGGTTCTCAGTGACGAGAGAATCAGTTCATCGGCCACGGGAGGTATGCGCGTATCGGAGTGCAGGAACAGCAGCGCATCACCGGTCACCGCGCGCGCGCCGGCGTTCATTTGGGACGCGCGGCCGCATGGCGCACTTAATACGCGGTCCGACAGGGCGGCGGCGAGCTCCGGCGTGCCATCGCTGCTGCCGCCGTCGACGACGATCACTTCGTGGCCGCGGGCACGCAGCGGCGCGAGCGCCTCGAGCGCGGCGCGGATGCCCGCCGCCTCATTCAGCACCGGCACCACCACCGACAGCTTCAGCCGCGCATCCAAGCGTGGAAGCGCTCGAGCCTGCGCAGCACGCCTTCGGGCGCGTGCGCTTTCTTCCAGACCCCGGCGGCGTATTTGTTGGCCTCGGCGAGCGTCGGGTAGATGTGGATGGTGCCGAGGATCTTGTTCAAGCCGATGCCGTGCTTCATCGCGGCGATGAACTCGACGATCAGGTCGCCGGCGTGCTCGCCGACGATGGTCGCGCCGAGGATGCGGTCGCGTCCCGGCACCGTCAGCACCTTCACCATGCCGTAGGCGGCTTCGTCGGCGATGGCGCGGTCGAGCTCGCCGATGCCATAGCGCGACACCTCGTACTCGACGCCGCGCTCGGCGGCTTCGGCCTCGTTCAGGCCGACGCGCGCCACTTCCGGGTCGGTGAACGTGGCCCACGGGATCACCGAATAATCGGCGCGGAACCGGTGCAAGCTGCCGAAGAGCGCGTTCACCGCCGCGAACCACGCCTGGTGCGAAGCGGTATGCGTGAACTGGTAGGGGCCGGCGACGTCGCCGCAGGCGTAGATGTTCGGATAGAGCGTCTGCAGGTACTCGTTGGTCTCGACGGTGCGCGCCTTGGTAAGCGGGAGGCCGAGCTCCTCGAGGCCGTAGCCGCTGGTGTTCGGCACGCGGCCGAGCGCGCACAGAAGGGAGTCGAAGGGGATCGATACGGTCTCACTCTGGGATTCGCATATGAGCGCATTTTTTTCAACCAGGATCGCTCGGTGTCCCAACCGCAGGTCGATGCCCTCGGCGCGAAAGCGCGTTGCCACCATTTCGGAGACTTCCGGATCCTCGCGCGCGAGGAGGCGCGGCAGCATCTCGACCTGCGTGACCTTCGAGCCGAAGCGCGCAAAAGCCTGCGCGAGCTCGCAGCCGATGGGGCCGCCGCCCAGCACCGCCAGGCGCGGCGGCAGCCGGCGCAGGTCCCAGACGTTGTCGGAGGTCAGCACCTCGACGTTCTCGATGCCGGGAATCTTCGGGATCAGCGGCCTAGCCCCGGCGGCGATGACGATGGCACGGGTGGTCAGCGGCTTGCCGTCGATCTCCACGGTCCACGGCGAGGTGATCCTGGCATTGCCCTGGAGGCATTCGACGCCGAGCGAGGTGTAGCGCTCGGCCGAATCATGCGGCTCGATCGTCCGCACCACGCGCTGCACCCGCTCCATCACCTCGGCGAAGTCGAACTGCGCAGTTGCGGATCTAAAACCGTAATCCTTGGCGTTGCGAATCGTGGAAAGCACGCGTGCCGACTTGATCAGGGCCTTTGACGGCACGCAGCCGGTATAGAGGCAGTCGCCGCCCATGCGGTGCTTCTCGACCAGCGTCACGCGTGCGCGCACCGCGGCGGCGATATAGGCGGCGACCAGTCCAGCGGAGCCCGCGCCGATGACGATCAGGTTGCGCTCGAAGCGGCGCGGGCGTGGCCAGCGCGCATAGACGCGGCGCGCCTTGAAGAGCTCGACCGCCTTTTTCGCGGCCAGGGGGAACACGCCGAGCAGCACCAAAGCGCCGATCAGCTGCCACGACAGGATGCCGCGCAGCGACTCGAGGCGCGCGAGCTGGGTCCCGGCATTCACGTACAGCACGCTCGCCGGGAACATCGCCACCTGGCTCACCCAGTAGAAGGTCCAGGCGCGGATCGGCGTGAGCCCCATTGCCAGGTTGATGAGGAAGTACGGCACCGCCGGGATCAGGCGCAGCGTGAAGAGGTAGAAGCCGCCCTCGCGCTCGACGCCGGCGTTGATGCCCCGCAGCCGGTCGCCGAACCGGTCCTGCACCCAGTCTCGCAGCACGAAGCGCGCCGCGAGCATGGCAATGGTCGCGCCGATCGCCGAGGCGAAGGACACCAGCAGCACGCCCCAGCCGAGGCCGAAAATCGCGCCGGCGAGGATGGTGAGCAGCGAGGCTGCGGGAAGCGAAGCCGAGGTGAAGGCAACGTAGACCGCAAAGAACGCGGCAAAAGCCCGCCACGGATGGGCCGCGCGCCAGGCCTCGAGCGCCGCTTGCTGCGCCTTCAGGTTATCGAAAGTGAAATAGCTTGGCCCGCCGACGGCGAAAAAGACGGCAATGGCCAAGGCGAAAACTACGACAACGAGGAGCCGGGCGCGGCTCACCCTTAGAGCATGGTGGGCGCGCCGCCCTGCGACTGCTCGTCGAGCAGGCCGAGCAGGCGCTGGCTGGTGGCGCGCAGGCGCTGCGAAAGCATCAGCACCAGCTCCATCAGGACCTTGGCGCCGAGCAGCGGCTGCTCGACGATGATGCGCGCGAGGCTCTCGCGGTCGAGCACCGCGATCAGGCTCGGCTCGGCGGCGACGCAGGTGGCGAAGCGCGGCTCGCCGTCGATCATCGACATCTCGCCCAGGGTGCGGCCGGACTCGACCGCGGCCAGCAGCTGTTGCGTGTTCCAGCGGTCGCGCTTGTGCACTTCGATGCGCCCATCGAGCAGCATCAGCATGAAGTCGCCGCCGTCGCCCTCGCGGATGATCTCGGCGCCCGGCGCGGCGCGATACACGTCCATGAAGTGCGCGAGCAGCAGGACCTCGGGCTGCGAGAAGTTCTCCAGCAGCGGGCACTTCGGGATGAGCGCGTGCATCTGCGGGGCGAACTGCGTGGCGCCGCCCAGGGACTCGAGATGCGCTAGCTGTTGCTGGCGTTCGGGCATGGGCGCTTTCGCGCCCGATTATGCCGGAACTCCTATTTTCGTTTTCGCCTCGCCTTCACGCCCTCCGCCAGGGTGCCCAGCAGCCTTACCGAATCGTCCCACCCGAGGCAGG
>DATFDV010000201.1:0-8562 GCA_035251855.1 Burkholderiales bacterium | reverse complement strand
CGAGGGATTTCGGACCGCGGTTCACCAGATCGCCGACGAACCACAGCCGGTCGGTGCCGGTGAAACCGATCTTGCGCAGCAGCTGCTGCAGCTCGTCGAAGCACCCCTGCACATCGCCGATCGCGTACGTCGCCATCGGCGCTGACTATAGCAGCGCGACTTAAGACTTCACGGTCTGCGTGCTGGCGGGAACGAAGAACGTCGTGGAGCGCATCGAGGCGATCTCGAGCAGCACGTCGAGGATGTAGTACTGGACCACGCTGAAGGCGAAAAGCGCGACCAGCGTCACTTTCTTGGCCTTTAGCCAGCGCCGCACCGAAGGCTGATCGCCGGCGCTGCGCGCCGCCGCTTCGCGGACGTAGGCCGCAATGTCTTCGCGTGTCTTGAGCGTGCGCCCGGTCAGCCGTTCCAGATGCTGGACCAGCTCCTCCCGCGTCTCGGGTAAGGGTTCCGTCATCGGCGCCATCATCTTCGCGCGCAGGACAAACAGGCAATACGGAATTTGTCACAGAGTCCGATTTTGTCCCTCTGTCTCACATCGGCCTGTCGGGAAAGCTTGATTAGAAACTGGCGTCCAGGCGGCGATACTGGATCGCCTCTGCGATGTGCTCCGCCGTGAGGGTCGTCTTTTGCGCCAGGTCGGCAATCGTCCGGGCGACGCGCAGCACCCGGTGATAGGCGCGCGCCGAGAGCAGCAGGCGCGCAAGCGCGTGGCGCAGGAGCTGGTCGCCCTCGCGGTCGGTAGTGCAATGCCGATCGATTTCGCGCGTGCCGAGCAGGGCATTGGCCTTGCCCTGCCGCGATATCTGGATCAGCCGCGCGCGCTCGACGCGCTCGCGGATCGCTTCTGAGGCCTCGCCGGCAACCGGGGCGACCAGCTCGGCCTCGCGCGGCGCCGCCACTTCGAGCTTGAGATCGATGCGGTCGGCCAGCGGCCCGGACACGCGGCCGCGGTAGCGCGCGATGCGTTCGGGCGTGCAGCGGCAGCGGCCGGCGCGGTCGCCGCAATGCCCGCACGGGCACGGGTTCATCGCCGCGACCAGCTGGAAGCGCGCGGGAAACTGCGACTGGCGAGCAGCGCGGGAGATCGACACGCGCCCGCTCTCGAGCGGCTCGCGCAGCGCCTCGAGCACATCGCGGTCGAACTCGGGCAGCTCGTCGAGGAACAGCACGCCGAGGTGGGCGAGCGAAATTTCGCCGGGCCGCGGCAGCGCGCCGCCGCCGACCAGCGCCGCGCACGACGCGCTGTGATGCGGTGCGCGGTAAGGGCGCTCGCCCCAGCGCACGGTCTCGAACCCGTTGGTCGACACCGAGTGGATCGCCGCCACCTCGAGCGCCTCGGCTTCCGACAGCGCCGGCAGGATGCCGGGGAAGCGCGCCGCCAGCATCGATTTGCCGGTGCCCGGCGGACCGACCATCAGCACGCTGTGCGCGCCGGCTGCCGCCACCTCGAGCGCGCGCTTCGCCTGCTGCTGGCCCTTGACGTCGCTGAAATCCGCGTAGCACGCCGTCGCGCCGTGCGCCTCTCCCTCGAACGGCATGAGGGGCGCCTCGCCCGCGAGGTGCGCCACCACCTCGAGCAGCGTGCGCGCAGGCAGGATGCGCGCGCCGGAGGCGAGAGCGGCTTGCGGCGCATTGCCCTCCGGCAGCACGAAGGCGCGTCCGGCGGCGCGCGCCGCGAGGGCCATCGCCAGCGCGCCGCGCACGGCGCGTAGCTCGCCGGTAAGCGAAAGCTCGCCGGCGAACTCCTGGCCGTCGAGCGACGGTATGGCGAGCTGGCCGCTCGCCGCCAGGATGCCCACCGCGATCGGCAGGTCGAAGCGGCTGGAGTCCTTCGGCAGCTCGGCGGGGGCGAGATTCACCGTGATGCGGCGCGCCGGAAACTCGAAGTGCGCATGGTTGAGCGCCGCGCGCACGCGGTCGCGCGCCTCGCGCACTTCGGCGTCGGGCAGGCCGACGATGTGGAACGCCGGCAGCCCCGGGCCGAGGTGCACCTCCACGGTCACCTCGGGCGCGTCGATGCCGGCAAGCGCGCGGCTCGCCACCGAAGCAACCGTCATGAGGCAACACAACGCTTGCGGGCGTCGCCCCGTTTACTTGCGGGCTTCCAAATCTGCGATGCGCGCCTCGAGCTCGCCCAGCTTTGCCTGCGCGCGCTCGAGCAGCTTCTTCTGCACTTCGAAGTCCTCGCGCAGCACGAGGTCCATGCGCTCGAACCAGGCCGAGAGCAGGGCGCGCAGGTTTTTCTCCACGTCCTGCGCGGGCGAATCGCGCAGCGCCTGGTCGATGCGCTCGCGCAGTTCGTCGAAGAGGCGGCTGTCGATCACGATCGAACGGTAGCACCAAGGCCGTGCCCGGCGCGCCGGGCAGCGCACCAAGTCGGTGCGCCCTTGGGTCCATTTAAAAAAACTGGCCGCTCAAACAATGGGTTATGTGTTGGCACGGGAGGTGCTATCGCAATGGGCCAACCAATCACTCTTAAACCCACTAGGGAGATTCGATGCACAAGTCAGTTCTGGCCCTGTCCGCCATCGCCGCGCTCGCCGCCCCGGGGCTCGCCGCCGCGGCCGAGCCCTCGCCGGTCGCCGGAAACATGTCGCTGGTGTCCGAGTACCGCTTCCGCGGCATAGATCAGACGTTCGGCAAGCCTGCGCTGCAGGGAGGCTTCGACTACGCCCACTCGAGCGGCGCGTATCTCGGCAACTGGAACTCGAACGTGAATCCCGGCGCCGGGTTCAACGGCGCCAACCTCGAGATGGATTTCTACGGCGGCTGGAAGAAAAGCTTCGGCGATTTCGGCGCTGACCTCGGGCTCATCTACTACGCCTACCCCGGCAGCACGCCCAAGGTCGATAACACCGAGATCTATCTCGGCGGCAGCTGGAAGAGCTTGTCGGTCAAGTACTACCACGCCATCGATGACTACTTCTCGGTCCCCGACAGCAAGAACTCTTACTACCTGGACTTCGGCTTCACGCACGACTTCGGCGGCGGCTTCGGCCTGGTGGCGCACTACGGCATCTTCGAGTTCAAGAACGTTGCCGATGGCGACTACAACGACTGGAAGCTTGGCGTCACGTACGACCTGCGCGGCTGGGTCCTAGGCGCGGCCTACGTGGATACCGACGCGAAGGGCGACTGCGGCGTGCCCGAGCTTTATTGCTTCGCCAACGGCAACGGCACCAAGACCAGAGACGCCGGCAAGTCGACCGTCGTGTTCTCGGTGATGAAGACCTTCTAGAAGGAGCGCCATGAAACTGCTTACTGCGATCATCAAGCCGTTCAAGCTCGACGAGGTGCGGGAAGCGCTGTCGGCGATCGGCGTGCAGGGAATTACCGTCACCGAGGTGAAAGGGTTCGGGCGGCAGAAAGGCCACACCGAGCTCTACCGCGGCGCGGAGTACGTGGTCGATTTCCTGCCCAAGGTGAAGCTCGAGGCCGCGATCAAGACCGACCTGCTGGAACAGGCGATCGAGGCGATCGAGAAGTCGGCGAACACCGGCAAGATCGGCGACGGCAAGATCTTCGTGTTCGATCTGGAACGAGTCATCCGCATCCGCACCGGCGAGACCGATGCGGCCGCGCTTTAGGAGAAACGTGATGAAGAAAATCTGTGCATTCCTGGCGCTCGCGCTTTCGCTGGTATTCGCCGGCGCAACACTGGCGCAAGACGCGGCGGCCGCCACGCTGAAGGTCGACAAGGGCGACACTGCCTGGATGATGGTGGCGACCGCGCTGGTGATCCTGATGACGATCCCCGGATTAGCGCTGTTCTACGGCGGCATGGTGCGGGCGAAGAACAGCCTGTCGGTGCTGATGCAGGTGTTCGTCACCTTCTGCCTGATTGCGGTGGTGTGGGTGACCTACGGCTACTCGATCACCTTCTCCGGCGGCAATGCGTTCTTCGGCGGCTTTTCGAAGCTGTTCCTTGCGGGCGTGACCGGCGATTCGCTCGCCGCCACATTCTCCAAGGGCGTGGCGATCCCGGAGCTGGTGTTCGTCGCTTTCCAGCTGACCTTCGCCGCCATCACCTGCGCCCTGATCGTCGGCTCGTTTGCGGAGAGGATCAAGTTCTCCGCAGCCCTGGTGTTCGTGGTGCTGTGGTTCACGTTCGCCTACGCGCCGATCGCTCACATGGTGTGGTACTGGGACGGCCCGGATGCGATCAGCGACGCCACAAGCCTGGATGCGGTCACCGCCGCGGCCGGCTGGCTGTGGCAGAAGGGCGCGCTCGACTTCGCCGGCGGCACGGTGGTGCATATCAACGCCGGCGTCGCCGGGCTGGTCGGCGCCTATCTGATCGGCAAGCGCATCGGTTACGGCAAGGAATCGATGCCGCCGCATAACCTGCCGCTCACCATGATCGGCGCCTGCCTGCTGTGGGTCGGCTGGTTTGGCTTCAACGCCGGATCGAACCTGGAAGCAACCGGCACCGCCGCGATCGCGTTCCTCAACACCATCGTGGCCACCGCCATGGCGGTGCTGGCCTGGCTGATGGTCGAGTCGATTGCGCGCGGCAAGGCGTCGGCGCTCGGCGCGGCCTCGGGTGCGGTCGCCGGGCTGGTCGCAATCACTCCGGCCTGCGGTTTCGTCGGCCTGATCGGCGCCTTAGTGATCGGCCTGGTCGCCGGGGTGGGCGGGTTCTGGGGCGTGAACGGCCTCAAGCGCATGCTCGGCGCCGACGATTCGCTCGACGTGTTCGGGGTGCATGGCGTATGCGGAATGCTCGGCGCATTGCTCACCGGGGTGTTTGCCGCACCGCAGCTCGGCGGCTCCGGCATCTACGACTATGTGGCCAACAAGGCGTCGGCCGACTACTCGATCCTGGGTCAGCTCGTCACCCAAGCCACCGCGGTAGCCACCACCGTCATCTGGTCCGGCGTCGTAGCCCTCGCCGCCTATAAGCTGGTCGACCTCGTCATCGGGCTGCGCGTCAGCGAAGAAGACGAGCGCGAGGGTTTGGATACAGCCGCCCACGGCGAGGCAGCTTACCGAATGTAAGGAGTCACTTCGAGACGGACCAAGGGCGCTTCGGCGCCCTTTTTTATGCCGCGAGCTTTTCGAGGAGCTGGAGCAACTGAGCCCGCTCGGCGGGGCTGAGGCGCGATGCGACGCGGCGCTCGTGCACGCGGATGCGCTGCTTGAGGCTCGCGACCAGGACGCGTCCCGGGCCCGTGAGCCACAGGCCGTTCGTGCGCCGATCCTCTCCCCGGCGTCTTTCCACCAAGTCGCGCGCTTCCAGCGCGTGCAGCACGCCGACCATCGTCGAACGATCGATGCCGACGGCATGCGCCAGGCGGCTCTGCGTGACGCCGGGGTTGGCGTCGATCAGCAACAGGATCCCGGCGCGCCCAGGCGAGGCTTCCGGGATCTCGCGCGCGAAGTCGCGGAACACCGCCTGCTGCGCGACGCGCAACCGATAGCCGAGCAGCCCGGAAAGGAGGCCTGGCTTGAGCGTTTGTTGGGCTCCCAAGGGTGGCGATCGTAGCGTAGGCTGCCGCGGCGCATGCAAATCACCCTGGAAGGCCATGACCGGCCGGTGCCGGCACGGGCCGGCGACACGCTGCTCGCGGCGCTGCTGCGCGCCGGATTGCCGTTTCCGTTTTCCTGCCAGAGCGGGAACTGCGGCACGTGCAAATGCCAGCTTCTGTCGGGAGACGTCGAGATGCTCGAGTACTCGGCCCATACCTTGTCTCCCGGCGAGCGTTCGCTCGGTGTGGTTCTCGCCTGCAGAACCCTGCTTCGCGGCGACGCCGTAGTACGTCGCATCGACTAAAATCGCGGCTTTTCGAGGATTTCATGGGTCACGCGATTCCACTCTGGACCCCGCCGGCGCTGCCGGTTGCCGGTTCGGGCGACAGCTTTCCGGTGCGCCGCATTTTCTGCGTCGGCCGCAATTACGCCGAGCACCAGAAAGAAATGGGCGGCGACGGCCGCGAGCAGCCGTTCTTCTTCATCAAGAGCGCGCATTCACTGGTCCCGGGCGGCGGCGAAGTGCGCTATCCGCCGAAGACCGCCAACTACCACTACGAAACCGAGCTGGTGGTCGCGCTCGGCAAGGGCGGTCGGCGCATCGACGCCAAGCGCGCCAACGATCACATCTTCGGCTACGCCGTCGGTCTCGACATGACGCGGCGCGATCTGCAGCAATGGGGCAAGGACCACGGCCGGCCCTGGGATTTCGGCAAGGACTTCGACCAGGCAGCGCCTTGCAGCCACCTGGTACCCGCATCGAAGATCGGCCATCCCGCGCGCGGCGCGATCTGGCTCAACGTGAACGGCAAGCAGCGCCAGAAGGCCGACCTTGGCGACATGATCTGGTCGGTGCCTGAGCAGATCGCCTACCTCTCCGAGTACTACACGCTCGAGCCCGGCGATCTCATCTATTCCGGCACGCCGGCGGGCGTAGGTCCGGTCAAGCCCGGCGATGAGATGCACGCCGGCATCGATGCGGTGGGCGAGCTGAAGGTGAAGATGCTGCCGGCGTTGTGAAGCTCTACACGTACTTTCGCAGCTCCGCCGCCTTTCGCGTCCGCATCGCGCTCAACCTGAAGGGCATCGCCTACGAGCCGGTGTTCGTGCACCTGGCGAAGGGCGAGCATCGCGCCGCAAACTACGCGAAGGTCAACTCGCAGGCGCTGCTGCCGACGCTCGAGCTCGACGACGGCACGCGTCTCAACCAGTCGCTTGCCATCATCGAGTACCTGGACGAAACGCATCCGAAACCGGCCTTGATTCCCAGGGAAGGGAAAGCGCGCGCTCATGTGCGATCCCTCTGTTATCTCATTGCGAGCGAAATCCATCCGCTGAACAATCTGCGGGTGCTGCAGCATTTGAAGCGTGCGCTCGGCCAGAGCGAAGACCAGGTCAACGCCTGGTACCGGCACTGGATTGCCGATGGGCTGACGAAGCTCGAGGCCGAACTGGCCAGCCACAAGGCTAGGTTCTGCCACGGCGAGGCGCCGACGATGGCCGACTGCTGCCTGGTGCCGCAGATCTTCAACGCCAAGCGCTACCAGAGCGACCTCGCTCCCTATCCCCAAACCATGCGCGTGTTCCAAGCGTGCATGCAGCTGGAGGCATTCGACCGTGCCCAACCGTCCAAGCAGCCGGACGCCGAGTAAGTCGCGGCCGGCGCGGCTCGTCGGCTATCGCCGCTACCACCCGGGCACCCAGCCCGACTACAACTTTCCGCCGTACGCCTCGACGCAGAAGCGCTGCCCGACGCAGCCGCTGGTCCTGCCGCCGCAGACCATCTCGGAGATCACCGGCCCGATCTTCGGCACCGATGACGTCAAGCCCGGCGACAACGATCTCACGCGCCAGCACAAGGGCGCGCCGATCGGCGAGCGCATCGTGGTGACCGGCCGCGTGATGGACGAGAACGGCCGGCCGGTGCCGCATACCCTGGTCGAGATCTGGCAGGCAAACGCCGCCGGGCGCTATCCGCACAAGACCGACCAGCACAACGCGCCGCTCGATCCGAACTTCTCCGGCGCCGGGCGGACCGTGACCGACGGCGAGGGGCGCTACCGCTTCATCACCATCCGGCCAGGCGAGTATCCCTGGCGCAACCACTACAACGCGTGGCGGCCGGCGCACATCCATTTCTCCCTGTTCGGCCAGGCCTTCCTCACGCGCATGGTGACGCAGATGTACTTCCCGGGTGACGCGCTGCTGCCTTACGACCCGATGTTCAACTGCATCGCCAACGAAGGCGCGCGCCAGCGGCTGGTCGCCGCGTTCGATTGGGAAAACACGATTCCCGAGCAGGCGCTCGGCTACCGCTTCGACATCGTGCTGCGCGGCCGCGAAGAAACGCCGATGGAGAAGATGCCGTGAGCCTGTTCGCGAGCGGGCAGCAGACGGTGGGCCCGTACCTTCATATCGGACTCGACTGGCTGACCACGCGCGACATTGCCGGCCGCGGAGTAAAGGGGGAGCGCGTCAAGGTCGCCGGCCGCCTCATCGACGGCGACGGTGTCGGCGTGGGCGACGGGCTGGTCGAGATCTGGCAGGCGAATGCCGCGGGCAAGTACGCGCACCCGGACGACACGCACAACAAACCCCTGGAGCGCGGCTGGCGCGGATTCGGCCGCATTCCGACCGACGCCAAAGGCGGCTTCGAGTTCAGCACCATCAAGCCCGGCCGCGTCGCCGGCCCCGATGGCAAGCTGCAGGCGCCGCACCTCGTGGTCGCGGTGTTCATGCGCGGCCTGCTCAAGCACCTGGCAACGCGCATCTACTTTCCAGACGAGCCGGCGAATGGCGAGGATCCGATCCTCAAGCTCGTGCCGGCAGCGCGACGCGCGACACTGGTGGCTCGGCGCGCAGGCAAGAATGCGCTCGAGTGGAATATCATCCTCCAGGGCAAGAACGAAACGGTGTTCTTCGACTTCTGAGCCTCGCGCTTCTGTTCGCGGACGAAGTCTGCGCCGAGGCCACCTCGGACGAGAAGCTGCTCGCAGCGATGGCGCGCTTCGAAGGTGCGCTGGCGCGCGCCTCGGCGCGCCACGGCCTGCTGCCGGCCGCGCACGCCGAGATCATCTCGCGCGTCTGCGA
>DATFDV010000200.1:0-6307 GCA_035251855.1 Burkholderiales bacterium | reverse complement strand
TTCGTCGCCGGCCCGCGCCTCAACGCCGCCGGCCGGCTCGCCGACATGAGCCTCGGCATCGAATGCCTGATCACCGACGACGAGGCGCGCGCCGCCAACTGCGCGCAGCAGCTGGATCGGCTCAACCGCGAGCGCCGCACTATCGAGGCGACGATGTTGCAGCAGGCATTGGAGGTGGTGAGCGCGTTGAGCGATACCCCGGGTTGCACCTACTTCAACGCGGACTGGCACCAGGGCGTGGTCGGAATCGTGGCTTCGCGCCTGAAGGACCGGCTGCACCGCCCGGTCATCTGCTTCGCCAGGGCGGAAGAAGCCGGCGAGCCGGTGCTGCGCGGCTCGGGGCGCTCCATCCACGGCCTGCACCTGCGCGACGCGCTCGACGTGGTGTCGAAGCGCTCGCCCGGCCTGATCCGCCGCTTCGGCGGCCACGCGCAGGCCGCCGGGCTTTCGATCGGCGCCGCGGACTACGCGCGCTTCGCCGGCGAGTTCGAGCGCACGGTGGACGAGCTTTTGCCGCCGAGCGCGCGCCTGCGCGTGGTAGAGACCGACGGCGCGCTCGATTCGATGCATTTCTCGCTCGAAGTCGCGCGCCTGCTCGAGGCCGGCATCTGGGGCCAGGGCTTTCCGCAGCCGGTGTTCTGCGATACATTCGCCGTCGAAAACCAGCGCGTGGTCGGTGAGCGGCACCTCAAGCTGATGCTGGTGAAAAACGGCCGGCGCATCGAGGCGATGCGCTTCGGCGCGCTCGATCCGCTCCCGCCGCAGGTTCGGGCCGCCTACCGGCTGAGCGTCAACGAGTTCAACGGCCTGAAGAACATCCAGCTCAACGTGGAGCACTTCGAATGACCAGGGCTTTGATATCCGGACTGCTCCTCAGCTTCAGCAGTCTTGCGGCTTCTGCCGATCTTCAACCCATCAAGGACGCGGGTCCCTACGTGCCCTCGCCGCAGAGCGTGGTCGCGGACATGCTGCGCTACGCCGAGGTCAGCGCCGGGGACTTCCTCATCGACCTGGGCTCGGGCGACGGCCGCATCGTGCTCACCGCCGCCAAGGTGTTCGGCGCGCGCGGCTTCGGCGTCGAGATCAAGGACGACCTGGTCCGCAAGTCGAACGAGGCGGCGAAGAACGAGGGCCTCGCCGAGCGGGTCCGCTTCATGAAGCAGGATCTGTTCAAGACCGATCTGTCGCAGGCCACCGTGATCACGATGTACCTCCTGCCCGATACGGTGAACCTCCTCAAGGACAAGTTCCTCTCCGAGCTGCGGCCGGGCACGCGCATCGTTTCGCACGACTACCCGCTCACCGGCTGGCTGCCGGAAAAGCAGGAGCAATTCGACCTGGAGGAGAAGATCAACATCTCGGGGGTCACGACCACCGTGATTTATGTCTACCTGGTGCCGGCCAAGGTGGCGGGGAAGTGGCAGGCCACTTTGCCGGCGCAGATCAGCAAGGAGCCGATCGTCCTCGACCTGCGCCAGCAGATCACGCGCATCTACGGCAGCGCGCGGATCAACGGCAAGGAATTCCCAGTGCAGAGCAGCAAGATCCGCGGCGAGAAAATCAGTTTCCAGCTCACCGGCGTAAAAGGCGAATTCACCGGCCAGGTCAAAGGCAAGCGCATCGACGGCATGCTCGAGAATGGCCGCACCAAGTCGCCGTGGAGCGCGACGCTGGGCGGATAGATGCGGGGATGAATCTGCGTATCGAGGCTGGCCAGTTGGTGCTGATGGTGGAACTGCTCGACACCCCGACTGCCAAGGCGCTCGTCGCGGCCCTGCCCTTCGAGGCGCGCGCGCAGACCTGGGGTGAGGAGGTCTACTTCACCACCCCGGTCAGCGTAAAACTGGAGCCCGATGCGAAGCAGATCGTCGAGCCCGGCACCGTATGCTTCTGGACCGAGGGCAACGCGCTCGCCCTGCCCTACGGGCGCACGCCGATCTCGAGCGACGAGCGCCCGAAGCTCGCCAGCCGCTGCAACGTGGTGGGACGCCTCGAGGGCGACCCGCAGATGATCGGCAAGATCCGTTCTGGCGAAAAGCTCAAGGTCAGCAAGGCCTGATGGAACGCAAGCGCGTCAATTCCTCCAAGCTGCGCTCGGTCGGCTACGACGAGAAGACGCGCACGCTCGAGATCGAGATGTCCAACGGCCAGGTATTCCAGTACGGCGGCGTCTATCCCGAGGTGTACCGGCGCTTCATGGCGGCGCCCAACCCGACGTCCTTTTTCGACGACAAGATCGCCGACGAATACGCCGCGAAGCGCGTCTGACGGCGTAAACTAGCGGGCAGAAAAGGGAGGTTGTTCATGCGGGGGCTTGTCCTGGCTGTGTGCAGCATGATGTCGATCGCGGTGTCGGCGGCGACGCCGAGCGGGCGCGGCGAAACCGTGCTGGACCGCGAAAGCCTGCGCGAGATCGCCGGCTGGCTGAAGGAATCCGGCCGCGACGGCTACATCGGCGCCGACGTCGCCGACGCGATGGGGATTCCCCGCATGCTCGGCGAAGAGCTGCTCGCTGCGCGCCAGCGCGGCTTCAAGAGCGACGACGAGCTGCGCATCGCGCAGGTCTCGGCCGACGCCGAGCTCGACTTCATCCTGTTCATGGTGCAGCGGCCCGACGACCAGGTGTACTTCTACCTCTCCACGCCGCACGGCGGGCTGCAGAAGGCGTTCGTCTCGATCCCGAGCCGCAACCTGGTGGTGCCGCTCGAGCGCATCGAGGCGGAACCCCGCTTCCGCCGCGAGGTCCTCTACTGGAGAGACCGGAGCGAGACCCGCTAATGGAAGCCGAACGCCTCAACCAGATCGACGCTCTGCTCAAGGACCTGGTCACGCGGTCCGCCGAGCTGCGGAGGTATCTTTGACCTCGAGGGCAAGCAGAAGCGGCTGAGCGAGGTCGATCAGGCGCTCGCCGACCCGGCGGTGTGGAGCGACCAGAAGCGCGCCCAGGAGCTGGGCAAGGAAAAGAAGGCGCTCGACGGCACCGTCAGCCGGCTGGGCGCGATGATTTCGCAGCTCGACGACGCGCGTCAGCTCTTCGAGATGGCGCGCGCGGAGAACGACGACGCCACGCTGCTTTCGGTGCTGTCCGATCTCGAGAAGATCCAGAAGGACGTCGCCGACCTCGAGTTCCGGCGTATGTTCTCCAACCCGCTCGATCCGAACAACTGCTTCATGGACATCCAGGCCGGCGCGGGCGGCACCGAGGCGCAGGACTGGGCCTCGATGCTCGAGCGCATGTACCTCAAGTACTGCGACAAGAAGGGCCTGCGCGCCGAGATCCTCGAGCAGTCGGACGGCGAGGTGGCCGGCATCAAGAACGCCACGCTCAAGATCAGCGGCGACTACGCCTACGGCAGCCTGCGCACCGAGAACGGCGTGCATCGCCTGGTGCGCAAGTCGCCCTTCGACGCCAACGGGCGGCGCCACACCTCGTTCGCCAACGTGTTCGTCTATCCCGAGGTCGACGACTCGATCGAGGTGGAGATCAACCCGGCGGACCTGCGCGTCGACGTGTACCGCGCCTCGGGCGCCGGCGGCCAGCACGTCAACAAGACCGAGTCAGCGGTGCGCATCACCCACGTGCCCACCGGCATCGTGGTGCAGAGCCAGAACGACCGCTCGCAGCACCGCAACCGCGCCGAGTGCATGGCGATGCTCAAGTCGCGCCTCTACGAGCTCGAGCTGCGCAAGCGCACCGCCGAGGCGGACAAGCTCAAGGCCGCGCAGACCGACATCGAATGGGGCCACCAGATCCGCTCCTACGTCCTCGACCAGTCGCGCATCAAGGACTTGCGCACCGGCGTGGAGAAAGGCGCTACGCAGACGGTGCTCGACGGCGACCTGGACGACTTCATCAGCGCGAGCCTGAAGCAAGGGGTGTAGGGATGGATGACAACAACGACAACAAACTGATCGAAGAGCGGCGCGAAAAGCTCAGGGCGCTGCGCGCCAGGGGCGTCGCCTATCCGAACGACTGGCAGCGGGAACACCTCGCCGCCGACTTGCATCGCGGCTTTGGCCAGAAGAGCAAGGAGGAGCTCGAGAAAGCGCCGGCGCCCGCCAGGGTGGCCGGCCGCATGATGCTCAAGCGCGTGATGGGCAAGGCGAGCTTCGCCACGCTGCAGGACGGCTCGGGACGCATCCAGGTCTACGTCACCCAGGAGGTTCCCGGCTACGAGGACTTCAAGCACTGGGACCTGGGCGACATCGTCGGCGTCGAGGGCCATCTCTTCAAGACGATGAAGGGCGAGCTGACGGTGCAGGCGAAGAAGATCGCCCTGGTGGCGAAGGCGCTGCAGCCGCTGCCGGAGAAGTTCCACGGCCTCGCCGACCACGAGACGCGCTACCGCCAGCGCTACGTCGACTTGATCGTGAACCCGCAGGTGAAGGATGTATTTCTGAAAAGATTAGAAATCATTCGAACCCTGCGCGAGGCGCTGTACGCCGACGGCTACCTCGAGGTGGAAACGCCGATGATGCAGCCGATCCCCGGCGGCGCGGCGGCGCGGCCGTTCAAGACCCACCACAACGCGCTCGACATGGATCTGTACCTTCGCATTGCGCCGGAGCTTTATCTGAAGCGCCTGGTGGTCGGCGGCCTGGAGCGCGTATTCGAGATCAACCGCAACTTCCGCAACGAAGGCATCTCGACTCGCCACAACCCGGAGTTCACCATGCTCGAGTGGTACTGCGCCTACGAGGACTGGCGCTACATGATGGCGCACACCGAGCGCCTGGTGCGCGCCGCTGCAGGCGATGCCACGGTCACTTACCAGGGCAAGCAGCTCGACCTCGGCAAGCCGTTCGCGCGCCTGCCGATTCCGGAGGCGATCCGCCGCCAGGGCGTCGACGGCGATTTACGCGACCGGGGTTTTCTCTCTTCAAAACTAAACTCCCTGGGGGTTGCTCATGAGAAGCACCAAGGCTGGGGCGCGCTGCAGCTGATGCTGTTCGAGGCGGTGGCCGAGAAGCACCTGATCGAGCCGACCTTCGTCACCGACTTTCCCGCCGAGGTGTCCCCCCTTTCGCGCCGGCGCGACGGCGACCCGGAGGTGGCCGACCGCTTCGAGCTGTTCATCGACGCCAAGGAGATCGCCAACGGTTTCTCGGAGCTGAACGATCCCGAGGACCAGGCGGCGCGCTTCCTGGAGCAGGCGAAGCGCAAGGATGCGGGCGACCAGGAAGCGATGCACTACGACGCGGACTACATCCGCGCGCTGGAGTACGGCATGCCGCCGTGCGCCGGCGGCGGCTTGGGGATCGACCGTCTGGTGATGCTGCTGACCGACAGCCCGAGCATCCGGGATGTGATCCTCTTCCCCCACATGCGGCCAGAGAGCTAGTTCAAGACCTGCTTGAGGAGGGGCCCCATGCGTTCCACCGCGGCGCGGCCCTCCTCGATCGCTTCTTTTGCGCGGTGGTAGTCCATGGTCGCGAAATCCGGCAAGAGCGGCGTGATGAGCACATCCGCCGGCTCGCCGGCCAGGCGGCTGCGCGCGACGCGCATCTCGACGATGTCGAGCGAGGTCAGGAACACATTGAAGATCGAGGGGATCGAGGGGCTCTCCTCCTGGTCCACGATCGACGGATCCTTTTTCTTTCCCTGCACCCATTTGGGCGCCAGCTTGTCCATCCAGCTCGGCTCCTCGCGCGGCACGACGTCGCGCTCCTTGCTGCGCCGGTAGGGCCCGAGCTTGCCCCAGCTAAGGTCGACCGCCACCACCAGGTCGGCGCCGAGCGCCCGGCACATCGACACCGGCACCGGATTCACCAGGCCGCCGTCCACCAGCACCGCGCCGTCGCGCAGCACCGGCGTGAAGAGCCCCGGCATCGCGCACGAGGCGCGCACCGCCTCGAGCACCTTGCCCTGGCGCAGCCACAGCTCGCGCCCCGAGGCGAGCTCGGTCGCCACCGCGCCGAAGGGCATGTCGAGCTCGGCGATGTCGGCGTCCCTGAACGTGTCGCGGAAGAGGTTGAAGAGGCGCTGGCCGCGGATCAGGCCGCCCGGGCGCCAGGTAAGATCCATCAGCCGCACCACCGTGGTCCAGGCGAGGCCCGTGACCCACTTCTCCAGGCCGTCGAGCTGGCCCGCGGCGTAGGCGGCGGCGACCAGCGCGCCGATGGAGGTGCCGCACACCATGTCGGGCTTCACCCCGCGCTCCTCCAGCGCGCGGATCGCGCCGATGTGCGCCCAGCCACGGGCGCTGCCCGAGCCGAGCGCGAGGCCGATGCGGGGTTTGCGATTGCTCAGAAGTGCGGTTCTACATTCTTTCGAAGATCGCGGCGATGCCCTGCCCGCCGCCGATGC
>DATFDV010000199.1:0-4116 GCA_035251855.1 Burkholderiales bacterium | reverse complement strand
CACTAAAAAGTACTGGTTCCACTTCCTGTCGCTCTTCTCGATCATCGCGTTCATGCTGTTCGGCTTCTCGCCCGAGCTGTCGGTGTTCTGGGCGACCGTGGTCGCACTGGCGACCAGCTTCCTGCACCGGGACAGCGCCCTCATCTCCTACGACATCCTGCGGGGTCCCAGGCCCATCCTGCGCAGCTTCTTCGACTCCGGCCTCATCAAGGCCCTGGACGGGGGCTCGCGCGCGGTACTCAACGTGGCGGCCACCTGCGCCGGGGCCGGCCTCATCGTCGGCGTGGTGACGCTCACCGGGCTGGGCCTCAAGTTCAGCTCCATCGTGCTCGCCTACGCCGGCGGCTCGCTGCTGCTCACCGCGATCTACACGGCGCTCATCGTCTGGATCGTCGGCCTCGCCGTGCCGGTCACCGCGAGCTACATCATCTGCGCGGTGATCGCGGCGCCGGCGCTGATCGCGCTCAAGGTGCCCGAGTTCGCCGCGCACATGTTCATCTTCTACTACGCGGTGCTGTCGGAGGTGTCGCCGCCCACCGCGCTGTCGCCTTTCGCCGCCGCGGCGATCACCGGCGGCGGGCCTTACCGCACCACGCTGCAGTGCTGGAAATACACCACCCCCGCGTTCCTGGTGCCGTTCATGTTCGTGCTCGACCCCAGCGGTACCGGCCTGCTCCTCACCGGCTCGCTGAAGACGCTGGGGGACGCCAACTGGGGCTCCATCTTGCTCGTCACCTTCACCGCCGCGGTCGGCATCCTTGCGCTCGCCGGCGCGTTCCAGGGCTGGCTGTTCAAGAAGACGCCGCACTACGAGCGGCTGATGCTCCTCGTCGCCGGCGTGATGCTGGTGTATCCGAAGACCTTGTTCGACGCCATCGGCTTCGTGCTGGTGGCGATGGTGCTGATCGGCCAATGGCTGCGAAAACCCTCGACACCGACATCCTGATCCTCGGCTCGGGCGGCGCCGGCTTGTTCGCCGCCCTGCACGCCCACAAGGCGCAGATGCAGGCGGCAGCGCCGCCGCTCTCGATCACCGTGGCGGTCAAGGGCCTGCTCGGCAAATGCGGCTGCACGCGCATGGTGCAGGGCGGCTACAACGTCGCGCTCGCGCGCGAGGACTCGGTCGAGCGCCACTTCATGGACACCATCCAGGGCGGCGCCTGGCTGTCGGACCAGGAGCTGGCGTGGAAGCTGGTGGTTCTAGCCGTGGAACGAATCAAGGAACTCGAAAACGAGCTCGGCTGCTTCTTCGACCGCAATCCCGACGGCACGGTCCACCAGAAGGCGTTCGCCGGCCAGACCTTCGACCGCACCGTGCACAAGGGCGACCTCACCGGCATCGAGATCATCAACCGGCTGGCCGAGCAGGTGTGGGCACGCAATATTGGCCGTCTCGAGGAACATCGCGCGGTTGAGCTGATCAAGTCGAAAGATCAGCAGTCGTTGGCTGGGGTGCTCTTCATCGACATGCGCACGGGCGAGTACCTGTTCGTGCGCGCCAAGGCCGTGCTGCTCGCCACCGGCGGCGGGCCGACGATGTACCGCTACCACACGCCTTCCGGCGACAAGAGCTGCGACGGTCTGGCGATGGCGATGCGCGCCGGGCTGCCGCTGCGCGACATGGAGATGGTGCAGTTCCATCCCACCGGACTTCTCGCCGGCGCGCATACGCGCATGACCGGCACCGTGCTCGAAGAGGGGCTGCGCGGCGCTGGCGGTTACCTCCTGAACGGCGCGAAAGAGCGCTTCATGCCGCGCTACGACCCGAAGGCCGAGCGCGCGACGCGCGATCTCGTCTCGCGCGCGATGTTCACCGAGATGCGCAATGGCCGCACGACCCCGCATGGCGGCCTCTACCTGTCGATGAGCCACCTCGGCGCGGCCCAAGTGACGAAGCAATTCAAAGGCATGGTCGAGCGCTGCGCCGACTGCGGCTTCGACCTCGCCGGCGGCATGGTCGAGGTGGTGCCCACCGCGCACTACATGATGGGCGGCGTCGAGTTCGCCGCCGATTGCACCACCGAGCTGCCCGGCCTCTATGTCGCCGGCGAGGACTCGGGCGGCGTGCATGGCGCCAATCGCCTGGGCGGCAACGGGGTGGCCAATTCCACCGTGTTCGGCGCGGTCGCCGGCGATGCGATGGCCGAATGGGTACGCACCGTGTCGCATCGTGAGCCCGACCGCGCTGCCATCGACGCCGCGATCGCGGTGTGCGAGCGGCCGTTCCGCAGCGGTCCCGCCGTCAGCCTCGAGCCGCTGCGCGAGAAGCTGCACGACGTGATGTGGGAAAAGGTCGGCATCCTGCGCGACGCGGCCTCGCTGCAGCAGGCGCAAGACGAGCTGCAGGCGCTCGACGGCGCGCTGGACGGCTATGCGCTGCCGACCCATGCGCGTGAATTCAATCTCACCTGGCACGACTGGCTCAACCTGAAGAGCCTGGTCGCGGTCAGCCGGGTCATCGCCCTGGCCGCGGCAGGGCGGCGCGAATCACGCGGCGCGCATTTCCGCACCGATTACCCGGACTCGGGTTCCCTCGAGCACTCGGCATTCACCAGCATCAAGGACTCCATCGTCACCATGAAGCCAGTGTCCTTCACCCGCGTATCACCAGGCCAAACGCTGCTGCGCCATGTGGCCTGAGGAAATCCACCGCGAGCTGTCCGCCGCCGGCGTGCGCGTGGTCGGCTATGTGCCCGATGCGGGCCACAAGCGCCTGATCGAGCTGTGCCAGGCCGACAAGGAGATGCGCGCGGTGGTGCTCACCACCGAGGAGGAGGGCATCGGCCTCGCCGCGGGCGCCTGGCTCGGCGGGCAGAAGAGCGTGCTGCTCATGCAGTCGAGCGGCGTCGGCAACGTCGTCAACGTGCTCGGCATGGTGCGCGAATGCCGCTTCCCGCTGGTGACGCTGGTGACGATGCGCGGCGAGCAGGGCGAGTTCAACCCGTGGCAGGTGCCGATGGGACAGGCGGTGCGGCCGGTGCTCGAGGCGATGGGCACCGTGGTGCATGCGCCGTCCTCCGCCGACGACATCGTGCCGACCGTAAACGCCGCGCTGCGGCTCGCCTACAACAGCTACGCCTCGGTGGCGGTGCTCATCCCGCAGCGCGTGATCGGCATCAAGAGCTTTCAGGATCAGGCGGCACGATGAAACGACGCGACGTCGTCAAGAAGCTTCTGACCGGAAGAAAAAATCTGTTGGTTGTTGCCGGCCTTGGCTCCACCGCGTGGGACATCACCGCCGCCGGAGACTCGCCGCTCAGCTTCCCGATGTGGGGCGCGATGGGCCAGGCGGCGATGATCGGCCTTGGCGTCGCGCTGGCGCAGCCAAAGCGCCGCGTGCTGGTGATTACCGGCGACGGCGAGATGCTGATGGGCATGGGCTCGCTCGCCACCATCGGCGTGCAGCAGCCGCCGAACCTGACCGTGGTGGTGATCGACAACCAGCGCTACGGCGAGACCGGCATGCAGGAGACCCATACCGCGCACGGCATCGATCTCAACGGCGTGGCGCGCTCTTGCGGCCTCAAGGTGGTCGAATACAAGGACCTCGCAGGCGCGATCCACCAGGACCGCGGACCGCACTTCGCCGCCATCAAGGTCGACGCCGAGAAAATCCCGCTGGTGCTGCCGCCGCGCGAAGGCGCCCTGCTCAAGGCGCGCTTCCGGCGCGCCTTGCTCGGCGAGCAGGCCGACGCCGAGTAGAAATCAGGGACAGACCACGTTTCTTTCTGAGAAAACGTGGTCGGTCCCTGATTTTCGTCTTATCCGATGTGCTTCCTGAAGAACTCCAGCGTGCGCTCGCGCGCCTGCTTGGCGGAGGGCGCATCGTAGGAGCCGCGGTGGTCGCAGTTGAAGCCGTGGTCGGCGGCGTAGATGAACACCTGGTGCTTCTTATGCTTCTCGGCGAGCTTCTTCACGCCCTCCACCGGGATCATGTGGTCCTTCTCGCCGAAGTGCGCCATCACCGGCACCTTCGGCTCGATGTCGGCGTTGTCGAGGATGCCGCCGCCGTAGTACGGCACCGCGGCGGACAGGCCGCTCAGCTTGGCCGAAGCCATCCAGGCGACGAAGCCGCCCCAGCAGTAGCCGACGATGCCGACCTTGCCGGCGCCTTTC
>DATFDV010000198.1:0-10422 GCA_035251855.1 Burkholderiales bacterium | reverse complement strand
GCCGTCGAAGCACGAGGTCTCGAAGCTGGTGAGCTTCGGATTGACGCGCCGCACCGCGTCCTTCAGGGCGTCGAGGTCCTGGTAGATGAGCGCGTCGGCGCCGATCTCGCGCGCCACCTCGTCCTCGCTGCGGTGCGCGGCGATCAGCTCGGCGCGCGTGGGCATGTCGATGCCGTAGACGTTGGGGAAGCGCACCGGCGGCGCCGCCGAGGCGAAGAACACCTTGCGCGCGCCCGACTCGCGCGCCATCGCCACGATCTCGCGGCTGGTAGTGCCCCTGACGATCGAGTCGTCGACCAGCAGCACGTTCTTGCCGCTGAACTCGAGCGCCATCGGATTGAGCTTCTGGCGCACCGAGCGCGTGCGCACCGCGTGCCCGGGCATGATGAAGGTGCGGCCGATGTAGCGGTTCTTGACGAAGCCTTCGCGGTACGGCACGCCCAGGCCGGCGGCGAGCTGCAGCGCCGAGGGCCGGCTCGAGTCCGGGATCGGGATCACCACGTCGATCTTGAGGTGCTGGTACTGGCGGCGGATCTTCTCGGCCAGCTTCGCGCCCATGTTGAGGCGCGATTCGTACACCGAGGCGCCGTCGATCAGCGAGTCGGGCCGCGCGAGGTACACGTACTCGAAGATGCAGGGGTTCAAGCTGGCGTGTGGTGCGCACTGCTGCGCGAAGAAGTTGCCCGCTTCGTCGATGAAGATGGCCTCGCCGGGCCCGATGTCGCGCAGCACCCGGAAACCGAGCGCGTCCACCGCCACCGATTCGGACGCCACCATGTATTCCGTACCGCTGTTGGTTTCGTTGTAGCCGATCACCGCCGGGCGGATGCCGAACGGGTCGCGGAAGGCCACCACGCCGTAGCCGGCGATCATTGCCACCACCGCGTAGGCGCCGCGCACGCGGCGATGCACGTTGGCCACCGCGGTAAACACGGTCTGCGGATCGAGGCGCAGCTTGACCGAGGCCTTCTCGAGCTCGTAGGCGAGCACGTTGACCAGCACCTCGGAGTCGGAGCCGGTGTTGATGTGGCGCCGATCGGTGCGGAACATCTCGTCCTTCAGCTGATCCGAATTGGTCAGGTTGCCGTTGTGGCCCAGGACGATGCCGAAGGGCGAATTGACGTAAAACGGCTGCGCCTCGGCCGCATTGGACGCCGAGCCGGCGGTGGGGTAACGGCAGTGCGCGATGCCGATGTTGCCGGGCAGCGAGCGCATGTTGCGCGTGCGGAACACGTCGCGCACCATGCCCGGCGCCTTGTGCATGTGGAACGAATTGTGCTCGGCCGTGACGATGCCGGCGGCATCCTGTCCGCGGTGCTGAAGCAGGAGAAGCCCGTCGTACAGCAGCTGATTGACCGGCGAACGGGCGACGATTCCGAGGATCCCGCACATGGGACTAATTATATTTCAGGCGATTCGCGAGCGGCGGCGGAAGCCAGGGTCTGAGCTGGATTACGGTCTGGGCGAGCGAATAGCCGGTGGCGGATTCGGTCCACACCGGATGGCGCGGCAGCGAGGTGACGCCGGCGATCATCGCGAACGCGACCACCAGCACCAGGCCGCGCAGCAGCCCGAACAGCGCACCGAGCCATCGATCCAGGCCTTTCAGCACCGAGACGCGGATGAACTTGGTCACTAGCGCAGTCAGGAGCGTGGTCAGCACCAGCGTGCCGACAAACACCGCCAGGAAGGCGCCCACCACGCGGAACTCCGGCCGCATGTTGGCGGGAAAGCTCTCCGAGAGCGGCTGCGCCAGCAGATTGGCGGCGAGGAAGGCCATGATCCATCCGGCCAGCGAGAGCACTTCGTGCACCAGCCCGCGCCACGCGCCCCAGGCGATCGAGAGCGCCAGCATCGCGATCACGAGGTAGTCGAGCCAGGTCATCCGCTCTTCGTGCTCACGGCGCCCGGCTGGAAGCCAAGGCCCTTGAGCTGCTCGAGCGCCTTGTCCGCCGCCTCGCGCGTCGCAAACGGCCCGGCGCGCACGCGCGTGAGATTGCCCTGCATGGCTTCGGTATAGTGCGGCATTTTCGCCGCTTTCAGCTTTGCGATTGCGGCCTGCGGATTGCCGAAGGCGCCGACTTGGACGACGAATTCCTCCGCCGGGGGCGCCGGTTCCGCTTTTCTCGCGGGTTGCGCCTTTTTCCCAGTTTCCACTTTCTTTGGCGGCGGCTTGGGCGCGAAAGGCGTTTCGTCCTCTCCGGGAATCCGAACGCTGACCGGCGCGGTGCCGCGCGGCTCGGGATCGAACACCATCGGCAGCACGATCACCGCGGCGAGCACCAGGGCCACCGCGCCGACCAGCCGCCGGCGGCCTCGGCGCTTCAGCGTTTCGACGTCTTGTTGTTGTTCTTCAGCCATGACATCGCTTCGCCTACGGTAAGGAACGAACCGAACACGACGATCTTATCACCCTCCTCCGCACGCTCCAGCGCCGCCGCGAGCGCGGTTTTCACGGAGTGGTAATTTTCCAACGGCACCGGGGTGTGCAGGTGCGCAGCAAGATGCTCCGCAGCCGCGCCGCGCGGGCCGGGTAGCGAGGCGAAGTGCCAACGCGTGATGCGCGGCGCGAGCACACGCAGGACGCCGGCGATGTCCTTGTCGCGCAGCATCCCGCACACTGCAATGGTCTCGGGCGCGAAGCCGGACGCGGCGAGGTTCTCCGCGAGATTGCTCGCCGCCTCGACGTTGTGCGCCACATCGAGGATGACCTGCGGCCGGCCCGGCAGCACCTGGAAGCGGCCAGGCAGCGTGACCTCGGCGAAGCCCTTTCTTATTTCCTGCATCGCCAGCGGCAGCTCGAGCGCTTCGAGCGCGCACAGCACCGCCGCCGCATTGCGCAGCTGGATGGCACCGCGCAGAGCTGGATGCGCAAGTCCGGCGCGCCGGCCGCGCGGCCCCCAGTACGCCCACTGGCCCTCCTGCCGCTCGAAGCCGAAGTCCTTACCGAGGAAAAGCTTGTTGCCCACCGCGCCAAGCACCGAATGCGGCGGATCCGGCTCGGCGACGACCGCCGGCCGGTACGGGCGAAAGATTCCGGCTTTCTCCCGGCCGATCGATTCGCGGTCCGCGCCGAGAAAATCGACATGGTCGATGCCCACGCTGGTGAGAATCGCGCAGTCGGCATCCACGGCATTCACCGCGTCCAGGCGTCCGCCCAGGCCCACCTCGAGAATGACAGCGTCCAGGGAACTGGCGGCGAACACGTGGAACGCGGCGAGAGTGCCAAATTCGAAGTAAGTGAGCGGAACCTTGCCGCGCGCGAGCTCGACCGCCTCGAAGCCTTCGCACAGCGCCTCGTCGCCGGCTTGCGCGCCGGCGACGCGCACGCGCTCGTTGTAGCTCACGAGGTGCGGCGAGGTGTAGAGGCCGGTGCGGTAGCCCGCCGCGCCCAGGATCGACTCGAGCATCGCGCAGGTCGAGCCTTTGCCGTTGGTGCCGCCGACGGTGATCACCGGGCGCGGGAGGTCGAGCTTCATGCGCTCGCGCACCTGGATCACTCGCTCCAGGCCGAGCGCGATCGGCTGCGCGTGCTGCCGCTCGATGAATGCCAGCCACTCGGCGAGGCTGCGCTTCAAGATTGCCCCTCGAAGATCTGCCGCACGGTGTCGATGGTATCGGCTTCCTCGGCGCGCTTGTCCGGGCGGTAGCCCTTCACGCGCGCGAAGCGCAGCGCCATGCCGCCCGGATACTGCGAGCTCTGCTGCACGTCGTTGAAAGCGATCTCCACCACCAGCTCGGGACGCACGTACACGGTCCACTGGTCGCGCTTGTCGCCGGAGTCAATGCGGCGGCCCAGCAGCTCGCGCGTCTGCCATTCGAGCGTCTCGTCGGTGAGGCCCTTGAACGTCTTGCCGAGCATCACGAAGCCGCCGGTGCTCGGGTCGCGCGCGCCCAAGTGCAGATTGGAGAGCCAGCCTTTGCGCCGGCCGCTGCCCCACTCCACGCCGATGACCACCAGATCGAGCGTATGGGCGCTCTTCACCTTCAGCCAGCCCGCGCCGCGGCGCCCGGCTTCGTACGGCGCATCGAGCGCCTTGGCCATCAGTCCCTCGTGGCCATGCGCGAGGGCGTCGGCATAGAACGCTTCTGCCTTGCCCAGATCGTCCGTGATGAGCGACGGGGTAAGGAACACCGCCGGGACTGATTGCTCGAGAGTCTCGCGCCGCACCGCCGCCCCGCGATCGATCAGCGGCTCGCCGTCGCGCAGCAGGCAATCGAAGAAAAAGACCGAAAGCGGCAACTCGCCGCGCAGCGTCTCGTCGTCGAGCTTGCGGCCGAAGCGGCGCATGGTGGTCTGGAACGGGTGCGGCCGGCCGTCTGCGCGCAGCGCGATGACTTCGCCGTCGAGGATCAGGTCGCCCGCGACGTTCTGCAGGGCGGAAACCACCTCGGGCACGCGCGCGGTGACTTCGTTCAGGTTGCGGGTGAAGACGCGGATTTCGCCTCCCGCCTTGTGGACCTGGACGCGCGCGCCGTCGAGCTTCCATTCGAACAGCGCGCTGCCGAGGTCCTTGAGCGCCGCCGCCACGTCCTCGGCCGGCTGAGCCAGCATCGGCAGCACCGGTTGCATCACGCGGATGGCGAACTGCTCCAGCCCGGCGCCGCTGAGCGCGGCGCGCGCCACCTGTGGCAGACCACCGGCAAGCGTGGCCGCCCGCCGGATGTCGGCGGCCGGCAGCTCAGCTGCGCTCGCCACCGCTTCGAGCATCACGCCCTCCAGCGCTCCCTGGCGCAGCTCGCCGACGATCAGGCGCAGGAGGAAATCCTGCTCGTCCGCGGTGGCTTTTCCGAACAGATCGCCCAGCTGAGCCTGGCGCGCGGTGGACGAGCCCTTGCCCTTGACCGTCTTCAGGTTCTGGAACGCCGCATCGACGTCCGCCACCGTGAGGCTCGCTGACGGGGCCGCTCGACCCATCACGGCTTGCAACGTCGCATAACCGAGGGTGAGCTTACCCTGGCGAATGTCGCCGCTCAGCCAGGGGAGCGCGATCTCGACCTCGTCGGGCTCGAGTGCGCGCAGGCACTCGGCGATGAGCCGGATCTTCGCCAGGCGGCTCGACGTCGCCGCGACTGCGGCCGACGCGCGCACCACCTCGGCGAGCAGGGTCACGCCACGCGCGTCACGTCGCCGCGTCGGCGGGCAGGCCCTGCAGGAGAGAAAGCACCGAATGCAGCCGGTCGCGCAGCTGGCGGCGGTCGACGATCATGTCGATTGCGCCCTTCTCCAGCAGGAACTCGGCGCGCTGGAAGCCCTCGGGCAGCTTCTGCCGCACGGTCTGCTCGATGACGCGCGGGCCGGCGAAGCCGATCAGCGCCTTCGGCTCGGCGATCACCACGTCGCCGATCATCGCGAAGCTGGCCGAAACCCCGCCCATGGTCGGATCCGACAGCACGCTGATGAAGGGCAGCCCGCGCTCGGCGAGGTCGGTGAGCGCGGCGGTGGTCTTGGCCATCTGCACCAGCGACAGCGCGCCTTCCTGCATGCGCGCGCCGCCCGAGGCGGTGACGCAGATGAAGGGCAGCTTCTGCTCGATCGCCACACGCACCCCGCGCACGAAGCGCTCGCCGACCACCGAGCCCATCGAGCCGCCCATGAAGTCGAACTCGAACGCCGAGCACACCACGCCGAGCGACTTGATCGCGCCCTGCATCACCACCAGCGCGTCGCCTTCTGCGGTTTCCTCCTGCGCCTCGGCCACGCGCTCGCTGTAGCGGCGCGAGTCCTTGAACTTGAGCGGGTCGAGCGGCAGCACCTCCGAGCCGATCTCGAAGCGCCCGTCGGCGTCGAGCAGCGCATCGAGGCGCGGACGCGCGGCGAGGCGCTCGTGGTGGCCGCACTTCGGGCAGACGTTGAGGTTCTTCTCAAGGTCGGTGCTGTAGAGCACCGCGTCGCACGCCGCGCACTTGGTCCACAGGCCCTCGGGCACGGTCTTGCGCGCACCCGAGCCGGTGCGCTGGATCTTCGGCGGCAGCAGCTTCTGCAGCCAGCTCATAGCGACACCAAATCAGGGACAGACCACGTTTTATTCCGTGGGGCATCGACAAGAAAACGTGGTCTGTCCCTGGTTTCGGGTTGGTAGCTCATGCGTCCAGAGCTTGCCTGATGGGTTTGAGGAACGCTTTTACCCGAGCCACCGCGCCATCGGCGCTCCCCGCCTCGATCTCCTGGATGATACGGCTGCCGATGACCACCGCGTCGGCCGACTGCGCTACGCGCCTGGCGGACTCGGCATCGCGGATGCCGAAGCCGACGCCGATCGGCAGGCGCGTGGCGGCGCGAATCCGCGGAATCCTGGAGCTGACTTCCGAAAAATCGATGTTCGCGGCGCCGGTGATGCCGCGCAGGGAGACATAGTAGAGATAGCCGCTGCCCACGCGCGCCACCTGCTCGATGCGCTTGTCCGTCGAGGTCGGCGCCAGCAGAAAAATGGGATCGATGCCGGCCTTCTGCGCCATGGCGGCGAACGGCTCGCACTCTTCGGGCGGATAGTCGACCACGATCACGCCGTCGACGCCGGCCGCCTTGGCCGCGGCGACGAATTTCTCCGTGCCCATCGCCTCGGTGGGGTTTGCGTATCCCATGAGAACGACCGGCGTCGCCGGATCGGATTTCCTGAATTCAGACACAAGCTTTAAAACGTCGGAAAGACCCACGCCATGCTTCAGCGCGCGCTCGCCGGCGCGCTGGACCACCGGACCGTCGGCCATCGGATCGGAGAACGGCACGCCCAGCTCGAGGATGTCGGCGCCCGCCTCCACCAGGCCGCGCATCAGCGGCACGGTCAGCGAGGGGTGCGGGTCGCCGGCGGTGATGTAGGGAATGAGCGCCTTGCGCCTGTCGCGCCCGAGCGCCTCGAATCGCCCCTGGATGCGCGACATCTTCAGAACCTGAGCCCCATGCGCTCGGCGACGGTATGCATGTCCTTGTCGCCGCGGCCGGAGAGGTTGACCAGCAGGATCGCGTCCTTCGGCATGGTGGGCGCGAGCTTCATCGCGTGCGCCACCGCGTGCGCCGATTCCAGGGCTGGGATGATGCCCTCGCTGCGGCACAGCTCGTGGAACGCCCTCAGCGCATCCTGGTCATCGACCGCGACGTATTGCGCGCGCTTGCTGTCCTTCAGCCAGGCGTGCTCCGGGCCGACGCCGGGATAGTCCAGGCCGGCGGAAATGGAATGCGTCTCGGTGATCTGGCCGTTGGCGTCCTGCAAAAGATAAGTGCGGTTGCCGTGCAGCACGCCGGGGGTTCCGGCGCACAGCGAGGCGGCGTGCTTGCCGGTGGCAAGGCCCTCGCCGGCCGCTTCTACTCCGATCAACTTCACTTTGGTGTTTGCGATGTAGGGATAGAAAATCCCCATTGCGTTCGAGCCGCCCCCGACGCACGCGATCACCGCGTCGGGCTGGCGGCCGGCAAGCTCGGGCATCTGCACCAGGCATTCCTCGCCGATCACCGACTGGAAGTCGCGCACCATCATCGGATAGGGGTGCGGGCCGGCGACGGTGCCGATGATGTAGAAGGTGCTGTCGACGTTGGTGACCCAGTCGCGCATCGCCTCGTTGAGCGCGTCCTTCAGCGTCTTCGAGCCCGATTCCACCGGCACCACGCGGGCGCCGAGGATCTTCATGCGCGCGACGTTGGCCGACTGGCGCTTCACGTCCTCGCTGCCCATGTACACCACGCACTCCATGCCGTAGCGCGCGGCCACCGTGGCGGTGGCGACGCCGTGCATGCCGGCGCCGGTCTCGGCGATGACGCGCGGTTTCTTCATGCTGCGCGCGAGCAGCGCCTGGCCGATGGTGTTGTTGATCTTGTGCGCGCCGGTGTGGTTCAGGTCCTCGCGCTTGATGTAGATGCGGGCGCCGCCGCATTTCTCGCTGAGTCTTTTCGCAAAGTAAATCGGGCTGGGGCGCCCGACATAGTGCTTGAGCTCGTCGCGGAACTCGGCCTCGAACGCGGGATCGGTGCGCGCGCGCTCGTACGCCACGCGCAGCTCGTCGAGCGCCGCGCTGAGCGTCTCGGCGACGAAGATGCCGCCGTAGGGACCGAAGTGCCCGCGGGCATCGGGCAGGTCATACATCCGCATGGCGGACCTCTGCGATGAAAGCGCTGATCCGGGCGGCGTCCTTGATGCCTTTCGCCGCCTCGACCCCGCTCGATACGTCCACGCCCCACGGCCGCACGCGACGGATTGCCTGCGCGACGTTGTCGCGCGACAGCCCGCCGGACAGGATTACGGGTTTGTCCGTCGCAGGAACCAACGACCAATCGAAGCTCTCGCCGACGCCGCCGTACTCCGGGACATGACTATCGAACAACCAGGCCGCCGCACGTGAAAAAGGGCGCAGGTATTCTAGCGCAGAGACCCCTGACGTAACTCCGCTTCTCACCCTATGAGCCTTGACGAAAGGCAGCCCGAACTGCGCGCAGAAATCGGGGGCTTCATCGCCATGGAACTGCAGCATCGCCGGATGCACCCGGCCGATGACCTGGGAAACCTGCGCCGCGTCTGCGTTCACGAACAGCGCGACGGTTTGCACGAACGGCGGCAGCGCATCGCGGATCTCCCGCGCCCGCTCGACCGACAGATAGCGCGGGCTCGGCGGGTAAAACACCAGACCGATGGCATCGGCCCCCGCACCCGCGGCGGCCAGCGCATCGGCCGGGCGCGTAATGCCGCAGATTTTCACCCGGGTCCTCAGAGCGGCAGTCCCCATCTAGCCTCGTACTCTATCCGCTCCAGGTACAGGCCCTGCGGCCCGAAGGTGGGCGCGGATTTGCTGCGGTCCTTCGCGCGCAGCAGCTCCTGCACCCATTGCGCCGGATGCTTGCCTTTGCCGACGTACACCAGCGTGCCGACCAGGTTGCGCACCATGTGGTGCAGGAAGGCGTTGGCGCGCACGGTGAAATGAATGCGGTCCAGGCTCGTTTCCACATGAAACTCATAGATTGTCCTGACCGGCGACTTCGCCTGGCACTCCGATGAGCGGAAGGCCGAAAAGTCATGCTCGCCGACGAACAGCGCCGCCGCGGCGCGCATGCTCTCCACGTCGAGCGGCAGGTGGAACCAGCCGACATGGTGCGCCGCCAGGCCGGGGCGTACCGGCCGGTTGAGCAGCTCGTAGCGGTAGGTGCGGGCGCGGGCGCTGTAGCGCGCGTGGAAATCGTCGGGCACTTCCTGCGACCAGAGCACCGCCGCCGAATCGGGCAGCAGCGCATTCACGCCGCGCACCCATGCCGAGGACGGACGCTGCGCGGCGGTGTCGAAGTGCGCGACTTGCAGCCGCGCGTGCACGCCGCGGTCGGTGCGACCCGCGCCGGTCAGCTTGACCGGGGTTCCAGCGATCGCGGCGAGGGCCGGCTCCAGCGCATCCTGCACCGCGCCGCCGCCGGGCTGGGTCTGCCAGCCGAGGAAGCGGCTGCCGTCGTACTCCAGTCCCAGAGCAATCCTGATGACGCCTAGCCCAGCTTGGCGAGCAGCTGCTGCGCTGTCCCCTTTTGCGCAGCGTCGCCGTCCTTCATCACCTCGTTGAGCAGCTCGCGGGCGCCGTCCTTGTCGCCCATCTCCTCGTAGGCCTTGGCGAGGTCGAGCTTGGTGGCGATCTCCTGCCATTTCGGATCGGTACCGGCGGGGGCCTGCGCGTCGGCGGTGCCGCCCAGGTCGAGGCTGATGCTCGACAGGTCCGGCGCCGCGGCGGGTGCCGAGGGCTCGGCCGGCTTGTCGCCGCCGAGGTCGAGGTTGAGATCGAAGGTCAGCCCGGGGTCGCCGGCGGGCTCGGCCGCGGGCGCAGCCGGCGCGGATGGCGCCGACGGCGCAGCGGAAGAACCGAGGTCGAGGTTGAAGTCCATGGCGGCCGTCTTGTCGACCGCGCTGCGCGCGTTCACGGTCTCGTCGACGTCCTTCTTCTGCGTCACGCCGCTCACGTCGAAATCGAGGCCGGTGTCCTCGGCCTTGGGGACCGCATCCAGATCGAGCGTGAGGTCGGGCGGCGGAGCGGAAGCCTGCGCGGCGCCGCCGATATCGAAGTCGAGGGTCGGCGCGGGCGCGGCCGATGCTGCTGCCGGCGCCGCCGGCGCGGAGAATGCTGCGGGCGCGGATACGCCGGCGCCGGCATACAAGCCGTTCCCCGGATCGATGGAGCGGCCCAGCGCGGCTGCCCGGTCCCAATCGGGACCGGTGCCGGTGGTGAGGTTTTTCAGCTTGAGCGCGGTCTGCTCGAAAGACTTCGCGTCCTTGCGGTTGGCGTAGATCTCCAGAAGCTTGGCGACCACCGGCGTACGGCTCGAGTCCTTCTGCAGCGCTTCCTTCAGGATCTCTTCGGCCTGCGCGTCGCGGCCGTAAGCCATGTAAACGTCGGCTTCGGCGATCGGATCGACCTCTTCGGCCGCCATCGCGGCGGGCGGCTGGCTCGCCGCGGGCTGCG
>DATFDV010000197.1:0-14849 GCA_035251855.1 Burkholderiales bacterium | reverse complement strand
CGAACGAGATGGTCAACGATGCAATCGATCTCGCAGCCATGCTTCACCTCATAAAATCAATAACTTGCGATACTTACTTCGAGCGAAAGGTTCGAAGCATACTCCATTATGCCTGCGCGCGTTTTAGCGCCCGCCCGAGGTCCTGCTTTCGCGCCAGTACCTCGCGCCACCGATCTTCGGCCTGCGCCAGGCGCTCGGCGACGTTTGTAATCCGAAAATCGAGCGGATGTGCGTCGGCAAGCTCCTCCCAGCTGAGCGGCAGCGAAACCGGCGCGCCGGGGGCGCCGCGGGGAGAGTAGGCCACGTTCAATGTCTTACCACGCACGTTCATGTTGTAGTCCATGAAGATCTTGCCGGTGCGCTTGGGCACGCTCCATTCGAGCGTGATGTCCTTCGGGTGCAGCCGCATCAGGTGGCGCCCCACCTGCTCGGAAACTTCCCGCGCGGCGTCGAAGTCGATGGTGCGGCGGATCGGCAGGAACACATGCAGGCCGGTCTTGCCGGAGGTTTTCACGATCGGATCGAGCTTCATGCTGTTCAAGAGCTCGCGCAGGCGAAACGCGACCTCCTTGCCTTTCTCGAACGCCAGCGTGTTGAGCTCGGGCTCATCGCCGGGTTTCTCCTTTCCCGAATAGATGTAAGGGTCGATGTCGAACACCACGTAATCGGGATAGTTGAGCACCGAGCCCTCCAGGGCCTCGAGCGAAGAGGCGTAATCGGTGCTTTTGCTTGCGCAGTCGGGCGCGAACCGTGCCCGCGAATGCCAGACGTGGAACTCCAGCGTGCCGGATTGGGCGAGCCACAGCAGCGTCGCCAGGTTGTTGCACAGCAGGTATTCGTGGCTCTCGTCCTTGGTCCCCGAGAACAGCGTGATGGTCTCGGCGAACTTCGGCCGCTCCTGGTGCCAGTGCTTCTGGTAGAAGCGCTGGCCGGCGATGCCGTCGGGCATGCGGATCATGGTGAGCGGCCGGTCGGCGAGGTGCGGCAGCATGTACGGCGAAACCTGCGCGAAGTAGCGCAGCAGGTCGCGCTTGGTGAGCGCCGGCTGCTTGAGCGCCGGGTCCGCCGGCCAGTAGACCCGGTCGAGGTGCGTGAGCTTCAGCACGTGGCCGTCGACGACGATGCTGGCATTGGGCTTCGCTCTCTCGATTTGATGGACCAGCTCGTCCAGCTCCGAGCCCGCCGATGGCGTGTCCCGGCGCACGTCCTTGGGATCGATGTCATCGCGCAGCCGCAGGAACACCGGCGCGCGCAGCGAGCCATCACCGGTCCAGCCCTGGAATTTCACCTCCGCGACGGTCTTGGGCTCGACCCAGGTCGCCGGTGCGTTGAGTGGCGGCTTGCTGGAGAACGGGTTGGACTTGCGCCGCAGCGCCTCGAGTCGCGCGAGAACCTGCGCCATCGAGCGATCGTCGAATCCCGAGCCCACATGGGAGGCGTATCGCAACGCGCTGCCCTCCCAGTAGCCCACCAGCAGCGCGCCCAGCGGCTCGCGGGCGCCCTGCCCCTTCGTGTAGCCGCCGACGATGAAGTCGGCGCTGCTCGTCGATTTGACCTTGAGCCAGGCGCCCGAGCGCTTGCCGGCCTCGTAGCGGCTGTCCTTGCGCTTGCCGATCACGCCCTCGAATTCGTTGGCGAGCGCCGCCGAATAGAGCGCGACGCCGTCGTCGTCGGCATGGACCAGCTGCACCAGCGGCGAAGGCAGCAGGCATTGCGCGAGATAGCGACGCCGGTCGGCGTACGACGCCTTACGCAGATCGACGCCGGCGAAATGCAGCAGATCGAAAGCGTAGAACACGGCGGTCGGGCTGCGATTCTGCATCGCGTTGAATGACGGCTTGCCGCGTTCGTCGAACGCCACGATCTCGCCATCGAGGACCATGCTCGGCCCCGGTTGCGCGAGCTCGGCCGCGAGCTTGGGGAAATCGCCCATCAGCTCCAGGCCGCGCCGCGAGCGCAGGCTGACGCCCTTGCCGTCGACGAACACGAGGACCCGGTAGCCGTCGAGCTTCGGCTCCCATGCCCATCCGGCGCGGTTGAACGGCGCCTCGGCGAGCTCGGCGTGCATCGGCTCGAGCTTCTTCGGCATCGCCTCGGCCGGGCCGGCCGGCGCGAGTCGCTCCGCCGGCAGCTGCTCGAGCGGCATCGCCTTCATCTCATCGACCGCGATGCCCGAGAGCACCGAGCGGTTGCGCGCGGTGACGTCGGCCTTCGAGACGAAGCGGTCCTTGTGCTTGATGAGGAGCCAGGTCTTCTGGTCCTTGGTGCGCACCAGGGCGAAGGAGCCTTTCACTTTCTCGCCGCGCAGGACGATGCTCACCTTTCCCTTCTCCAGGCCGGCCAGCACCTGCGCCTGCGCCGCTTCACGGTCCTCGACCCAGGATGCCTCCTCGTCGGGCGAGTACACGCCGCAATCCCAGACGATGACTTCGCCGGCGCCGTACTGCCCCGGCGGGATCACGCCCTCGAAAGAGGCGTAGTCGAACGGATGATCCTCGGTGCGAACCGCGAGCCGCTTCTCCGCGGGATCGAGCGAAGGGCCCTTCGGCACCGCCCAGGACTTGAGCACGCCGTCGCACTCCAGGCGAAAATCGTAGTGCAGGCGCGTGGCGGAATGCTGCTGGATGACGAAGAGCAGCGGCCCGCTGCGCCCCTCCGGCACCAGCGGCCCCGGCTCCGGCGTGGCGGCAAAGCTGCGCTTGGCCGAGTAGTCTCCAAGCTTCCCTTTGTCGCTAAGCTTGCCTTTGACCATGCCTGATTCTAGGAAACTGCTGGCCGGCGCGAGCGGCTACTCGTTCAAGGAGTGGAAAGGGACCTTCTACCCCGAGACGATGAAGCCCGAGGGCATGCTCGCTTTCTACAGCGAGCGCCTGCCGACCGTGGAGATCAACAATACCTTCTACCAGATGCCCAAAGCGGCGGTGCTCGAGAACTGGGCGCACACCGCTCCCGAGACATTCCGCTTTGCCATCAAGGCCTCGCGCCGCATCACGCACATGTCGCGCCTCAAAGCCGATACCGCAGCCGACTCGGTGGCGTTCCTCTATCGCACCCTCGCCAGCCTGGGCGCGAAGCGCGGGCCGGTCCTCTTCCAGCTGCCGCCGTTCCTGAAGAAGGACCTGCCGCGCCTCGCCGACTTTCTGCCGCTGCTGCCGGCGGGACACATGGCGGCGTTCGAGTTCCGCAACGACACCTGGTTCTCGGACGATGTCTATGCGCTGCTGAAAGCTGCCGGCGCCGCGCTTTGCCTCTCGGAGAGGGAAGACAACGCGGCGCCGCCGCTGGTGGAGACGGCGCCATGGGGCTATGTGCGGCTGCGGCTCGAGACTTACTCGGAAGCGGACCTGCAGCAATGGGCGCGGCGATTGGCCGGGACCGGGTGGAGCGAGACCTACGTCTACTTCATGCACGAGCCCACCGCCCCCGCCTATGCGCAGACGTTGATGAGGTTCGCCCGCTAGGGAACGACTTCGAGGATCCCTTCCATGCCCTTCTCGCGGTGCCCCGCCATGAAGGGCAGCTTCTTGCTGCAGTAGATCGGGTACTTGCCAGGCTTGGTGGCGGTGAAGGCGATCTTCTTCGGATCGCTGCCGAGATCTTCCTTCACGTTGATCCCCGCGTCTTCGGCGCGGATCACGAGGTCATGCGGCGTGATCCCAGACTCGCGGCTGGCGCTGAGCTCCACCGGCACGTTCGCCTTCACGACGATGTGATTCGGCTTGAAGAAGTAGCTGCCGGCGACCAGGCGCACGCGCTGCACGCCATCGGCGTCGGGCTTGACCGGCGGCGGGCGCTCCTGCGCCAGCGCGGCGGTGGCAGCGGCAAGGAACAATACCATTATGGAATAATGATTTCGCATGACGAGCGCCTCGCTGGACGTGACGGAGCTGGAAGTGTCCTACGGCGACACGCTGGTGCTCAAGCGAGTATCGCTCGCCGTGGCGGCGGGCGAGTTCGTCGCGCTGCTCGGGCCTTCGGGTTGCGGCAAGACCACCCTGCTGCGCGCCGTCTCCGGATTCGTGCCGGTAAAAGCCGGGAGCATTGCAGTCGGCGGGCGCGAGATCACGCACGAGCCGCCTGACCGGCGCGGCATGGCGATGGTGTTCCAGTCCTACGCGCTGTGGCCGCACATGACGACCGCGCAGAATCTCGGCTACGGCTTGAAGCTGCGCGGCGTGGCCAAGCCCGAGATCGCCCGGCGCGTGGCCGAGGTCCTGGCGATGCTCAAGCTCGAGGGCTTCGGCGAGCGCAACGTGACGCAGCTTTCGGGCGGCCAGCGCCAGCGCGTCGCCCTGGGTCGCGCGCTCGCGGTCAACCCCGAGCTCCTGCTGCTCGATGAGCCGCTGTCGAACCTCGACGCCCGCATCCGCGAGGACGTGCGCCACGAGATCAAGGCGCTGCAGGCGAAACTGCGCATCACCACCATCCACGTCACGCACGACCGCGAGGAAGCGATGGTGATGGCCGATCGCATCGCCATCCTCGACGCCGGCCGGATCGCACAGCTCGGATCGCCGGAGGAGGTGTACAACCGCCCGAATTCGCCCTTCGTGGCCTCGTTCATGGGCGCGGGCAACGTTCTTGAGCTGCAGGCCAGGCCGGCCGATGGCGGCATGCGCATCGAGGCCGGCAGCCACAATGACGCGGTGCTCGTCCGCGAGTCGGCCCTGGCCGGCCCGGTGGTGGCTCATTTCCGCAGCGAGGCGGCGCGCTTGGGGCCGCCCGACGCGGCTGGCGCCGAGCGGCTGTTGCTGCGGGGCCGCATCGTGCAGGCTTCGTACCCCGGCGGCTTCTATCGCTATGCGGTCGCCGTGGGGCAGAATCAGTTCATGGTCGACGACCCCCGCCGCCTCGCCGTCGGCGAGAACGTGGGGATCGGGCTGCCGGTGTCATCACTGCATATCTTTTCGAGGAGGGAAGCATGAAACGCAACCTGGCGCTATTCGCCTCATTGGCTCTCGTGTCCGCGGCGCTCGGAGCACCGGCGCTCGCGCAGCAAACCACGCTCAACGTCGTTACTGCCGGCGACCAGAACATGGTCGACTACATCAAGGATTTTCTCGCGCCGCGCTTCGAGAAAACCAATCCGAAGGCGGTTGTGAAAGCCGTGGGCACCGGCCCGGGCGATGGCGGCTCGCAGAAGATCGCCGAGAAGCTGCAGGCGCAGAAGGGCAATGCCGCGTGGGACGTGGACGTGGCGGTGATTCATCAGAAGATGGCCGGCGACCTGGTGCGCGAAGGTCTGCTCGCGCCTTACGTGCGAGATGTGTCGACCGGCAGGCTGGTGACCTCGGAAGCGTCCAAGAACGCGCTTGGCACCAACGTGCAGGGCTACGTCATCCCGATGTTCCAGAGCCAGACGGCGATCGCCTGGAATCCGGCGCTGGTCAAGCAGCCGCCCAAGAACTACGACGAGCTGGCTGCCTGGGCCAAAGCCAACCCGCGCAAGTTCGGCTACAACGGCATCAAGGGCGGCATGTCCGGCGTGGCTTTCGTGGTGGGCTGGGTCTATGCCAACACGCCCGACGGCGACAAGCTGATGAAGGGACCCTATGACGCCTCGACGAAGGCGAAGTGGGACGGCGCCCTGGGCAAGCTCAAGGAGTTCAACCGCAGCGTGGTGATTACCCCCGGCAACGCCGGCACGCTGGACATGCTGAACCGCGGCGAGATCGCCATGGGGCCGGTGTGGGTCGACATGTTCTACACCTGGATGGCCGACGGCAAGCTGCCGCCGACCATGCGCCTGCAGCTCATCGGCCCCGGGATGCCCGGACAGCCGATGTACTACGTGATCCCGGCCAAGGCGGCCAACATGGCGGCGGCGAAGAAATTCGTCGAGATGGCGACCAGCCCGCAGGTCCAGGCCGAGGGCATCGTCAAGAGATTCAACTGGTACCCGGGAATCGACGCCCAGCACGTGAAATCGCAGCTCGACGACAAGACCTGGAACAAGCTGTTCGTCGACGTCACGCCCCAGGATCTTGCCGCCAAGGGCAAGGTGTTCCCGATCAAGCCGTACTTCGACGACATCCTGGAGAGCTACGAAAGGAAAGTGCTGAACTGAACTGATGCACGACCGCGGCCGGCTCGGCGTTCTCCTCGTCGCACCGGCGCTGGCCGCGGTGCTGGTGCTGTTCGTCTATCCGCTGGGCTACTCGCTGGTCACCGCCTTCGAGGCAAAGGGCGGCGGCTTCACCCTCGGCAATTTCGCCAAGGCGTTCGAGTTCTACAGCGTGGACATCGTCTTCACGCTGGTCATCATCGGCGTCTCCACGCTGATGATCGCGCTCGCCTCGATTGCGATCGGCGGCTATCTGGTGCTGGGCGAGAACCCGCGGGCGGTGGCGCTGCTGCGCTGGCTGTACCGCTGGCCGCTGTTCATCCCGTTCGTGGTGGCGGCGCAGTGCATGCGCACCTTCCTTGCCAAGAACGGGCTGATGAACAACACCTTCGTCGGGCTCGGGATCCTGGAAGTCGACCAGACGGTGGGCTTCCTTGACTGGCGCGGCATCATCATCACCTTCGTGTGGAAGCAGACGCCGTTCGTTGCGCTGCTCGTCGCCGGCGCGATGGCCTCGCTCGACCGCTCCACGATCGAGGCGGCGAGAAACCTGGGCGCCGGCCGCCTGCGCATTCTGGTCGAGATCCTGGTGCCGCAGGTCATGCCGACGCTGGTGGTGGGGCTGATCCTCTCCTTCGTCACCATGATGAGCGTGCTGTCGGTGCCGCTGATGATCAGCGGCGAGTCGCCGACGATGATGACCGTCGACATGGCCTTCCGCATCAACAACTACGGCGATTACGGCACCGCCAATGCCTTGGGCTTCATCTCCTACGTCTTGACCGGGGCATGCGCCTGGATCTACCTGCGGCGCGGAGTGCGGCAGTCATGACCTGGCTCGGCCGCGGCATCATCTTCGGGCTGCTGGCGTTCGTCGTACTCGGTCCGCTGGCCAACCTGGTGCTATGGGCGGCCGCCGAGCAATGGTATTTCCCGCACAAGCTGCCGCTCACCTATGGCACCAAGTTCTGGGAGCAGGTATTCAAACCGCGCGGCGACGCCATCACCTCGCTGGTCACGAGCACCTGGATCGCCCTCGCCACCGTGGCCTTGAGCCTTGCCCTGGCGGTCCCCGCAGGCTATGCCCTCGCGCGCCTGAGGCTGCCGTGGCGCAGCGCGATCCTGCTCACCTTCCTGCTGCCGCAGGCGTTTCCCAGCCTGGCCGTCTACATCAACATCGCGCGCCTTTTTTACGAGTTCCGCCTCAACGGCACCATGACGGGGGTGATCCTGGTGCATACGGTGCACGGCCTGGTCTTCGCCGTGTGGATCACCGCCGCGGCGTTCGCCGCCGTCGAGCGCGATCTCGAGCTCGCTGCGCGCAACCTCGGCGCCTCCGGGGTCCGCACCTTCCTCACCGTCAGCCTGCCGCTTGCCGCGCCCGGCATCCTGGCAAGCGCCATTTTCGTGTTCCTCGAATCGCTCGACGAATTCACCGGCACGTTCTTCGTCGGCGTGCCCGACGTCATTACCCTGCCGTTGCTGATGTTCACTGCCAGCATCGCCGGCAACTACCAGATTGCCGCCATTACCGCCCTGGTCCTGCTGGTGCCTTCGGTCTTGTTCATGCTGGTCATCGAGCGCTTCCTCAAGGCCGACGTCCTTTCCAAGGTGGGCGCATAATCGCTTTCCGGGAGGCAACACCATGGATGCGACGACGACCGAGCAATTAATGGCCGAGCTGCGCGCCGTGGCGCGCGAAGCGGAGGAGCTGCTGCAGGCGACTGCCGAGCAGACCGGAGAGCGCGTCGAGGAGCTGCGTGAGCGGGCGAAAGCGGCGCTCGCCGCCGCCAGCGAGATCGACGTCCAGGTGCGCAAGAATCCCTGGGCCGCGGTCGCCATCGCCGCCGGCGTCGGGCTCCTGGTCGGATTGCTGCTCTCGCGCAAATGAGCCTGGGCCTGGTGAAGTCGGCCCAGGATCTGCTGGCGAGCGCGCTCGGCCTGGCGCGCACGCGCCTCGACCTGCTGAGCACCGAGCTGCAGGAGCTGCTGGCGCGGCTGGTGGTCCTCATGATCGCGTCCGTGGCGGCGATTCTTCTCGGCGCGCTGGCCTTCGGCTTCGGCGCCACGGCACTGGTGATGGCCGCAGCTCCCGAGCATCGGGTCTGGGTGGCAACCGGCGTTGCCGTGTTTTTTCTCGCCGCCGCGGCCTACCTCGCGTGGCAGGTCCGGCGCGACACGAAGGAGCGGCCGCTCGCGGCCAGCCTCGCCGAGCTCGAGCGCGACCTCGCCGCGCTCAGGTCGCGCGAATGAACCTCTCCCTGGACGCGCTGGCGCGAAGGCGCGAGGCGCTTGTCGAGCGTTCGGCCGCGCAACGCGCCGAAATCGCTGCGTCCGCCGAGCGGACGCGCAATGCCGTAACGGCGCCGCTCCTGCTGAGCGGCGGTGCCGCCGTTGCCCTCCTCTCGTCCTCGCCGAAGCTGCGCCATTGGCTGGTCCGCGCGTGGGCGTTCTATGCGCTGATCCGGCGCTTCAGGGAATGAGCCAGCCGGATTCGAGCACCGCATCGGTCCCGCTGTCGGCGAGCGGGCTCGAGCGCCTCAAGGTCTACTACAGCCGCAACGAAGGCCGCGTCGCGGCGGCGTTCTTCGCTGCCGGTTTTCTCTTCGACATGATCACGGTCGGGCGTATCGACTCGTGGACCACGATCGGGCAGCAGGCCATCTACCTTACGGTGGCCCTGATTGCGCTCTCGCAGATGCTCCTCGAGGCGGATCAGCCGCCGCGCGAACCCGGCGGATTCATCCTTAAACGCTGGTACCACGAATACCGCTCGGCGTTGGTGCATTTCCTCATGGGCGCCCTGCTCAACCTCTACGCCATCTTCTATTTCAAGAGCTCGTCGTTGCTGGTGTCTTTCGGCTTTCTCGGCTTCCTGGTGCTCCTGCTGCTGGCGAACGAGCTGCGGCGCGTGAAATCCGCCGGCCTGCCGTTCAAGTTCGCCCTGCTCGGCCTGTGCTTCCTGTCTTTCTTTGCCTACCTCGTCCCGGTCCTGGTCGGCTCGATCAGCCTGGGTCTGTTTCTGGTTTCCATGTTCATGGGCTGCATGCCTTTCGTCGTTGCCGCCTGGGTCATCGGCCGGGGATCACCGGCAAAGTCGGCGCTCGTGCGCCGCCAGATCCTCCTGCCCCTCGGCTGCGTGCTGGTCGGCTTTCTGACGTTCTACCTTTTCCGCCTGATCCCACCGGTGCCGCTGTCCATCCCGTTCATCGGCGTCTATCACCAGGTCGAGCGCGCCGGCGACAGTTACCGCCTGAGCCATGAGCGGCCGGCCTGGCGCTTCTGGCACAACGGCGACCAGAGCTTCCTCGCGCAGCCCGGCGACAAGGTCTACGTCTTTTTCCGCATCTTCTCGCCGGCGCGCTTCTCGGACCAGGTGCAGATGCGCTGGCACTGGAGGGATCCGGCGCGCGGCTGGACGGCCCACGACACCATCCCGATCCGCATCGTCGGCGGCCGCGAGCAGGGGTTCCGCGGCTACGGCGTCAAATCCAACTACCAGCCCGGCGAGTGGAAGGTGCAGGTCGAGACGCTCGACGGCCGCGAGATCGGCCGCGTGTATTTCGACCTCGTCGCCGTCCCCCCAGCGCCGCGCAGCCTGGCCACGGCGGTGGATTAGCTGCCGCAAACCAGCTTCGAGCGGGGAATTGCAGCAGTTTCTCGAACAGCAAGTGAGAAGTTCCGCACGCTGCGGCGGCAGGTGCGATTCGATCGGCCTCCGGCGCCAGCATTCGGGTTTAGAATCCAGCCGCGAATTCTCAAATCGCGGGCTTAGGGGAGCTCGTAGAAGAAGGAGTGCTCCCATGCGCCTGATGAAGGTTCGTTCGCAACTGGTTCTTCTTGTCGTCGGTAACCTGCTTGTCCTGCTCGCCTTGTCCGGCGCGGCCGCCTGGCTGGCGGGCGCAATCCCTCCCGCGACCGAAGCCCTGTGGCTGATCTTGCTCGGCATTGTCGCCAGCCTCCTCTCGCAGCTCCTGCTGACGCTCGCTGTAGCGAGGCGAATTTCCGGCTCCACCGCGGTATTCGACCCGATCGCCAAGGCGCTCCTTAGCGGCGCCAGGACCCAAATGCCGGTGACGATCCGCGTCGCCGAGATTGCCGAAGCCTGCGACAAGCTCGTGCACGCTGCAAACGCGGTGCACGGACGCGACGCCGCGCTGCGCGCCGCCGACCGGACCAAGGACGAATTTTTCGCGATCCTCGGACACGAGTTGCGCAATCCGCTCGGTTCGCTGGCGGCCGCTGCCCATGTGCTCCGGAATGCGCCGTCGGGCGATGGTGCGCGGCGCGCGGTCGGGGTGGTCGCGCGCCAGGTCGAGCACATGACGCGCCTGATCGAGGACCTCCTCGACCTTAGTCGCGTCACGCGCGGCAAGGTGAGCCTCAGCAGGCAGCCGCTCAATCTCGCGCAGGCCGTGGAAAAGAGCGTGAACGAGCTGCGCGTGGCCGGGCGGCTCGCGCGCCATGACGTGCGCCTCGAGCTGTCGGAAGTCTGGGCGCGTGCAGACGAGGCAAGGATCCAGCAGATCGTCTCCAATCTCGTCGGCAACGCGGCGAGGTACACGCCCGACGGCGGCAGCATCGTCGTGAGCTTGCGGCGCGACCAGGATGCGGCCGTGCTGCGCCTGCGCGACAACGGCGTCGGCATGTCGCCCGAGCTCGCCGCGCGCGTCTTCGAGCTGTTCGTGCAGGGGGACGAACCCGGCAAGCGCCGCGTGGCCGGGCTGGGCATCGGCCTGGCGCTGGTCAAGCACCTGGCCGAGCTGCACGGCGGCAAGGTATTCGCGGCGAGCAGCGGCGCGGGGCAGGGCTCGATATTCACCGTATCGCTTCCAGCGATCGAGCCCGGGCCGCAAGCCGCCGCGCTCGTCGCGGCCGCGCCAGAATCGCGCCACCGCATCCTGGTGGTCGAGGACAACGTGGATGCCCGGGAGAGCATGGTCGCCGCGCTGCAACTCGACGGACACAGCGTCTACGAGGCAGCGGACGGCAATGCCGGGATACGCGCGGTCGCGGAGCTGAAACCCGAAGTGGCCGTGATCGATATCGGCTTGCCCGGTCTAGACGGCTATGAAGTGGCGAGCGCGCTGCGGCGGGATCCTGCATGTCAGGAAATGGTGCTGGTGGCTGTCACCGGTTTCGAGCAGCCCGACTCGCTACGGCGTGCGCGCGCCGCCGGGTTCGACGACTACGTCAGCAAACCCATTCCGCCGGACCGTCTGGTCCGGTTGATTGACGCGGCCTTCTCCAGGAACAAGAAAGCCCGGTCCTCTCGCGAGGCCGAGCTTCGCTGATGCCACGATGCTATCGGCTCAGCGCCCTTTCGACGCAGGCGTCGAGCCGCCCTGCACGCCGAGCCGGCCGCCGGTGCCGAGGCCGCCTTTGACTTCCTGCGCCTTGTAGTTCTTCACGCTGCGCACCAGTGCGTTGTAGGCATCGGCGAACGAGCTGGCGATGACCTTGCCCTCCGGCGTATTGGTATAGCCGCCGGCGCTGCCGGAGCCGCCGCTGCCGATCAGGCCGCCCCAGACGCCGAAGTCGGTCTTGCTCGAGTTGCCTTCGGTGGCGGCAAGCTGGACGCCCGAGCGGTTGTCGATCAGGGTGAGCATGGTGGACGCTTCCTTGAACTTCAGGCCCCCCGCCAGCGACGCTGCGGTCGAGCCCCAGCCGCCGAGCTTGTTGCCGATGCTGGTGATCGCGCCGCTCATGCCGCCGGTGTCGCGCGCGCTGAAGGTGATGCTCGGGTTCATCGCGTAGTCGGCCGCGACCATCTGGCCCTTGCCGAAATTGCTGCCCTCGCGCGTCTCGCCGGAGCGGTCGAGGTTGCGTTCCTGCTTCATGGCGTTCATCGCCTGGCCGCGCTCGACGACGACGAAGCAGTTCGACTGCTGGATCAGCATGCGCAGCAACGGCACCGTCGACTGCACCTTGTACTGCTGCATGTGGTGATACCAGCTGGCGTTGCGGTCCTCGATGACCGACAGCGTGCCCAGCGTCTCGCTGCACTTCTCGAGTTGTCCGCCGGCAACCTGCGATTGCGACCAGGCGCTGCCGGCCGCAAGCCCCAGCAACGCTGCCAATGCGATTTTCATAACGATCCCCCCTTTTGGTGTTTCGAAACCGTGGGGATAGCTTACGCGAACGATTGCGGAAAAAGAACCCAAAAAGCCCGGTCCGCCTGTGACTTACCGGCTGGCGAATCGCCAGAACCACGCCAGGCCCGCGGCCCCGGCTGCGAGCCACAGCCCGAGCAGGCCCCATGCGCCCGCCTCCGCATCCGCATCGCTCGCCCGCGGCTTCCAGGGAGCCAAGGACCCGCCTTCGCTCGGCGTACGCGGCGCTTCCGCACGCGGCGAGTAGTCCGCGGTGGCGATCAAGGCCGCCCTCGGAGCAAAAACCAGTGGCGGCGCGCCGACATAGAACTTGACCGGGATGGATACTTCTTCGCGCCAGCCCGACGAGTTCTCGTGCACGCGAGTCACCACGAAATGCAGGTGCGGCTCCAGTACATCGCCGCTGGCGCCGGAAAGGCCGAGCAGCTGCCCGGCCTCGATTGCGTCTCCCACGACCACCGTGACGCCTTGGTGCTTGAGGTGCGCATAGGTTGCCGCCGTGCCGTCGGCATGGCGCACCCGCACGAAGTTGCCCTCGTAGGTGAGCGGCGCTTCATCCTCGCTCGCGCCGTGGTCTGATTGAAGCGCCTCGACGATACCCGCCCGCGCGGCGAGCACGGGAGTGCCCTGCGGCATGCCGATGTCAACCGCGTGCAAAGTCGCTTTGGTGAAGTGCGTCGTGATCCTGCCGCCGTGCACCTGGGTGAACATGAATGACGATCCCTCCGCCCACGGAAGGCGATAAAGCACTTCGGCGCCGGCCGCCGCCACCCAGATGAGCCCGATCGTGATCCACACGACCCTCATGCCTGCAAAGCCTACGCTCGGGCGCAAAAACAAAAAAGCCCGACGCACGAGAACGCGCCAGAAGTCTCGCGTTCAACGCCGCGCGGCGTCGGGCAACAGGCCTCCGATCATCTCGACGTAGCCGTAGAACAGGGCCCGGCCGGTTCGGGGGTTTTCAAGGTAGAGGGCGCCGTCGTCCCGGGCGCACACGACCAGCTGGCAGCCGTCGTCGCCGATGGCTGCGCCTTCGGCCGCGCTGAGATAACCCAGAATGAAGTAACGGCCGAGCTCGCTTGGAATGTCCGGAAACATGGGCGCGACACGAGACTCACGCAGCTTCTGGCGCAGCCCGGCATCGAGGCTGGATTCGTGCGCGATCGTCAGATGAGCCTGCTTGCGCTCGCCCAGATTGGCAATGTCGACGGGCAGGATTTCCGCGGGGACGAGCGCGGTCGCGCCCCTGAGTCGCATGCTGGTTGTTTCGGCGAGGGCCGCGGAGTCGGCGCCGATACGGCGATCCTCTTCGGAGGTGGGAACCCAGTGCACGAAGCGCTGCATCCCTTCGTATTCGTCCGCCGGAAGTCGGTCGAAACAGTAGTAGTAGACCGCGATGCTGTTGCGACGGCGACCAGGAGGGCAATTTAGCGGTTGCGGATGGCCGTGAAACGACCGCGTACCCGTCTCGAACAGGACCGCTCGATTTGCGCTCGGCAGGATTTTCTTGCTGGGTTTCCGATCTCTCGTCCAGAGCTCCAGGTGGCCGTTGTACTCGTCCTTCCAATCCTCGTTGAGGTAGAGGATCAAGTTCAGCACCTGGTGCAAATTTCTCCTGCTGTGCGGATGCCGGTTGACGTCGGTGTGGATCATCAGTCGCCCGCCATGACCGGTCGAATGAAGGCCGCAACCGTTGTGCGACGGGTCCACGATCAGTCCTTTGATACCACTCAGCGCCTCCACGAATTCCACGAAGGTCGCCGACAGCAGCTGTCCGATGAAATGGCGGATGAACGGCGGGAAACAGCGTTCGTCCGACTGCCCGAGCTTGTTCAACTTGGTCTTTGCGAGCTGGCTAGTGCGGCCGGGCCCCCACGCGATCCACTCGATGGCGTCTTCATCCGGAAACTCGGCGATCAGCCGCTCGATCACTTCTCGCGGCAGGAAGTCGTCGATGACCAAGTGCGGAAACGGGTTAGCCCCACGAAACCGCTCCGAGCCTCGGTGGTCGTGCAGGAGTCGCTCCAGCCGTTTCGAATCGAAATAGAACGCTGGAATTTCAAGCATGATTTTCTTCCCTCTTTCGGTCCGACGGCACGCCTTGCGCCCTCGACTTCCGGGCTAATAGTCTAGTCCGCGACACCCGTAGCCGTAGCACACCAACAAAAAAGCCCGACCTCTTTCGGAGATCGGGCTTTTTCTTTCTGAAGATGGTCTGGCGGTAACCTACTTTCGCGTACGCGATTGCACACTATCATCGGCGCAAACCCGTTTCACGGTCCTGTTCGGGATGGGAAGGCGTGGTTCCAGGCTGCTATGGCCGCCAGGTAGAAGATTGAAGAAGTGAAGGATCTGGTGAAAACCAAACCTGGGTATGAGATCGCGCCAAGCGCGCTACAACCACTGAGCGATGCTCACGGTTATAGGGTCAAGCCGCACGGGCAATTAGTACTGGTTAGCTCAAGGCCTCACGGCCCTTGCACACCCAGCCTATCAACGTCCTGGTCTAGGACGACCCTTTAGGGAGGTCAAGCCTCCGGGAAGTCTCATCTTGGGGCAAGTTTCCCGCTTAGATGCTTTCAGCGGTTATCTCTTCCGCATATAGCTACCCGGCGATGCCACTGGCGTGACAACCGGTACACCAGGGATGCGTCCACTCCGGTCCTCTCGTA
>DATFDV010000196.1:0-8086 GCA_035251855.1 Burkholderiales bacterium | reverse complement strand
GACGACTGCCAGGTGGTCTGCCCCTGGAATCGCTTTGCCCAGCCCACGGCAGAAAAGGATTTTCAGCCGCGTAATGGCCTGGACCGGGCGACGCTGGTGGAGCTCTTCGCCTGGACCGAGGAGGAGTTCGACCAGCGCCTGAAGGGCTCGCCGATCCGGCGCATCGGCTACGAGCGCTGGCTGCGCAACCTGGCGGTCGGCCTGGGAAATGCGCCGACTTCGTTACCCGTAGTGGCCGCTTTACGTGCCCGGGCGGACCATCCCTCTGCGCTAGTCAGGGAGCACGTCCATTGGGCACTCTCGCGCCATGGGGGAACACGCTCGCCGTGACGCCTTGGCTTCCTGACCGCTTCCTGCCCGGGTTCGAGTCGCTCGAGCTCGAGTTTCCCGACGACTACGACGGCCGGGTGCTCGCCACCCTGGTGCGCCTGCCGCCGCGCGAGGCCTCGCGCGGCGCGGTGCTCTTCGTGCACGGCTTCATCGACTATTTCTTCCAGCGCCATCTCGCCGAGCGCTTCGCGATGGAGGGCTACGCCTTCTATGCGCTCGACCTGCGCAAGCACGGCCGCTCACTGCGGCCGCACCAGCACCCGAACTTCTGCAAGAGCATCGCCGAGTACTACCCGGAGATCACGCGCGCCATCGACGTGATCGGCGAGCCGGTGCTGCTCGCCGGCCACTCGACCGGCGGCCTCGTCTGCTCGCTCTACGCGCACGAAGGGCCGCACCGCGAGCAGGTGCGCGCCCTGTGGCTGAACAGCCCGTTCTTCGACTGGAACCTGCCCGACTGGCGGCGCGCGCAGCTGCACATGGCCGCCGCGCTCGGCCGCTTTTTCCCGTACCTCAACGACCCGAAGGCGCTGCTGCCCGATTACACGCAGGCGCTGCTCGACCAGGGCTGGGAGTTCGACACCACGCTCAAGCCGGTGGCCGGCTTCCCGGTGTACTACGGCTGGCTGGGCGCCATCGCCGATGCCCACGCCAAGGTGCACGCCGGCCTCGACCTGCGCTGCCCGGTGCTCGCCATGCACTCGGACGAAGCCGACATCGTGCTCGACTGGCGCCACATCGCGCGCTGGTCGCGCACGCTCGGACCCGACGTCACGGTGCTCGCGCTTCCAGGGGCGATGCACGACGTTTCGCTCTCGCGCCCGGAGATCCGCGACGAGATGTTCAGGCAGCTCTTTTCCTGGGCGGAACGAACCGCAATGTCGCCAGCGTAGCGGCGGCCCAAGCGAGGTAGGCGGCGGTGAAGACCCATTCCGGCGCCTCGTAGTAGAGGAAGTAGCGCACCCAGCGGCCGACGAAAGATTCGGCCCGCACCCCGCCGCGCAGCATGTCTTCCCAGACGGTCAGCGGACACATCACGCCGAGCACCGCCTCGGCGGCGACGAAGGCGATGGCGGCCAGGTGCAGGTAACGGAACCACGGGTTGCGCACCCAGCGCCAGCCCAGCGCCGCGCCGGACCAGACCAGCAGCAGCCCGCCCACTATGAAGCCCACGATCAGGAAGTGGACGACGAGCAGCGCGTCCGCCATCATTGCCCAAGCATGGCACAACGCTTCCCCAAGCTCACGCCCGAAAGCATGACCCCGGCGCAACGCGACGTGGCCGCCGAAATCACCGCCGGCCCGCGCGGCGAAGTGCGCGGCCCGTTCATCGCGCTACTGCACAACCCCGAGCTCGCGCGCCACGTGCAGCGCCTCGGCGAGCACCTGCGCTGGAAGGGAAAACTGCCGTCGCGCCTTAAGGAGCTCGCGGTGCTGGTCACCGCGCGGCGCTGGACCTGCCAGCACGAATGGGTCATGCACTCCAAGCTGGCGCTCGAAGGTGGCCTCGGCGCCGGCATCGTCGACGACATACGCCATGGGCGCGAGCCCAAGGGAATGCTGGACGAGGAAAAAGCCGTCTACAACTTCTGCCGCGAGCTGCACGCCACCGGCCGGGCCGGGGACGCCGCCTTCGCGGAGATCCAGACCCGTTTCGGCCTCGACGGCGCGCTCGAGCTGATCGCGCTCAATGGTTACTACTCGATGATGGCGATGGTGCTCAACAGCGCCGGGCTTCCGTTACCGGGAAATGCCGAACCGCCGTTGAAGTAGCCTCATCTCTTCATGAGCTGGTCGTAGATGAGCTGGTAAGAATCCGCGGGTATCGCCATTGCACCCTGGAACGGCCGGTCCAAGGTGATGATCACGAACAGCACCATGGCCACGAACCCCGCCAGGCCGGCGACCAGAATGGCCTGGAAGCGCCGGTCCTCGACCGGGAAGAACATGCAGATGAGCAGGCACCCCATCGCACCGGGCAGCAGCACAAGCCACATGACTCCCGGCAGTCCGCTCTTCACGGCATCCAGCCGCTGGCGGCGTGCCTCGTGCATACGGTTAAACGCGCTCAGGGTCTCGGCATGCAGGAGTTTCTGCGACTCCGTGGTCGGCTCGAAAACCAGGAGCTGCGCGAGGAAGCGGTCCATCCATTCCACTCCCGCCGCCGGGGTCCGACCGCGCCTCTGCTCGGGCCACGCCTCGCGGATGATCTGGTTGGTGTACCCGCGTAGCACCTCGCGCATCGATTCGCGCTCGCGTTGCGGGTAGCCGCCGAGGTCGCGCCACAGGCCCGCGATGGCGGTCGCCTCGCTCGACACGGTGTCCGATACCTGCGAGTACTTCGTCCAGACGCTGACCGCCGTGAGGGCCGCGACCAGTCCATAGAGCACCATCGCCGACTGCATCGCCGCGGCGCCGAAGAAAAGCGCTCCATTCGTATCGAGCCGCAGGCGGGGCAGTACCCAGCGGCGCAGGGCCCACAGGCTCACGAGCGCGAAACCCATCAGCCAGGCATTCAGCAGCACCGCGAGCGCCCACAGCGGAAGCACGAAAAGAAAATCGAGCACTTGGATTGACCCTCCCCATTCCGGCGACCATGACCGGCAGCGACGCAGCCCCGGTTGCCATCCTACTGCTAGCGGAGGCCTAGCCCCGTTCTTGTGGCCGCCTAGGTTCGCGGGCCCACTCGCTCCACGAGCCGGCGTAGAGCTTGCCGCCTTTCAGGCCGGCAACTTCCATAGCGAGAAGGTTGTGGCAGGCGGCGACGCCGGAACCGCAGTAGTGGATGACGTCAGCCGGCGCTCGGCCGTGCAATACGGACTGGAAATCCTTCTTCAGCTCCTCGGGGCTTTTGAAGGTGCCTTGTGCCGAAAGATTGTCCAGATTGAAGCGGTTCTTCGCGCCGGGGATGCGGCCGGCGACGGGGTCAATCGGCTCCTGCTCGCCGCGGTAGCGCGCGGGAGCGCGGGCGTCGAGAAGCAGCGTGTTGCCGAGCGTCTGCTCGACCGTACGCACGTCCACGGCGAAATCCTTGCGCAGCTTGATCGGATAGTTGAGCGGGGTGAACACCGGGACGTCGATCGTGACCGGCCGGCCTTCCTTCGTCCACTTGGCGAAGCCGCCGTCCAGCACGGCGACCTTGTCGTGGCCGATCCAGCGCAGCATCCACCACAGGCGCGCGGCCATCGAGCCGTTGCCGGCGTCATAGCAGACCACCTGGTCCTTGGGGGCGAGGCCGGCTTTCTCCAGCCATTTCTCGAAGTCCTGCGGCTCGGGCAGGGGATGGCGGCCGTTGGTGCCGGTCTTGCGGCCGGAGAGGTCGCGGTCGAGGCTCGCGAACAAGGCGCCGGGGATGTGGCTTTCGCGGTACTGCTGCTCGCCGAGCTCGGGCTTCATCAGGTCGTGGCGGCAGTCGAAGACCCGCCACTTCTGATAGTTGGCCGCTAGCTCAGCGGTCGAGACGAGCGTGGAGCCATTCATGGAAGTGAACCTCGGCGTCTTCCATCGGGGATTGGTACGGCCCGGTGTCGTCCTGGCCGGCCTCGTAGAGCGAGCGGCGGCCGCGGTCCAGGCGCTTGCAGATCTCGTAGTCCTCGAGCGCGGTCTCGACGTAGGCGGCCTGCTGCGCCTCGATGAACTCGCGCTCGAACAGCACGATCTCCTCCGGATAGTAGAACTCGACCACGTTGGTGGTGCGCATCGGCGAGCGCGGGATGAGATGCGAAACGATCAGGACGTTCGGATACCACTCGAAGGTCAGGCCCGGGTAGTAGCTCGCCCACAGCGCGCCGTACTTCGGCGTGCGCCCGTCGAGCTGCTTGAGGCATGCCTCGTGCCATTTCCGGTACACCGGCGTGCCGGGACGCCCCAGGCCGGCCTTGGCGGCGACCACCTGGATCGAATACTCCTCGCCGTAGTCGACGCTGAAGTTCTCGCAATCGGTGAAGTTGCCCAGGCCCGGGTGGTACGGGTTGACGTGGTAGACCTCGAGGTAGGTCTCGACGAAGGTCTTCCAGTTCATGTCGTACTCCTCGACGCTTACCGAGTCGAGGACGTAGCCGTTGAAATCCCAGTCGGCCATGGTGGTGATGCGCGCAAGATCCTTGCGCGGATCGCGCGGCCCCGCGAACAGCAATCCATTCCAATTGATGAGCGGCGTCGAGTGCAGCTTGACGCAGGGCGTCTCGGGGAACAGCGGCGCGCCGAGCAGCTCGCCCTTCAGGTCGTAGGTCCAGCGGTGCAGCGGGCAGACGATGTTCTGGGTGTTGCCCCGGCCCTCGAGCATCAGGGACTGGCGATGGCGGCAGACATTCGAAAGAAGCTCGACCTGCTCTTTCCCGGGCCCGTTGCGCACCAGCATCTTGGAGTGATCGGTGTGCGCGAGGGTATGGTAGTCGCCCACCTTGGGCACCATCAGCTCGTGGCCGACGTAGTTCGCCCCGGCCTGAAACAGCAGCTTCTTTTCCTGCTCGAAGATCTCGGGGTCGAAGTACCAGGACACCGGCAGGTGGGGCCGGTTTGGCCGTCGCGCCCTGAGCTGTGCGACATCCGCCATGCGTTGTAAAGCTCCTAGAAAAACAGTATCTTACCAAAAGATGAGCAAGCCTTCAGCCGAGCTCAACTTCGAGCAGGCGCTCGCCGAGCTGGAAAAAATAGTCGCCCGCATGGAAAGCGGCGAGCTTTCGCTCGAGCAGTCGCTCGCCACCCACAAGCGCGGGCTCGAGCTCGCGCGCTTCTGCCAGCAGAAGCTGGAGGCGGCGCAGCAGCAAGTCAAGGTGCTCGAAGGGGAAGTTCTCAAGCCCCTGGAGCGGCTTGCGCCGGAGGATAGTGAAGATCGCTGAGACCGATTTCCACGCCTGGATGGGCGGCGTGCAGGGACGCATGGAAAGCGTGCTCGCACACCTGCTGCCGCCGGCGACTGTCGCGCCGGTCCGACTGCACGAGGCGATGCGCCATGCCAGCCTCGAAGGCGGCAAGCGCGTGCGGCCGTTGCTGGCTTTCGCCGCGGGCGAGGTCTCCGGCGCCGCCACCGGGCGCGTCGAGATCGCCGCGGCCGCGGTAGAGATGATCCACGCCTACTCGCTGGTGCACGACGACCTGCCCTGCATGGACGACGACGTGCTCAGGCGCGGCAAGCCCACGGTGCACGTGCAGTACGACGAAGCCACCGCGCTGCTGGTGGGCGACGCGCTCCAATCGCTCGCTTTCCAGCTGCTGTCGGAGCACAAGCTGGCGGACGATCCGCGCCTGCAGCTCGAGATGGTGAAAACCCTGGCGGCCGCCGCCGGCTCGCGCGGCATGGCCGGCGGACAGCAACTCGACCTCGAAGCCACCGGCAAGACGCTGAGCCTGCCCGAGCTCGAGCTCATGCACATCCACAAGACCGGAGCCGTGATCCGCGCCGCGGTACTTCTTGGCTTCTCATGCGGGAAAGTCTCCGAGGCGGAAATGCAGAAGCTGGACAAGTATGCCAAGGCCATCGGCCTCGCATTCCAGGTGGTGGACGACCTGCTCGACGCCGAAGCGAGCACCGCGACGCTCGGCAAGACCGCGGGCAAGGACGCGAAGCACGGCAAGGCGACCTATGTTTCGCTGATGGGTCTCGCGCGCGCCCGCGAGCTCGCCGAGGAGCTGCGCGCGCAGGCGCAGGCCGCGCTCGGCGGCCTGGGCGCGCCGGCGCGCCGCCTGTCGGAGCTGGCCGACTTCATCGTGCTGCGGAAATTCTAGATGACGACGATCACGGATGAGCTGCCCGCCGATGGCGGCAAGCCGGTGAGCTACGAGCTGCTGAAGAGCGTCAACGACCCGGCGCAGCTGCGCGCGCTCGAGCGCCGCCAGCTCGGCCAGCTGGTGACCGAGCTGCGCGCCTACGTGCTCGAGTCGGTGTCGAAGACCGGCGGGCACCTGTCGAGCAACCTCGGCACCGTGGAGCTCACCATCGCCCTGCATTACGTGTTCGACACGCCCGAGGACCGCATCGTCTGGGACGTCGGCCACCAGACTTATCCGCACAAGATCCTCACCGGCCGGCGCGAGGCGATGGGCCGCCTGCGCATGCTCGACGGCATCTCGGGATTCCCGCGCCGCGCCGAATCGAAGTACGACACCTTCGGCACCGCGCACTCGAGCACCTCGATCTCGGCGGCGCTCGGCATGGCGGTGTCGGCGAAGATCAAGAACGAAAAACGCCGCTGCATCGCGGTAATCGGCGACGGCGCGATGTCGGCCGGCATGGCGTTCGAGGCGATGAACAACGCCGGCGCGATGGACGTCGACCTGCTGGTGATCCTCAACGACAACGAGATGTCGATCTCGCCGCCGGTCGGCGCGCTGACCAATTACCTCGCGCGCCTGCTTTCCGGCCGCATGTATTCGACCGCGCGGCGCGCGAGCGAGCACCTGCTCAAGCGCGTCGGCGTGTGGGAGCTGGCACGGCGCGCGGAGGAGCACGTCAAGGGCATGGTCACGCCCTCGACGCTGTTCGAGGAATTCGGCTTCAACTACATCGGCCCCATCGACGGCCACGACCTCGACGCGCTCATTCCTACGCTCGCCAACATCAAGAAGCTGAAAGGCCCGCAGTTCCTGCACGTCATCACGCGCAAGGGGCAGGGCTACAAGCTCGCCGAGGAAGACCCGATCACCTACCACGGCCCGAGCAAATTCGATCCCTCGGTCGGCATCAAGGCCGCCGCCGGGGGGCGGCCGACTTATTCGCAGGTGTTCGGCGACTGGCTGTGCGACATGGCGGCGCGCGACTCGCGCGTGGTGGGGATCACCCCCGCGATGCGCGAAGGCTCGGGCATGGTGAAGTACTCGGAGCTCTACCCCGAGCGCTACTTCGACGTCGGCATCGCGGAACAGCACGCGGTGACCTTCGCCGGCGGGCTCGCCTGCGAGGGGATGAAGCCGGTGCTGGCCATCTACTCGACTTTCCTGCAGCGCGGCTACGACCAGCTGATCCACGACGTCGCCATCCAGAACCTGCCGGTGCTGTTCGCGCTCGACCGCGGCGGGCTGGTCGGCGGCGACGGCGCCACCCACAACGGCGCCTTCGATTACGCCTACCTGCGCACGGTGCCGAACCTCACGGTGATGGCGCCTGCGGACGCCGCGGAGTGCCGCAACATGCTGTTCACCGGCATCCAGCTCCCGGGTCCATCGGCCGTGCGCTATCCGCGCGGGGCTGCGCTTGGCGAGACGGTGAAGGAGATGTCCGCGATCCCGCTTGGCAAGGCCGAAGTCAAACGAAGCGGCAGGCGCGTCGCGATCCTGGCTTTCGGGGCGATGGTGAAGCCGGCGCTGGAGGCGGGCGAAGCCCTCGACGCCACCGTAGTCAACATGCGCTTCATAAAGCCGCTCGACGTGGCGCTGGTCACGGAGCTGGCGAAGACCCACGAGATGCTGGTGACCGTCGAAGAGCACCAGGTGATGGGCGGAGCCGGCTCGGCAGTCTGCGAGGCGCTCGCCGGCAGTAAAAAACCCGTTCTGCTTCTGGGACTTCCGGACCGCTTCATCGATCACGGCGATCCGGGCAGGCTGCTGGCATCGGTCGGGCTGGACGCCGCCGGCATCCAGAAGGCGATTCGGAACGTAATGTCCGAGTAATTTACTCGGATGATAAAATCGCACTCATGAAAGCTCGCGACCTGCACAACATCCCCGACGTCCAGGCGACGCCGGACGCCCGCAAGCTCGCCATCGACAAGGTCGGCATCAAGGCGATCCGCCACCCGATCCAGATCAAGGAGCGCTC
>DATFDV010000195.1:0-4834 GCA_035251855.1 Burkholderiales bacterium | reverse complement strand
TGGGCTTCGCCAGCCGCTTCCTGTTCTACCTGGTGCGCCACTCCGGCACCGCGCTGCGCCGCTTCCGGCTGACGGTGGCGCAGGTGTACTTCGCCGGCGTGCTGTCGCTGGTGATCATCCTGGTGTCCGGGCTGTTCGTCGGCATGGTGCTCGCGCTGCAGGGCTACGAGACGCTGCAGCGCTTCGGCGCCTCGGAGTCGCTCGGCGTGCTGGTCGCGCTGTCCCTGGTGCGCGAGCTCGGCCCGGTGGTGGCGGGCCTGCTGTTCGCGAGCCGCGCCGGCTCGGCGATCACCGCCGAGATCGGCCTGATGAAGGCCACCGCGCAGATCTCGGCGATGGAGATGATGGCGGTCGACCCGATCGCGCGCGTGGTCGCGCCGCGCTTCTGGGGCGGGGTGATCTCGATGCCGCTGCTCGCGGCCCTCTTCTCCGCCGCCGGCATTTTCGGCGGCTACCTGGTCGGCGTGCAGCTGATCGGCGTCGACGCCGGCGCCTTCTGGTCGCAGATGCAGGCCGCGGTCGACCTGCGCAACGATATCCTGAACGGCGTGATCAAGAGCCTGGTGTTCGGCGTCGCCGTGACCTGGATCGCGGTGTTCGAGGGCTACGATGCGCCGCCCACCGCCGAAGGCGTTTCGCGCGCCACCACGCGCACCGTGGTCACTTCTTCGCTCGCCATCCTGGCGCTCGACTTCGTGCTGACCGCGTTGATGTTCACCGGAGGCAATCACTGATGAACCGTTCGATGATCGACCTCTGGGTAGGCGTGTTCGTCGCCCTGGGATTCGCGGCGCTGCTGTTCCTCGCCCTCAAGGTGGGCAACCTCGCCACCTTCTCCACCAACCAGACCTACCAGGTGAACGCCAAGTTCGCCAACATCGGCGGCCTCAAGGTGCGCGGCCCGGTGAAGAGCGCCGGCGTGGTGGTCGGGCGCGTCGCCGACATCCGCTTCGACAACGAGAGCTACGAGGCGCTGGTGACCATGACGCTCGACGTCAACTACCAGTTCCCGCGCGACACCACCGCCAAGATCCTCACCTCGGGCATCCTCGGCGAGCAATACGTCGGCCTGGAAGCCGGCGGCGACGGCGTGATGCTGAAGCAGGGCGACCGCGTGCGCCTGACGCAATCCGCGGTGGTGCTGGAGAACCTGATCAGCCAGTTCCTGTTCAACAAGGCCGCCGAGGGCAAGGACGAGAGTAAGTGAAATGCCGCGTGAAATGCCGCGTGAATCGGGTGTTTCTCCTCTGCGTGCTGGCGGCGCTCACCGGCTGCGCCGCCAACGGCGAGGAGCGCGAGCCGCGCGACCCGTTCGAGGGCTTCAACCGCGGCGTGTACCGCTTCAACGATACGTTCGACGAGTACCTGGCGCAGCCGGTGGCGCGTACCTACCGCAAGGCGCTGCACCAGGAAATCCGCACCCGCGTGGGGAACTTCTTCGCCAACATCCAGGACATCTTCATCGGCGTGAACAACTTCCTGCAGGGCAAGGTGCAGGATGGGGTCAACGACTGGGCGCGCTTTGCGTTTAACAGTACCTTCGGCCTGCTGGGGATCCACGATGTCGCTTCGGAATGGGGGCTCGAGAAGCACAACGAGGACTTCGGCCAGACCTTCGGCCGCTGGGGCTCGCCGCCGGGGCCGTACCTGGTGCTGCCGTTCCTCGGCTCGAGCACGGTGCGCGATGGGGTCGGCACCGCGCTCGATTACACCGCCTCCCCGGCCAGCGAGATACGGCCGATCAACCTGCGCAACAGCTTGTACGGGCTGTACCTGGTCAACACGCGCGCCGACCTGCTCGACGCGAGCCGCCTGCTCGAGGAAGCGGCGCTCGACCGCTATGTGTTCCAGCGCGATGCGTTCCTGCAGCGGCGCCGCAGCCTGATCTACGACGGCAGTCCGCCGCGGGAGAAACTGGAGTAACCATGAACAGAATCGTTGCAATCATGCTGTCCTGGGCCCTGCTGGCGCCGGCCTTCGCGCAGGAGGTGGCGCCCGACGTGCTGGTGAAGAGCGTCACGCAGGAAGTGGTGGAGCTCATCACCAAGGATCGCGAAATCAAGGCCGGCAGCCGGGCCAAGCTGATCGAGGTGATCGAGGCAAAGGTGCTGCCCCACTTCAATTTCGGCGCCATGACCGCGCTCGCCATGGGCCAGAACTGGGGCAAGTCGACCCCGGAGCAGAAGAAGCGCCTCACCGAGGAGTTCAAGACCCTGCTGGTGCGCACCTATGCCAGCGCGCTGGCGGCGTACAGCGAGCAGAAGTTCGACTATCGCCCGTTGCGCGCCAAGCCGACCGACACCGACGTGACGGTGAACGTGCGCGTGATCCAGCCCGGGGCCCAGGCGGTGACCATCGACTACAGCATGGAGAAGACCGGCAGCGGCTGGAAGGTCTACGACGTGATGGTTGGCGGCGTGAGCCTGGTCGCGAACTACCGCACCGAGTTTTCCAACACCGTGCGCAATTCCGGCATCGACGGCCTGATCAAGAGCCTGCACGCGAAGAACCACCCCGCCGACAAGCAGGGCAAGAAGTGATCCGGCGCGAAGGGCGCCGCCTGGTGGTGAGCGGACCGGTGACGCTCGCCAACGTCGCCAAGCTCCTCGAGGAAGGCCGCCAGCACCTCGCCGAGGGCGCCGGCACCGTCGACCTCGGCGAGGTGACGCAGATGGATTCGGCGCTGCTCGCCCTCAGCCTCGCCTGGCTGCGCGACGCGCACGCCGCGCAGCGCGAGCTGGCGTTCGTCAATCCGCCCGAGGCGCTGCAAACCCTGTCGCGCCTTTACGGCGTCGAAACCCTCCTGCCGCTCAAAGCCTGAACGCAATCGAGGTTCGCGGGGTCGAGAAGCGCTACGGCGCCGTGCACGCGCTCTCGGGGGTGAGCCTGGCGATCGAGCCGGGCGAGTTCTTCGGCCTGCTCGGGCCCAACGGTGCCGGCAAGACCACGCTGATCAACGTCATCGCCGGCCTCGCGCGCGCCGATGCCGGCACGGTCAGCGTGATGGGCGCCGATACGGTTTCGGCCTACCGGCGCGCCCGCCGCATGCTGGGGGTGGTGCCGCAGGAGCTGGTGTTCGATCCGTTCTTCACGGTGCGCGAGACGCTGCGTCTGCAGTCGGGCTACTTCGGCATCCGCGGCAACGATGCCTGGATCGACGAAGTGATGGCGCACCTCGATTTGTCCGGCAAGGCCGACGCCAACATGCGCTCGCTCTCCGGCGGCATGAAGCGCCGGGTGCTGATCGCGCAGGCCCTGGTGCACAAGCCGCCGGTCATCGTGCTCGACGAGCCCACTGCCGGGGTCGACGTCGAGCTGCGCCAGGGGCTGTGGCAGTTCGTCGGGCGCCTGAACCGCGACGGCCACACCATCGTCCTCACCACCCACTACCTCGAGGAGGCGGAGCTGCACTGCAGCCGCATCGCCATGCTCAAGGCCGGTCGCGTGGTGGCGCTCGACTCGACGCACAACCTGCTCGCGCACTTCGCCGGCTCGCGCACCACGGCTCGCGTGATTGCGCGCGATGGGACACAGTTCACATTGGAACTTTCGGGTTACGACCAACTCGAGGCTGAGCTGGCCCGCCTGCGCCAGTCCGGCGTGGAAATTGCCGACCTGGAGCTCGACCGCCCGGACCTCGAGCAGGTGTTCCTGCGGCTCACCTCGTAATGGGATTCACCACGCTGTTCCGCAAGGAGATGCTGCGCTTCCTCAAGGTGAGCGTGCAGACGGTGGCCGCGCCGGTGCTCACCTCGGCGCTGTACCTGGTGATCTTCGGCCAGGTGCTGGAGGGCCGCCTGCAGGTCTTCGAGGGCGTGCGCTACATCTCCTTCCTGGTGCCCGGCCTGGTGATGATGAGCGTGCTGCAGAACGCGTTCGCCAACAGCTCCTCCAGCCTGATCCAGTCGAAGATCACCGGCAACATCGTCTTCGTGCTGCTGGCGCCGGTCTCCTACCTCGAGTTCTTCTGGGCCTACGTCGCCGCTTCGGTGGTGCGCGGCCTGGCCGTCGGCGGCGCGGTGCTCGCCGTCACCGCCTGGTTCGTCGAGCTGCGCCTGGAGGCGCCGCTGTGGACCGCGGCCTTTGCGCTGCTCGGGGCCGCGCTGGCCGGCGCCCTCGGCCTGCTCGCCGGCATCGTCTCGGAGAAAATCGACCAGCTCGCCGCGTTCCAGAACTTCGTGATCCTGCCGCTCACCATGCTCTCGGGCGTGTTCTACTCAATCCACTCGCTGCCCGCGCTGTGGCGCGGGCTTTCGCACGGCAACCCGTTCTTCTACATGATCGACGGCTTCCGCTACGGGTTTTTCGGCGCCTCCGACGTGGCCCCGCTGGTCAGCCTCGCGCTGGTGGCCTCGGCGTTCCTCGCGGTGGCGACGGTGTGCCTTTTACTGCTCAAATCGGGCTACAAACTGAGGACCTGAAATGGTGACTCCAGACAGCGTGAAACAGGGCATCGAAGGCGGCCTCGCCTGCGACCACGTCGAAGTGCTCGGCGACGGCCAGCACTTCCAGGCGGTGGTGGTCTCGGCGCAGTTCGCCGGCAAGAGCCGCGTCCAGCGCCATCAGCTGGTGTACGCCGCCCTCGGCGAGCGCATGCGCGAGGAGATCCACGCGCTCTCCATGCGCACGCTCACGCCCGAGGAGTGGAAATCCGGTGGATAAGCTGAAAATCACCGGCGGGCGGCCGCTGGAGGGCGAGGTGCGCGTCTCCGGCGCGAAGAACGCGGCGCTGCCGATCATGTGCGCGGCGCTGCTTTCCGCCAAGCCGCTGGCGCTCACCAACGTGCCGCGGCTGCGCGATGTCTCCACCATGGCGAGGCTGCTGGCGCAGATG
>DATFDV010000194.1:0-12075 GCA_035251855.1 Burkholderiales bacterium | reverse complement strand
TACTCGGAGCCAGGTAGCGGCAGTGACCTTGCTTCGCTGAAAACAAAAGCCCAGCGGGATGGGGATAAGTACGTCGTGAACGGCCAGAAGATCTGGACCTCCTACGCACATTACGCCGACTGGATCTTCTGCCTGGTGCGAACCGACCCGACGGTGGAGAAGCGCCAGGAGGGCATTTCGTTCCTGCTGATGGACATGAAGAGCCCCGGGGTCACGGTGCGCCCGCTGATCCTGATGGACGGCGGCCATTCGGTGAACGAGGTGTTCTTCGACGACGTGCAGGTGCCGGCGGAGAACCTGGTGCACAAGGAAGGCAAGGGCTGGACGGTGGCCAAGTACCTGCTCGGCTACGAGCGCATGAATACCGGGCGCATCGGCGAGTCCAAGCGCGAGTTGCGGAAGTTGAAGGAGTTTGCCGCTTCGAAAATGAACGATCTGAGATTCCGCGACCGGTTGACCCGCGTCGAGGTAGAACTCATGGCTCTTGAGATCACCAACCTGCGCTTCCTCGACCGCATGCGCCGCACCGGCCAGCCGCCGGGCGCCGACGTGTCGATGCTGAAGATCCGCGGCACCGAGATCCAGCAGGCGCTCACCGAGCTCGCGATGCAGGCCGCCGACCCGGCGGCGCACGAGACGCAGGCGCTCGAGCGGCGTTACCTCGACATGCGCAAGACGACGATCTACGCCGGTTCCAATGAAATCCAACGGAACATCATCGCGAAAATGACGTTGGGTCTATGAATTTCGATTACAACGAAGAGCAGCAACTGCTGGCGGATTCCGTCCGGCGCTACCTGCAGAAAGACTACGACTTCGAGGCCCGCCGGAAGATCCTGGCCTCGCCGCAGGGCTGGAGCGAGCGCGTGTGGTCGACCTTCGCCGACATGGGGCTCACCGGCCTGCCGCTGTCGCCCGACTACGGCGGCTTTGGCGGCGGCGCAATCGACCTGATGAGCGTGATGGAAGCGTTCGGCGAGGCGCTGGTGGTCGAGCCGTATCTGCCCACCGTGCTGGCTTTGCTCCTCATCTCCAAAAGCGGAGATGAAAAGCAGAAAAAAGCCATCCTGCCGCTGGTGGCGCAGGGAAAGATGCGCCTCGCGCTGGCGACCGGCGAGCGCGGGGTCATCGGCGCTCCCATGGCGGACAAGATTGTCCTGGTCCGTGGAAATGAAATCCTGGTCGGAGAACCCGCGATCGTGAAGCCCTATCGCACGGTCGACGATCTCGCCGCCGCGGACGTTCGCCTTGAAAACGCCGAGCCGCTGAGCGCGAACCCGGCGATGCTGGACGAAGTGCTGGACTTCGGCGCGGCACTCTCGTGCGCCGAAGCCGTCGGCGCGATGAAGTTCGCCTGCGACACGACGCTCGAATACCTGAAGGCGCGCAAGCAATTCGGCGTGCCGATCGGCACCTTCCAGGCGCTGCAGCACCGCATGGTGGACATGTTCATCGCCTACGAGCAGGCGAAATCGATGGCCTGCCTTGCGTGCTCGAAGGTCGATTCCGCCGACAACGCCGCCGACCGGGCGCGCGCGGTGTCGGCGGCGAAGATCAAGATCGCCGACAGCGCGCGACACGTCAGCCAGGAATCGGTGCAGCTGCACGGCGGCATGGGCATGAGCGAGGAGCTCAAGGTCAGCCATACGTTCCGTCGCCTCACCGCGCTGACGCGGCGCTTCGGCGACGCCGACTTCCACCTCGCGCGCTTTGCCTCGCTTTAAGGCGTATTTCGCCATCGCGGCGTTGGCGCTGGGTTGCGCGCAGGCGCCTGAGATGCCTTCAAGACCTGTGGAGGAGGCAAAGCCGCCCGCAACCCTGGGAGCATTGCCTGCCACGTACGTCAGCCAGCCCGGTTGCCCGGGCTGCCTCGCGGCCACCATCACCTTGCGGCCCAACGGCAGCTTCCTGCTGCGCGAGCAGCTCGGCGCTTCCGAGTTCTACGACTTCGGCCGCTGGCGCTACGCCGACGGCATGCTCGAGCTGGTCGGCGATCGCGACAAGCGCGCCTTTTCGCTGGCCACTCTGCGGCGCGCGGCGCGCGTGGAGACGCTGCGCGGTCCGTTCCGCATGGTCGGCGTCTACGACGGCGCGCGCTTCAAGGAGTGTTTCACCGGGATCACCTGGGGCTTCGCGCAGACGCGCGCCGCCGATACGCTGAACCGCGAGTTCGAGAAGCAGCGGCGCGCGTCGGCGCTGGTCTCCCTCGATGCCCAGTTCGAGGGCTCGCCCGAAATCCTGCGGGTGCTCAGGCCCGCCACGCTGCACAACACGCAAGCCTGCCCTTAGACTGCAGCAATGGAAAATCAACGCGTCGTCCTCGCCAGCCGGCCCGAGGGCTGGGTGACCGAAGGAAACTTCCGCCTCGAGAAAGCGCCGCTGCCCAAGCCGCAGGACGGCGAGATCCTGGTGAAGAACCTCTGGCTCTCGCTCGACCCGTACATGCGCGGCCGCATGAGCGAGAGCAAAAGCTACGTGAAGGGCGTCGAGATCGGCGAAGTGATGGTCGGGCAGACCGTGGGTGAAGTGCTCGAATCCAACAATCCCCATTTCAAGAAAGGCGACCACGTCCTCACCCAGCTTGGCTGGCAGCTCTTCGGGGTAACGCGAGAGGCAACGAAGGTGGATGGCAAACGGGCCCCGCTGTCCTACTACCTCGGCCTGCTCGGCATGCCCGGCCTCACGGCGTACTTCGGCCTGAAGGAGATCGGCCAGCCGAAGGCGGGGGAAACGGTGCTGGTGTCCGCCGCTTCGGGCGCCGTCGGCAGCGTGGTCGGCCAGCTGGCGAAGCTGTGGGGATGCCGCGCGATCGGCATCGCCGGCGGGCGCGAGAAATGCGACTACGTGGTGCGTGAGCTCGGCTTCGACGCTTGCCTCGATTACAAGGCCGGCGATCTTCGCGACCAGCTGAAAGCCATCAAGGGAATCGATGTCTACTTCGACAACGTGGGCGGAGAGATCCTCGACCTCGCGCTCGCGCGGATGAATCTTTTCGGCCGCGTGGTGGTGTGCGGCACGATCTCGGATTACAACGCCACCGATCCTTACCGCGTAAGGAACTGGCGCGCGATCCTGGTGGGCCGGCTGAAGGTCCAGGGCATGATCGTGTTCGACTGGAAAGAGCGCTACGGCGAGGCGCTCAAGGCGCTCGGCGGCTATTTCGCCGCCGGCAAGCTGAAGACGCGCGAATCGGTGGTCGAGGGGCTGGCGAACGCGCCGCAGGGCTTGATCTCCCTCCTGAAAGGCGGAAACTTTGGCAAGCAGCTGGTCAAGCTCGCCTGACTACGCCGGGTTCTGGCAGCGCGCGGCGGCGTTCGTCATCGACGCGCTGCTGGTCACCGTGATCCTCACGCCGCTGATGGTGGTGGTGTTCGGCATGCGCAGCATCTCGCTCGATCCGAGCGAGCATTCGTGGGACCTGCTCGCGCTGGTCGCAATCGCCCTCGCGGTGATCGCCTTCTGGCGCTTCGGCGGCGCGACGCCCGGCAAAGTCGCCCTCGGCGTGAAGATCGTCGACGCGGCGAGCGGCGCGCCGCCGCCGGCCGGCCGCCTCGCGCTGCGCTTCCTCGGTTACTTCGTTTCGGCGCTGCCGCTTTATCTCGGCTTCCTGTGGATCGCCGTCGACCGCCGCAAGCAGGGGTGGCACGATAAGATCGCGCGCACCGTCGTGATCAACTCAGAGGATTAGAAGGAGAAACGATCCCATGATCGACTTGTACACGTGGCCGACGCCCAACGGCCACAAGATCCACATCATGCTGGAGGAGACCGGCACGCCCTACCGCGTGATCCCGGTCGACATCGGCGCCGGCGACCAGTTCAAGCCGGAGTTCCTCAAGATCTCGCCCAACAACAAGATGCCGGCGATGGTGGATCCCGACGGCCCCGGCGGCAAGCCGTTCGCGCTCGCCGAGTCGGGCGCCATGCTGTTCTATCTCGCGGCGAAGACCGGCCGCTTCCTGCCCAAGGACCTGCGCAAGCGCTGGCAGGTGATGCAGTGGACCATGTTCCAGATGGGCCACATCGGCCCGATGTTGGGCCAGGCGCACCACTTCCTCGGCTACGCGCCGGAGAAGATCGAGTACGCGATGAACCGCTATAAGAACGAAGCCAATCGTCTTTACGGTGTGGTCGATAAAAGATTACGGGAAAGCAAATACCTGGCGTGCGACGAGTACACCATTGCCGACATGGCCACCGTGCCCTGGCTGCGCGCCCCCGAGCGCCAGGGCGTGAACATCGACGACTATCCTGTGCTCAAGAAGTGGCGCGATGCGATCCTCGAGCGGCCGGCGGTGCAGCGTGCGGTGCAGGTGCTCGCCGACCGGCGGCGGGCGCAGATGACTGACGAGCAGAAGAAGATTTTGTTCGGCGCGGAGCAATATGCCAAAAGGTAGAGTTGTCTGGATAACCGGCGGCGGCTCGGGTATCGGCTTGGCCGGCGGCATCGAGCTCGCCAAAGCCGGCGCGCACGTGATCATTTCCGGCAGAAGCCGGGAAACATTGTCCGCTAGTGAAAAGCTCATCAAAGCCGCCGGCAGCGGCGAGAGCATCGCGCTCGACGTCGCCGACCAGCAGGAAGTGGCGAAAGCGGGCGCGGAAATCGCCAAGCGTCACGGGCGCGTCGACGTGCTGATCAACAGCGCCGGCATCAACCATCCGAAGCGCAACTTCCGCAACGTCTCGATCGACGGCTGGAACCAGATCGTGGCGGTCAACCTCTCGGGCATGTTCTATTGCGTGCAGGCCGTGCTGCCCGGCATGCGCGAGAGGAAGGAAGGCCTGATCATCAACATTTCGTCCTGGGCCGGGCGCTACGCCAGCACCCTCACCGGCCCGGGCTACAACGCCACCAAGCACGCGGTGGTGGCGCTCACCGAGTCGATCAACATGGAGGAGGGCGCGAACGGCATCCGCGCCACCTCGATCCTGCCGGGCGAGGTGGCGACGCCGATCCTCGAGAAGCGGCCGGTGCCGCCGCCGCCGGAAGAGCGCGCGCGCATGCTGCAGGCCGAGGACCTCGGCAAGACGATCCTCTTCGTCGCCACGCTTCCGCCGCGCGCCTGCGTGAACGAGCTCATCATCAGCCCGACCTGGAATCGTTTCTACCTGGGCGGCCTGGAGTCACCCAAAAACTGATTTTTTTTAAAATAGCCCTGCCGTTCATCGCGGGCTACTTCGTCTCCTACGTGTACCGCATGGTGAATGCGGTGCTCGCCCCCACGCTCGCCGCCGAGTTCGGACTGTCCGCCGGCGGGCTCGGACTGCTCTCCAGCGTCTACTTCCTTTCCTTCGCCGTCTGCCAGCTGCCGGTCGGGGTGGCGATGGATCGCTTCGGTCCGCGCCGCGTGAACGCCGCGCTGCTCCTCGTCGCCGCGGCGGGCGGCGCGTGGTTCGCCTATGCCGAGAGCGCGGCGGCGGCGATCGCCGCGCGCGCCGTGATCGGCGTCGGCGTTTCGGCGTGCCTGATGGCATCGCTCACCGCGTTCGTGCTCTGGTATCCGCCGGGGCGGCTTTCGACCATGAACGCGATCGCGTTCTCGGCCGGCGCGGTCGGCGCCATGACCACGACCGTACCGCTGGAGCTTTTGCTGCGTGCCTGGCACTGGCGCCAGGCATTCCTGCTGATCGTCGCCGCCACGGTGGCCGTGAGCCTGGTGCTGTGGCTCTGGGTGCCGGATCGCAGTGCGCGGCGCGGCGAATCGTTCGGCCACCAGGTTCAGGAGTTGGGAAAACTTCTGCGGGATGCCGCCTTCCTGCGCGTTGCGCTGTTCCTCGGCGCAAGCCAGTTCGCCTCGGTGGCGCTGCAGACGCTGTGGATCGCGACCTGGTTTCGCGACGTGGCCGGCTACTCGCCGGCGGAGGTGGCGCGCGGCCTGCTCGCGGTGAACGCGTCGATGATCGCCGGCTACCTGGTGTTCGGCCGCGCCGCGGACAGCCTGCACCGCCGCGGCCGCAACGTCTTGCCGCTGCTCATCGGCGGCGTCGCGCTCTCCTCGCTATGCCTTGCGCTGGTCGCCGGCGGCGTGAAAAGCCTGCTGCTGTGGTGCCTGTTCGTCGGCGGCGGAACGGCGGTGGTGCTCGCCTATCCGATCCTGTCGCTGCGCTACCCCAAGGCGATGGCCGGGCGCGCGAACACCGCGATCAACGTCTTCGGCTTCATCGGCATGTTCAGCGGCCAGTGGGGCATCGGCCTGGTGCTCGATCTCTGGCCGCCGACGGCGCGCGGCTACGCGGCCGAGGGCTATGCCTGGGCACTGGGCATGGCGTGGGCGGTACAGCTCGCCGGCCTGGCGTGGATGTGGAGCGGCCGCCGGCTCCTAGCGCGGCCGACGTAGGCGCGGCCTCTAGCGCGGCTTTAGGTAAATGTCGCGGTACGAGGTATAGATTGAAGCGGCCAGCACCGGGCCGAGCGCAAGCCAGCCCAGCATCAGCGGCAGCGAGGCCACCACCGCGAGCAGCGTGAACACCACGCTGTACCAGAGGAAGGGCAGGATGTTCTTCAGGCAGCCGGCGAAGCTGCCCTTCATCGCGTCCCAGGCGCCGTGCTCGTGGAACACGACCAGCGGTGCGGCGAACCAGATCGCCATGATCATCGGCAGGAGCAGCGCAAACACCACGAGCATCGCGAGCGCCATGGTGAGTCCCATCGTCGCCACGTCCTCCGGCGCTGCCTGGCCCATCATCGCCGACATCCCGACGCCCATGCTCAACCCCACCACCAGCATGACGACCAGGCTCGCCGCGAGGTAGATCCCGCCGACCGCGACCAGGGTGCCGGTGCGCTCGCGGAAGCCGGCGAACAGGTGGCCGATCTCGAGCTCCTCGCCGCGCTCGAGCGCGCGGCAGCCGATGACGATGCCGGCGGCGAACACCGGCCCGAACAGCGTCATGAAAAGGCCGCCGATGAAGGGGATCAGCGCGGTGCCCATCATGATCAGGAACAGAAGCAGCACCATCCCGATCCACAGGCCCGGCTGGCGCTTGAACAGTCCCCAGCCCTCGGCGATCCACTGCCAGCCGTGGCCGATCGGCCGCGACTGTCCGCCCGGGACGAAATCGGCATCGAGGACGACGGTCTCGTCGGCGACGGCAGCCTTCGGTGCTGCATACGGATTGCTGGTGGTCATTGGTTTGCCCCCTGTTTTTCCTTCAGTCGCACCCGGACGGTGGCGATGGCTTTCGCGACCAGCGAGCCATCTTCGTTCTTCGCCTCCGCCTCGACGAAGCTCATGGTACGCCCGTCCTTCAGCACGCGCGCGTCGGCGATCAGGCGCGCGCCGCTGGCCCCGCCGATGAACGAGGTGCTCAGGTCGATGGTGATCACCCCGATCGAATCCGGGTGCAGCGTGCGCGCCGCGGTGCATAGCGCCACGTCGAGCAGCGACATGATCACGCCGCCATGCGCGGTGCCCAGGCTGTTGGTGAACTGCTTCTCGATCGGCAGCGACAGGCGCGCGGTGCCCTTGCCGAGCTCGTCCGTCTGGATCTTGAGATGCTGGAGGAACGGAATGCGCTTCTGGTAGTCGCGCGTGAATTCGAGCGCGTTCATACGATCGTCGCGCCGCCATCGACGGCGATGGCCTGGCCGGTGATGTGGCGCGAGGCCTCCGAGGCGAGCAGCACTGCCAGGCCCTTGAGATCCTCGTCGCCGCCCAGACGGCGCGTCGGCGTCCATTCCTTGATCATCGCGCCGGCGGTGTCGAGCGTGGCCTTGGTCATCTTCGACGGGAAGAATCCCGGACAGATGGCGTTCACGGTGATGCCGTGCACGCCCCATTCGGCGGCGAGCTGGCGTGTAAGGCCGACCAGGCCGTGCTTGGTGGCGGTGTAGGCGGCGGTCGGGGCGAAGCGCGGATCCTGGCCCATCAGGCCGGCGACCGAGGCGATGTTGACGATGCGGCCCCACTTCGCCGGGATCATCGATTTCAGCGCGATGATCTGCGTCAGCACGAAGGCGCCGCTCAGGTTCACGTTCACCAGCTTGTCCCACGCCTCGAGCGGATGCTGCTCGGCCGGCGCGCCCCAGGTGGCGCCGGCGTTGTTCACCAGGATGTCCACCTTGCCGAATTTCTTCAGCACCGCGTCGGCCAATGGCGCGATGGCTTCGCGCTTGCCTATGTCGCAGACGAATGAAGTCGCCTTACCGAGGTGCTTTACCGCCTGTTCAAGCTCCTCCTTCTTGCGCGCGGTGATGGCGACCTCGGCCCCCATCTCCGCGAGCCCTTCCGCAATTTGCAGGCCAAGCCCGCGCGAGCCGCCGGTGACGAGCGCCACGCGCCCGGACAGATCCAGCATCGATTTGACGCTCATGGGCCGCATCGTAGTACAAGTAGAATCGAGGCGTGACCACCCTCGTCATGTTCTCCGGCGGCATCGACAGCACCGCGATGCTGGTGAAGCTGCTCGCCGAAGGCACGGACGAGCTGCGCGTGCACCATATTCACATGCAGAATCGCGAGGGCCGGGATGCGGCCGAGCAGCGCGCCGTGAATTCGATTCTCTCTTGGTGCAGAGAGCATTACCGGCCCTTCCGCTACTCGGAATCCGGGCTCGATTTCCGCGCACTGGAAGCGATCCCGATCGACTATCTGTCGATCGCGTTCGTCGCCTGCCAGGTGGCGATCGATACGCCGCGCTGCACCCGCATCGCGGTAGGGGCGCTCGCCGCGGACACCGACATCGAGAACCGCAGCGCGCGCCAGCGCCGGGTGTTCGACGTGATGTACGAGTGCTACCGCGCGCGCAAGCTGGGCGAGCCGCGCGTCGAGTGGATTTACCCGGTTTATGACGTGCCGAAGGCCGAGATTGCTGCAGCGCTCCCAGCCGCGCTCCTCGACCTGACCTGGTCCTGCCGGCGTCCCGTGGGCGGTTCGCGCCCCTGCCTGGTCTGCAAAGCATGCAAAGCGAGGCAGTTCGCACAGGGCTTGCGCACCCCCGCCGAGGCGGCCCAAAATCGGAACTCCTAAGGGGGGAGGGGGCGTCATGAGGACCAGGCGGGGCGACGGCCGCATACTGATCTATAGCCATGACACCTTCGGCCTCGGCCACCTGCGCCGCTGCCGCACGATCGCGCATTCGCTGGTCGAGCGCTTCAAGCAGCTCTCGGTGCTGATCCTGTCGGGCTCGCCGATCATCGGCAGCTTCGACTTCAAGGCGCGCGTCGACTTCGTGCGCGTGCCCGGCGTGGTCAAGCTGCGCAACGGCGAGTACACGCCGCTCAACCTGCACCTCGACATCCGCGAGACGATGGCGATGCGCGCCTCGATCATCCAGCACACCGCCGAGGCGTTCGGCCCGGACATGCTGATCGTCGACAAGGAGCCGGTCGGCCTGCGCGGCGAGCTGACGCAGACCCTGAAGATGCTCAAGCGCGACGGCACGCGCCTGGTGCTCGGGCTGCGCGACGTGATGGACGAGCCGCGCCTGCTCGAGCCGGAGTGGCAGCGCAAGAAGGCGATCCCGGCGCTGCGCGACCTGTACGACGAAATCTGGGTCTACGGCCTGCCGCAGATCTGCGATCCGCTCGAAGGCATCGCCCTGCCGGCGCGGGTGCGCGAGAAGATGGTCTACACCGGCTACCTGCATCGCGAGGTGCCGACGCACGGCGCGCCGCCACGCCTGCCGGAAATCTGCAACAAGCCGTTCCTGCTGGTCACCACCGGCGGCGGCGGCGACGGCGAAGGGCTGATCGACTGGGTGCTGCGCGCCTACGAGCACGACCTGCTGCTGCCGTACCCGGCGCTGCTGGTCCTCGGACCGTTCATGCAGTCGGAGCGCCAGGCCGAATTCATGGACCGCGCTGCGAAGCTCAAGCGCGTCGACACCATCACCTTCCATGGTCAGCTCGAGGCGCTGGTCGCGCGCGCTGCCGGCGTGGTCGCCATGGGCGGCTACAACACGTTTTGCGAAGTGCTGTCGCTCAACAAGCGGGCGCTGATCGTGCCGCGCACCGAGCCGCGCCTCGAGCAGTTCATCCGCGCCTCGCGCGCCGCCGACCTCGGCCTGGTCAGCATGCTTTCCGACGACGGTACCTACGACCCGGTCGTGATGGCGGCGGCGCTGCGCGCCCTGCCGCGCCAGAGCCTGCCTTCCGAGGTGGTGGTGCCCGGGCTGCTCGAGGGACTGAAGAACGTCGGCCGCCTGGTCGAGCCCTGGATCCAGCAGCCGGGGGTCGAGTCGGCGCGCGCGCGCATCTCGCGCATCGGCTGAACTTTGCGGGTTGCCTTCGTCCTGAAGGGCTATCCGCGCCTCTCCGAGACCTTCATCGCGCAGGAGCTCGCCGCGCTCGAGCGGCGCGGGCTGGAGATCCTCATCGTCTCGCTGCGCCGCCCCACCGACGCCCGCCGCCACGCGGTGCACGACGAGATCCGCGCCGCGTTGCTCTATTTGCCCGAGTATCTTTTTCTTGAGCCGTTCCGGGTTTTGCGTGGATGGCTCAGGTCGCGCAGATTGCCCGGATACAAAAGATCCCGAGCGGTTTGGTTCAGAGATCTGCTGCGTGACCCGACGCCCAATCGCATCCGCCGCTTCGGCCAGGCGCTGGTGCTCGCCGCCGAGCTGCCCGCCGACGTGACGCGGCTGCATGCCCATTTCCTCCACACGCCGGCTTCAGTCGCGCGCTACGCGGCGCTGCTGCGCGGCCTGCCGTGGAGCGGCTCCGCTCACGCCAAGGACATCTGGACCACGCCCGAATGGGAAAAGCGCGAGAAGCTGGCGAGCTGCGAATGGCTGGTCACCTGCACCGCGGCGAACCGCGAGCACCTGGCGGCGCTCGCGCCGCCCGGACGCGTCGAGCTGGTCTATCACGGCGTCGATCTCACGCGGTTCGCACGACAGCCCTCTTCGCGTGATGGCGAGCCGGTGGTCATCCTGTCCGTAGCGCGGCTGATCGAGAAAAAAGGCGTCGACGTGCTGCTCGAGGCGCTGGCGCGCATCTCGCCGCAGCTGCAGTGGAAATTCGTGCAGGTCGGCGATGGGCCGCTGAAGGAGCGCCTGGTTCAACATGCGCGGCAACTGAATATTCAACAGCGTGTGCATTGGCGCGGTGCGCTTACGCAGGACCAGCTCCTCATCGAGTACCGCAGCGCCGACGTATTTGCCCTCGCGAGCCGCATCGCGAGCGACGGCGACCGCGATGGCCTGCCGAACGTGCTGATGGAGGCGCAGAGCCAGGGACTCGCCTGCGTGGCGACGCGGGTGTCGGCGATCCCGGAGCTGGTGCGCGACGGCCAGAGCGGCCTGCTGGTGGAGGAGAACGACCCCGACGCGCTGGCGCGCGCGCTCGAGGCGCTGATCGGCAATCCGGCGAGGCGTCGTGCCCTCGGCGGCGCAGGGCAGGCGCGCGTGGTGGAAACGTTCGCGCTCGACGCGAATCTGGAGCCGCTCGCGCGCAAGTTTGGGCTCGGTGCGAATCGCCTTCTACGCTCCGCTTAAGCCGCCGACGCACGCGGTGCCCTCCGGCGACCGGCGCGTCGCCGGGCTGCTGATGGATGCGCTGGAGCGCGTCGCCGATCACATCGAGCTGGTTTCGACCTTCCGCAGCTTCGACGGTGACGGCGACGGTGCGCGTCAGGAAGCATTGCGCAGCCAGGGCGCGGCGCTCGCCGAGCGCCTGGTGCAGGGATGGCGCACGGCGCCGCCCGAGCTGCGGCCCAGCCTGTGGTTCACCTACCACGTCTACTACAAGGCGCCGGACTGGCTCGGACCCGCGGTCAGCGCCGCGCTCGGCATTCCGTACGTGATCGCGGAAGCGTCCTACGCGGAGAAGCGCGCCGGCGGACCTTGGGCGATCGGGCACGAGGCTGCCGCCGACGCCATCGGCCATGCGCGCCTCGTGCTCTCGCCCTCGCGCGACGACGTCGCCGGGCTGAAGGTGCTGGTGCCGGCGGAGCGCCTCGTGCACTTTCCGCCGTTCCTGGACGCCGCCCTGTATCGCTTCACGCGTGAGGAGCGTGCAGCGCACCGCGCCACCCTGGCGCGCGAGCGCGGCCTGGATCCCGCGGTGCCGTGGATCGTGGTCGCCGCCATGATGCGCGCCGGCGACAAGGTGGCGTCCTATCGCGCGCTCGCCGA
>DATFDV010000193.1:0-3108 GCA_035251855.1 Burkholderiales bacterium | reverse complement strand
GCCTGGGCGGTCAAGCGCTGGTTCACCCGCATGGAGCGAAGGCTATCCGCCCACGGCGGAACAAAATCCTCCGCGCATGGCGAAGCCCAGCAACAGCCTCGCTAACTGGCGCGCGCTCGATGCGCAGCTCGGCCCGGAGTGCTTCCGGATCGCCTCGTACAACGTGCATGGCTGCCGCGGCAGCGACGGCAAGAAGGATGCCGCGCGCATCGCGCGCGTGATCGAGGAGCTGGGCTGCGACACCATCGGCCTGCAGGAGGTCGACTACCGCCTGGACTACATCGCGCAGAAGCTCGGCATGCAGGCGATCCCCGGCCTCACCCTCGCCCGCCACGACGGCCCCTTCGGCAATGCGCTCCTCACAAGGCGCAAGGTGCTCGACGTGCGCCGCCTGGGCTTCACCTATTCCGGGCGCGAGCCGCGCAACGCCCTCGACGTGGACCTCGAGGTCAACGGCGAGACGGTGCGCGTGATCGTCACGCACCTCGGGCTGTGGCCGGCGGAGCGGCGCTACCAGGTCAAGAAGATCCTCGAAATGATCCGCGCCACCCCTACCTACGAGCGCGTGGTGGTCCTCGGCGATATCAACGAATGGCTGCCGCTTGGCCGGCCGCTGCGCTGGATGAACGCGCTTTTCGGCCGCTGCCCGGCCGAGCGCTCGTTCCCGTCGCGCTGGCCGCTGGTGGCGCTCGACCGCGTCTGGGTGCGCCCGCGCCACGCGCTGCTGGCGCTCAAGGCGCACCGCACGCCGCTAGCCGAAGCCGCCTCCGATCACCTGCCGGTGAAGGCGATCATTGCCCTTCACGCCGCGCAGCAGACAGAGACGCAGCCGCGTCTTCGCGAAGCCGCAGCTTAGGCTTGCGGCGGGGCTTGGGCTCCGGCAGCTTCGCCAGCCGGTCGAACTCGGTGCGCGTCAGCTTGCCGTCCTTGTTGCGGTCGGCGCGCCGGAAGCGCGTCATGATGTCGCCGTAGCCGGCGGCCTCGGCGAGCGAGAGCCTGCCGTCCTGGTTCAGGTCGAGCGAGCCGAACGAGCCGCGCTCGGGATCTTCGTGCGGCAACGGGGCGCTGGCCCCGCCGGCAGCCGAAAACGCCTCCGGCGCGACGCCGGGATTTTTCTTCCCGTTCGCCGCGAGGACCACCACCAGCGCGATGGCGAGCGACAGGACCAGCCCGGTGAGGGCGCCGAGGAGCGTGCTGGGGGCGGGCATGCCCGGCTACCGCAGGATGCGTGCCCGCCGCGCCCGTACATCTGGTTACACAATCCGACAGACGCAGCGCCGGGCGGGGCATAGATTCGCCGCATGAAATGGCTCCTTGGACTCCTGGCCGCCATTGCCATCGGCGCCCCCGCCTTTGCGCAAAAGGTGTATTCACAGGCCGAGCTCGATGCCCTGCTCGCCCCGGTCGCCCTGCAGACCGACGGCGTGCTTTCGCAGGTGCTGATGGCGGCGACCTATCCCGAGGATGTCGCCGCCGCCGCCGCGTTTTCGCGCGCCAACCCGCACCTGCGCGGCGATGACGCGGTACGCGCGGCCGAGCAGGAGCCGTGGGATCCTTCGGTCAAGTCGCTGCTCGCCTTTCCGGAGCTGCTGGCGCGCATGGATGAGAGCCCGCAGTGGCTGCGCGACCTGGGCGAAGCATTCCTCGGCCAGCAGGCGCAGGTCATGGACACCGTGCAGGGCCTGCGGCGGCGGGCGCAGGCGAACGGCCAGCTGGTCAGCAGCGACGAGACGGCGGTGTACCAGCAGGGCGAGGCGATCGTGGTCCAGCCGCGCGCCCAGGTCGTCTATGTGCGCTACTACGATCCTTACATCGTCTACGGTCCATGGTGGTGGGGTCCGCATTACCGCCCGGTCTTCTGGCGGCCGTGGTCGCCCTTCCACGTCACCGTCTCGCACGGCTTCTTCTACAGCGCGCCCGACTGGCACCACCGGCACGTGCGCGTGATCCATCGCCCGGTTCACGTGCATCGCCACCAACACCAGGTCGTGCCGGGAAGATGGCAGCATCGCCCGCCGGTCCATCGCGCGCAGGGCGTCACCGTGAGGCCGCATGTCCGGGTTCCGGAAGCGCAGCGCCGGCCGATCGTGCAGCAGCGCCAGCCGATGCCGGCCGCCAGCGGCACCTCGCAGCAGCATCGCGGCACGGTGCGCCACAGCGAGCCCGGGCGCGAGCATCGATCGGTTGAACCGCGCCGCGAGCAGCGCAGCGACGGCCATCACAACCAGCGCGGACGCGAGGCGCGCGGCGGCGGCGAGCGACGCGGCGGCGCTGAGCAGCGCGGTGGCGGACAACATCGGGGCGGCCAACGCGGCCATCGCGGCTGAGCTAGACTTTCCTCCCCCGGGAGGAAGCGCCTCATGATCATCCGCAGCGAAGCAGACGTTACCGAGGCCGTGCTCGGCGAGATGCATCGCACGCCCGATGCGCGAACCAGGGAAGTGCTTTCCAACCTGGTGAAGCACCTGCATGCGTTTATCAGGGAAACGCGTCTTACTGAGCGCGAGTTCCAGGAAGCCATCGGCACCGTGAATGCGATCGGCCAGAAAACCACGCCGAGCCATAACGAGGCGATGCTGCTGGCCGGCGCGCTCGGCGTCTCCAACCTGGTCTGCCTGATCAACAACGCGCAGCCGACGCAGGCCAACAACCTCGGCCCGTTCTTCCGCGCCGGCGCGCCGAAGTGCGAGGACGGTGCCTCGCTGTTGCGCTCGCCCACGCCCGGGCCGCGGCTCGCCTTCAAGGGTTTCGTGAAAGACCGGAATGGAAATCCGGTGAGCGGTGCGCAGGTGGATGTCTGGCATTCCTCCACCGTCGGCCTGTACGAGAACCAGGACCCGACGCAGGCCGAGATGAACCTGCGCGGCAGGTTCACCACGCTGGCGGACGGCTCGTTCAGCTTCACCACCGTCAAGCCGGCCGGCTATCCGGTGCCGACCGACGGGCCCGCCGGCGCGCTGCTCGCGGCGCAGGGCCGCCACAACATGCGCCCGGCGCACCTGCATTTCCTCGTCTACAAGCCGGGCTTCAAGACCATCGCCTCCCAGGTCTACGATCCGCACGACCCGCACCTCGAGACCGACAGCCAGTTCGGCGTCACGCAGGCGC
>DATFDV010000192.1:0-2998 GCA_035251855.1 Burkholderiales bacterium | reverse complement strand
CGAAGCGCCCAAGCCCGCCGCCGAGGCGAAGGCGCCCGAAGCGCCGAAGCCCGACCCCAACAAGGAGCTCGCGCAGCGCGTGAAGCAGGCGCTCGAGGGCGAGGCCAAAGTGCAGGCCGCGGGCATCGACGTCACCGCCGCCGAGGGCCGCGTCACGCTGTGGGGCACTACCGCGACCGCGGGGGAGCGCAACCGCGCCGGTCAGGTCGCTTCCAAGGTCGACGGCGTGAAGTCTGTCGACAATCAGCTAAAGGTGGTCAAGGGATCGTAAGACCCGCCTAGTCCGCCTTGAGCATTGAGGGAATAGAAATAACGATACATATTGGAGTCCTGGCGCGGGGATAGCTCAACGGCAAGAGCGCGGTCAATCCCCGATCGAGATCTGAGTCCGAATCTCAGTCCCCGCTCCAACTCCCCCCTCTAGCCATTTTCGCCCCCGGCCACAGGTCGTGCCGGCTGCGGGCGTACTGCGGCGGATACGCGAGCTCGACGCCGAGCTGCTCGGCCGCATGCCAGGGCCAGCGCGGGTTGTCGAGGAAGGCACGCGCCATTACGACCATGTCGGCCCTGCCAGACGCCAGGATTTCCTGGGCCTGTCGCGGTTCGGCGATCATGCCCACCGCCTGCACCTTGATGCCGGTGGCCTTCTTCACTTTCTCGGCAAACGGCACCTGGTAGCCCGGCGCGATCGGAATGCGCGCCTGCGGCACGAGCGCGCCGCTCGAGGGGCAGACATAGTCGAGGCCGATGCGCTCGAGCTCGCGCGCGTAGGTCACCGCGTCGTCCGGCCCGAGGCCGCCCGCCATCCAGTCGTTCGCGCTGATGCGCGCGCCCAGCGCGCGCTCGCGCGGCCAGACTTCGCGCATGGCGCGCGCGACTTCGAGCGGAAACTTCAGCCGATCCTTTCCATAGGCATCCGTCCTGCGATTGCTCAGCGGCGACCAGAACTGGTGCAGGAGGTAGCCGTGGGCGGAATGCAGCTCGACCACATCGAAGCCGATGCGCTTCGCGCGTTCCGTGGAGGCGGCAAAGGCATCGATAAGCGCACGAATTTCACCGATTGATAACTCGTGAGGCGTATGCCAACCCTCGCCGTAGGCGATGGCCGAAGGCGCCACCGTCCGCCAGGGCGACTGATCCTCGCGCAGCCACTCGCGGCCTTCCCACGGCACCTGCGACGAAGCCTTGCGCCCGGCATGGCCGAGCTGCACGCCGATCGGGTTCGGGCTCAGCCGCCGGCAGGCGTCGATCACCCGCTTCATCGCGGCTTCGTTGTGCTCGTTGTAGAGGCCGGCGCACTGGTGCGTGATGCGTCCCTCGCGCGTGACGTGCGTGGCTTCGAGAATCATCAGCCCGGCGCCCGAGTACGACAGGTGGCCGAGGTGGACCATGTGCCAGTCGCTCAGGCAGCCGTCGTCGGCGGAGTACTGGCACATCGGCGAGATGACGATGCGGTTGGGCAGCGTGATGCCGCCCAGCTCGAGCGGCGTGAAGAGGCTTACAGCCATCGGCGGACCTTGCGGCGGTAGTTTTCGAATTCGGCGCCGAAGCGCGCGTGCAGGGCACGCTCCTCCGGCTCGATCTGCAGGCGGGTCAGGGTGGACACGAAGAGCGGCAGCATAACAAGCGCCGCCAGGTTGGAGACGATGTAGGCCCAGCCGATGAGGACCAGCAGCATCGCGAGATACATCGGGTTGCGCGTCCAGCGGTAGATGCCGCCGGTGACGAGCGCGGTGCTCGCCTCGGGCTTGAGCGGATTGATGGTGGTCTTCGCCCGCCGGAAGCCGAGCAGCGCCGCCGCGCCGATGCCTACGGCAACGGCGAGAAGCGCCGCCGCGACCTCGATGCGCGCCGGCAGATCGAGGTCGAGCACCGGAAATGGAATCGCCACCAGCCACATGAAGAGCGCAAACGCCGCCGTCACCACCGGCGGCGGCACGCGCAGCTCAAGGTGCCGCAACAGAAATGCGTCGCTCCGAAAAGGCCTTCCTGATCGCCTGGGCAAACGCGGCCGCGCCGGGCTGGTCGCCGTGCAGGCACATGGTGTCGGCGGCGACCTGCACGCGCTTGCCCGACAGGCTGGTGACGTAGCCCTCCTCCACCATCGCCAGCGCCTGCTTCACCGACTTCGCCGCGTCCTCGATCATCCCGCCGGGCTTGTCGCGCGGCGCGAGCGTGCCGTCGTCGGAGTAGCCGCGGTCAGCGAACACTTCGCCCGCCACGGGAACACCGAGCTTTTTCGCAATCTCGTAATTCCTGCTCTTGGAGAGGACGTACAGCATCACGCCCAGATCCTTGGCTGCGCGCACCATCGCCTCCGACAGCCCCTCATCCATCGCCGCCATGTTGTAGAGCGCGCCGTGGCACTTGATGTGGTGCAGCTTCGTGCCCGCGGCGCGCGCGAAGCCCTCGACCGCGCCGGCCTGGTAGACCACGAGGTCGTACATGTCCTGCGGCGAGATCTTCATCGCCCGCCGGCCGAAGCCCTGGATGTCGGGCAGCGACGGATGCGCGCCGATGGCGACGCCGTGGTCCACCGCCAGACGCACGGTCTTGCGGATCGTCGCCGGATCGCCGCCGTGGAAGCCGCAGGCGATGTTGGCCGAGCTGATGTGCGGCATGACCTCGGCATCGGCGCCCATCGTCCAGGCGCCGTAGCTTTCCCCCATGTCGCAATTAATATCGATCTTCTTCATTGGTCGATCGTCTTCATTTCTTGCCGTACTCCCAGGCGATGCCGCGCAGCGCCGATTGCAGCCGCTCGCGCGCGTGCTTGCGCAGCTCGCCGGCGATCTCGAGGCTGCAGCGCGCGAAGTGCACCTTGCCGCCGGGCGCGAGCTGCGCGAGCCGCGCCACATCCGCCGAGGCGATCTCGGCGATGCGCGGGTAGCCGCCGGTGGTCTGGTGATCGGCCATCAGCGCGATCGGCACGCCGCTCGGCGGCACCTGCACCGAGCCCAGGCAGGTCGGGCCCGATAGTATCTCATCGGCCTGCGGG
>DATFDV010000191.1:0-6872 GCA_035251855.1 Burkholderiales bacterium | reverse complement strand
TGAAGCGCCTGCTGGTGAAGCCGCCGCTGCCCAAGGGCGTCTACCTGTGGGGGCCGGTGGGACGCGGCAAGAGCTTCCTGATGGACGCTTTCTATCAGTGCGTGCCGCTGGTGCGCAAGCGGCGCGTGCACTTCCACCACTTCATGCGAGAGATCCATCGCGAGCTCGACGAGCTGAAGGGCACCGAGGATCCGATCGCCGCGGTGGCCGAACGCACGGCTCGACGGTACCGATTAGTGTGCTTTGATGAATTTCATGTCTCGGATATCGCCGACGCGATGATCCTCGGCCGCTTCCTCGAGCAGACCATGGAGCGCGGCGTGGAGTTCGTGATGACCTCCAACTACCACCCCGACCAGCTCTATTCGTCCGGCCTGCAGCGCGAGCGCTTCCTGCCGGCGATCGAGCTGATCAAGTCGCGGCTCGACGTGGTGAGCGTCGATAGCGGGGTCGACTACCGCCGGTTGAAGATGGAGAAGGTCCAGGTCTATCACCTCGGCGCGGACGCGGCCGCCCAGCTGGAGAGGATCTTTCAGGAGCTGAAAGACGTCGAAGAGGAGAAGCAGCCGCTCGACGTCGAAGGCCGCAGCATCCCCTACCGCAAGCGCGCCGGCGGGCTGGTGTGGTTCGACTTCGAGGCGCTGTGCGGCGGGCCGCGCTCCTACGCGGACTATGTCGACCTCACCAAGCGCTTCCACACCATCATCCTGTCCGGCGTGCCGCGCATGTCGGCGAAGCAATCCGACGCCGCGCGGCGCTTCACCTGGCTGATCGACATTCTTTACGACGAGCACCTCAAGCTGGTGCTCTCGGCCGCGGCGGCGCCCGAAGAGCTGTTCATCGAAGGCGAGAATTCCGCGGACTTCCAGCGTACCGTCAGCCGGCTGCACGAGATGCAGTCGGCCGAGTACCGGCTACTGCCAGTAAGGCGGGTATCCGGAGCCGCCGCTCTCGGCGGCTAGCAGGCGCAGCATCGCCGGCCATTCAAGGATTCCGTACGGCCGGCGCGTACCGGGCCGATAGAGGTGGGCGGTTTTTTCAAGGATCTGCGCCGGCGGCATCACCAGCTCGGTGCGCGCCGCCATGGCATCGACCTGGGCGCGGCAGGACATCTCGAGCTGGTACATGGTGTTGAACGCCTGCTGGATGGTGGGGCCGCAGGTGAGCAGGCCGTGCGAGCGCAGGATCATCGCGTCGTGCGGTCCGAGATCGCGCACCAGGCGCTCGCGCTCCTCGAGATCGGTCGCCGGCCCCTCGTAGTCGTGATAACCGAGATGGCCGGCGAAGCGGATCGCGGTCTGGGTGAGCGGCAGCAGGCCGCACTTCATCGCCGAAACCGCCATCCCGGCCGAGGTATGGGTATGAAGGACGCAGGCCACGTCCTCGCGCGCGCGGTGGATACAGCCGTGGATCACGTAGCCCGACTTGTTGATGCCGTAGTCGGTGTCCGGCTTCCAGACGATCTCGCCGTCGAGGTCGATCTTCACCAGGCTCGATGCGGTGATCTCCTTGTAGGTCAGCCCATACAAATTGATAAGCAGATGGTGCTCGGGGCCCGGCACGCGCGCGGTGATGTGGTTGTAGATCATGTCCGTCATGCCATACCGGTCGACGAGCCGGTAGCAGGCGGCGAGATCTACGCGCGTTTGCCATTCTTCGCGACTTACTTCCTCATTGATCGAACGGAAGCTGGCCTTGTAGTTCATCGCAGGGCATATTACTAGACATGAAAGTCCTCCTCGCGCTCGCACTCGCCGCCCTCACGGGATTCACCAATGCTCAGACCTACCCCACGAAACCGGTGCGCCTGATCATCCCGTTCCCGCCCGGCGGCAGCAACGACGTGGTCGGCCGCGCCATCGGCCAGCAGCTCGGCGAGCGGCTCGGCCACAGCGTGGTGATCGACAACCGCGGCGGCGCCGGCGGGATCATCGGCACCAACGAGGCGGCCAAGGCGCCGGCCGACGGTCATACGCTGCTGCTCATCTCCGTAGCGTTCCCCACCAGCATCGCTTTCAACCGCCTGCCGCAGGACATCATGAAATCGTTCGACCCGGTGGCGATGATCGGCAGCGGTCCGGCGCTGCTGATGGTGCCGGCGAACTCGCCCGCCAACAGCGTTGCTGACCTGTTGAACGTGCTGAGGCAAAAACCGGGCGAGCTGAACGCGGCCGCCGCCGGCATCGGCAGCTTCCAGCACATGGCGACGGAGCTGTTCCGGCTGCAGTCGAAAACCAGCTTCGTGATCGTGCAGTACAAGGGCGGCGGTCCGGCGCTGACCGACACCATCGCCGGCCAGGTGCAGTTCAACCTCGGCAGCCTGGTGCAGATGGTGCCGCACATCCGCTCGGGCAAGCTGAGGGCGCTGGGCATCAGCAGCGCGAAGCGCAATGCGGCGATGCCCGAGGTGCCGACCATCGCGGAGGCCGGCGTGCCCGGCTTCGAGGTGAGCAACTGGTGGGGCATCGTCGCGCCTGCTGGCACGCCGCGGCCGGTGCTCGATCGCCTGCACCGGGAAGTCGGCGTGATCCTCGATTCTCCCGACATGCGCAAGCGCTTCGAGCTCGAGGGCGCGGAAGCCATCCGCATGCCGCCCGCGGAAATGACCTCGTTCGTGGCGAAGGAAACCGAGAAGTGGACCCGCGTGGTAAAAGAGGCGGGCATCAAGCCCGAATGACTATGGAACGATTCAAGGCGTACAGGCTTACTGAAGTCGAAAAAAGGATTCGCGCCGAATTCGTCGAGATGACGCTCGACGATCTCGATCCCGGCGACGTGGTGGTGCGGGTCGCGTACTCCGACGTGAACTACAAGGACGCCCTCGCGGCGACGGGCAAGGGCAGGATCCTGCGCCGCGCTTCGTGCGTGGGCGGCATCGACCTGAGCGGCACCGTGGTCAGCTCCGACAACCCGAGGTTCAAGAAGGGCGACGCGGTGGTCGGCATCGGCTACGAGCTGGGCGTGTCGCACCATGGCGGCTACGCGCAATACGCCCGCATGCCGGGCGAGTGGCTGATGAAGCTGCCGCCGGGGATGTCGCTGTGGGACGCGATGGCCTTCGGCACCGCCGGCTACACCGCCGGCATTGCGATCGTGCGCATGGAGCACGAAGGGCTCAAGCCGGGCAACGGGCCGGTGCTCGTCAACGGCGCCACCGGCGGGGTGGGCTCGATCGCGCTCGCCGCGCTGGCGAAGAGCGGCTACCACGTGGTCGCGCTCACCGGAAAGCCGGGCGAGTCGGCCTGGCTGAAGCAGCTCGGCGCGAAGGAGATCCTGCTGCGCAGCGACCTCAACCTCGAGAAGATCAAGCCGCTCGACAAGTCCACCTGGGCCGGCGCCATCGACAACCTCGGCGGCGACGTGCTGGCGTGGATCTGCAGCACCATGATGGAGAACGGCGTGATCGGCTCGATCGGCCTTGCCGCCAGCCCGAACCTCAACACCAGCGTGATGCCTTTCATCCTGCGCGGCGTGCGCCTGCTCGGCATCAACTCGGGCGAGAGCTCGAACGACGTGCGCGAAGCGGTCTGGCGCCGCCTGGCGAGCGACCTCAAGCCGCCGCTGCTCAAGGACATGGCGCGCACCGTACGCTTCAGCCAGCTGCCCTCGGTGTTCGACGATTTCATCAACGCCAGGGTCACCCGCCGGGTAGTGGTCGACCTGGAAGAGTGAGTCCGGTGCCGACCTCGACCGACCTGCAGAAACGCGTGCTGGTGGTCGATGACTCGAGGTTCGTGCGCACCACCTTCGCCCACATCCTCAAGGTGTCGTTCGACGTCGCCGAGGCGGCCGACGGCGAGGCGGCGTGGCTCGCCATCCAGGCCGATTCCTCGATCGTGATGGTGTTCACCGACCTGGACATGCCGAAGCTCGACGGCTTCGGGCTGCTCAGCCGCATGCGCAAGTCCGACGACGCGCGCATCAAGGCGCTGCCGGTGGTGGTGATCTCGGGCAACGAGGAGCCCACCAGCAAGCAGCGCGCGCGCGAGCTCGGCGCCAATGACTTCATCGGCAAGTCCGCCGACGCGCCCGAAGTGCTTTCGCGCCTGGACAACGTGCTGCGCCTGGTGCGCGCGAGCAGGGAGCTCGAGCAGACGAAGCTGGCGGTGGCCAGCACCGCCACGCACGACCCGCTCACCGGCACCCATACGCCGCACTACCTGGTGACGGAAGGCCGCAAGCATTTCGCCCACGCGCGGCGCCACAGCGGCGAGCTGTCGGTGATGGCGCTGCGCCTGGACACCTACGACGCCATCGCGCTCGCCGCCAACAAGGACATCGCCGATATCGTAGTCACGCGAATCGCCAAGCTGGTGACGGAAAAGGTGCGCGTCGAAGACTCCGTGGCACGGGTGGCGCAGGCCACGTTCATGGTGCTCGCCAACAATACCGCGGCGGCGCACATGGTGGCGCTGGCCGATCGCCTGCGTCGCGAGCTGGACGAGGCGCGCGTCACCTACCGCGAGCAGGCGCTCAAGTTCGTCACCAGCATCGGGGTGGCGTCGATCTCGGCCGATCCGGCGGGCTCGATCGAGGATCTGATGCGCCTGGCAATGCAGCGCCTGCAGGCCACGCCGCGGCCGCCCCCGGCGGCGCCCAAGCCCGGCATTCCGGACGACCTCGAGCGCGTGCTGCGCTACCTGGAGAACCTCGACGCCTCGCGGCTGGGCGAAGCCGCCGAGCAGTTCGCCAAGCGGCTCAAGCGCATCTCCAAGGCGATCCAGGGCAGGAAGAAGTAATCGCGCGCGCTACACTTGGCGTCATGCCGGGCTACCGCGAATTCCACCGCCGCTCGATTGCCGACCGCGAAGGCTTCTGGGCGGAGCAGGCGAAGCTGATCGAGTGGCACAAGCCGTTCTCGAAAGTCCTCGACTATTCACGGCCGCCATTCGCCAAGTGGTTCGTCGGCGGCGAGACCAACCTCTGCCACAACGCCGTCGACCGCCACCTCGCAACCCGCGGCGAGCAGAAGGCGCTGGTCTGGATTTCGACCGAGGTGGACCAGACCCGCACCTTTACCTACCAACAGCTGTTTGATGAAGTAAACCGCGTCGCCGCGATGATGCGGTCGCTCGGCGTGAACAAGGGCGACCGCGTCATCGTCTACATGCCGATGGTGCCGGAGGCCTGTTTCGCGATCCTCGCCTGCGCGCGGATCGGCGCGGTGCACTCGGTGGTCTTCGGCGGCTTTGCCGCGGCCAGCCTGGCTGCGCGCATCGACGACGCCAGGCCGGCGCTGATGATCACCGCCGACGGCGGCAGCCGCATGGGCAAGGCCGTACTCTACAAGGCGCTGGTGGACGAGGCGCTCAAGCTCGCCAAGCACCCGCCCGCGAAAGTGCTGCTGTTCTCGCGCGGCCTCGATCCAAAGATGGCCGTGGTTCCCGGACGTGACGTGCCGTGGGACCAGCTGGCGAAGACGCATCTCCACGCGAAAACGCACTGCGCGTGGCTCGAGTCCAACGAGCCGTCCTACATCCTTTACACCTCGGGTACCACAGGCCAGCCGAAAGGGGTGCAGCGCGACGTCGGCGGCTACGCGGTGGCGCTGGCCTCGTCGATGAAGCACATCTTCTGCGGCGAGGCAGGCGAGACCATGTTCACCACCTCCGACATCGGCTGGGTGGTGGGCCATTCGTACATCATCTATGCGCCGCTCATCGCGGGCATGACCACCATCATGTACGAAGGCGTGCCGATCCGGCCCGATGCCGGCATCTGGTGGAAGATCGTGCAGGAGCACAAGGTGGCGGTGATGTTCTCGGCGCCGACGGCGATCCGCGTGCTGAAGAAGCAGGACCCGGCGTACCTCAAGAAATACGACGTCTCCTCCCTCAAGCATCTCTTTCTCGCCGGCGAGCCGCTGGACGAGCCGACGCACGTCTGGATCACCGAAGCCCTCGGCCGGCCGGTGATCGACCATTACTGGCAGACCGAGACCGGATGGCCGCTGCTCTCGGCGCATCCGGGAATCGAGAGCACCAGGCTCAAGATGGGCTCGCCGAGCTTCCCGGTGTACGGCTACGACGTGCAGTTGCTGCACGAGGGCACCGGAAAAGCCGTGCCGGACGGGGAAAAGGGCGTGGTGACCATCACGCCGCCGCTGCCGCCGGGCTGCATGAGCACCGTGTGGGGCGACGACCAGCGCTTCGTGCAGACCTATTTCAAGGACTTCAAGAACATTTACTCGACCTTCGACTGGGGCATCCGCGACAAGGACGGCTACTACTTCATCCTCGGGCGCACCGACGACGTGATCAACGTCGCCGGCCACCGGCTCGGCACGCGCGAGATCGAGGAAGCGGTAAGCATGCATCCCAACGTGGCCGAGTGCGCGGTGGTCGGCGTGACCGACCCGATCAAGGGCCAGATGCCTCTGGCCTTTGCGGTCCTCAAGGATTCCACCAAGAACACTTCGGCGGAAGAAGTCATGCAAACCGTAGACAAGCAGCTCGGCGCCATTGCGCGGCCCAAGGCGGTGCATTTCGTCGGCCTGCTGCCCAAGACGCGCTCCGGCAAGACGCTGCGCCGCTCGATCCAGGCGCTCGCCGAGGGGCGCGACCCGGGCGACCTCACCACCATCGAAGATCCCAACGCTCTGGAACAGATCAAACAGGTCCTGCAATGAAGACAAGACCGATGCTGACGCTCGACGACTGCCGCAAGATTTCCGCCGCGGCGGAAGCCGAGGCGAAGAAGAACAACTGGAACGTGGTCATCGCGATCCTGGACGACGGCGGGCACCTGCTGCACCTCGTGCGCATGGACGGCGCCACGCCCGCCAACGCGCGCATCGCGGTGGAGAAGGGGCGCACCGCGGCGGAAACGCGCCGCTCGACGCTCGCCTGGCAGGAGCGCATCAAGGCGCGGCC